>DBTK01000035.1:6370-35131 GCA_002307015.1 Spirochaetaceae bacterium UBA1318
CAGATGGACGGCGCGATCCTCGTCGTTTCGGCTCCCGATTCGGTCATGCCCCAGACCCGCGAGCATGTGCTTCTCGCCCGTCAGGTCGGCGTTCCCGCGATCATCGTTTTCATGAACAAGGTCGACATGGTTGACGATCCCGAGCTGCTCGAGCTCGTCGAAGAGGAGATCCGCGATCTTCTCACCAGCCAGAACTTCCCCGGCGACAAGACCCCGATCATCAAGGGCTCGGCATTCAATGCCATGTCCCACCCAGAGGATCCCAAGGCCCAGGAATGCATCGTCGAACTTCTCAACGCGATGGACAACTACTTCCCGGATCCGGTTCGCGACGTCGACAAACCCTTCCTGATGCCCATCGAGGACATCTTCTCGATCTCCGGACGCGGAACGGTCGCCACGGGTCGAGTCGAGCGCGGCATCGTTCACCTGAACGAGGAAGTCGAGCTCGTCGGCATCAAGCCGACGAAGAAGACCGTCATCACCGGTATCGAAATGTTCAACAAGCTCCTCGACGAGGGGCGGGCCGGCGACAACGTCGGTACCCTGCTTCGCGGTATCGACAAGGCTGACGTAGAGCGCGGCCAGGTCCTCGCAAAGCCCGGCACGATCACCCCGCACAAGAAATTCAAAGGCCAGATCTACGTTCTGAACCAGGAAGAGGGCGGTCGCCATTCCCCGTTCTTCACGAATTATCGCCCCCAGTTCTACTTCAGGACGACGGACGTTACCGGTACCATCACCATCCCTGAAGACAAGAAGATGGTCATGCCCGGAGACAATACCGAGATTACCGTTGAGCTGCTGTACCCGATCGCCATGGAGAAAGGGCTCCGCTTCGCTATCCGCGAAGGCGGCCATACCGTGGCTTCCGGCCAGGTAACCGAGATCATCGAATAGACATGTTTGCAGGACGACGGGCGGAAGTCTGCTGAGGACGACCGCCCGCGGCCTTTTTTTGGAGGAGCAATGCTTAAGGAACGAATTCGGGTAAGGCTTAGAGGCTTCGATGCCGAGCTGATCGACCAGAGCGCGAAAGCGATCGTGCAGACGGTCCAGAAGGCGGGCGCCAAAGTTTCGGGTCCGATTCCGTTGCCCACTCGCGTCGCGAAATATACCGTTCTTCGCTCTCCGTTCGTCAACAAGAAGTCGCGTGAGCAGTTCGAGATGAGGACGCACAAGCGTCTTATCGATATCCTCGAGCCGACCGCCGAGGTCATGGATTCCCTGATGAAGTTGGAGCTTCCCGCCGGTGTCGACGTCGAGATCAAACAGTAGCGTTCCGTTCGGCGTAAGCGGGACGATCCGAAGCTTGGGGTTGTGAAATTATGTTAGGTTTGATTGCAAAGAAAGTCGGAATGACGCAGGTTTTCGATGAGACGGGAATCCTTATTCCCGTTACCGTCATACGTTTCGAAAAGAACGTCGTCATTGGACAGCGCACTCAGGAAAAGAATGGGTATAACGCGGTTGTACTTGGAAGCTTCGAGAAAAAGAAAAGCCGCGTTTCCAAGCCATATGCCGGTCAGTTTACGGAAAATATCACGCCCAAAAGCGTACTGAAAGAGCTGAGGGATTTTCCGATCGAATGCAAGGTTGGCGATATCCTTGGCGTCGAGGTCTTCGAGTCCATCAGGTTCGTCGATGTGACCGCGACCAGCAAGGGCAAGGGTTTTCAGGGCGTCGTGAAACGGTACCATTTCGGTGGCGGTCGTGCGACCCACGGTTCCAAGTTCCACCGGGAGCCGGGTTCGACCGGTCAGTGTACCTATCCTTCCCACACGTTCAAGAACGTGAAGATGCCCGGCCGTATGGGCCGTGAGACGACGACGATTCAGAATCTCCGTATCGTTCAGGTCGACAAGGACAACGGCATGATGCTGGTCTGCGGAGCCGTACCTGGCGTGCGTGACAGCGTTCTCCTCGTCCGGAAAGCCGTAAAGAAAGCGAAATAGGTAGGGGCAGCGATGGAAAGGAAAGTTTTTTCCGTTCAAGGCAAAGAAGTGCACACGATCGAGTTGAACGACAAGGTTTTCGGCCTTCCGGTCAACGAGGACGTCGTGTACTATGCGATAAACAATGAGCTCGCGAACCTCCGTGTTGGAACGGCATGCACGAAGGACCGCGGCGAGGTTCATGGCTCGAACGCCAAGCCCTTTCATCAGAAAGGTACGGGTCGCGCCCGCCAGGGCGACAAGAAGTCTCCGCTTCTCGTGGGCGGCGGAACGATCTTCGGGCCGAAGCCCCGTGATTATGGATACAAGCTTCCCAAGAAGGTGAAGCGGCTGGCCATGAAGACGATCCTGAGCATGAAGATCCAGCAGGACAGGTTGAAAGTGATCGAGGATTTTTCGGTGGAAACCGGGAAGACCAAAGATCTCGTTTCCCTCCTGAAGAATCTCGTTCCGCAGGAGAGGACGGTCATCGTTCTCAAGGACGAGGATGCAAAGCTGAAACAGGCTGCGCGGAATCTTCCCTGGGTGCAGTTCCTGTCCTACCGAAGGTTACGGGCTCACGATCTGTTCTACGGCAAACACGTCCTCCTTCTGGAGACGGCCGCGAAGAACCTGAATACCTTCTACGAACAGAAGAGCGAGGGCGAGGAATGAACTACGATTCGATCATCATAGCACCGGTACTGACCGAGAAGACGAACGCTCTCCGCGAGGAAGGCAAGTACGTTTTTCAGGTTGACGCCAGGACGAACAAGACCCAGGTTAAAGAGGCGATCCGCAAGCTCTTCAACGTGCATCCGGTTTCGTGTGCGATCATGAACGTGAAGGGAAAACCGAAACGGCTCCGGAATCAGCCGGGCTACACTTCGTCCTGGAAAAAGGCGATCGTCAAACTCGAGAAAGGCGAGACGATTTCCGTTTTTGAGGGTGTTTGAACCGATAACCGACGGAAAGGGGCAATGAAGCATTATGGGTATCAAGACATATAAACCGATGACGCCGGGATTACGCGGCCGAACCTCCCTGACGTACGAGGAAATCACCTGTACGACTCCGGAGAAATCCCTGACGACAGGCAAGCGTGAAAAGGGCGGCAGGTCATCCGATGGCCGTATCAGCGTATGGCATCGGGGTGGCGGCCACAAGCGCCTTCTTAGGCTGATCGATTTCAAGCGGGACAAGTTCGACATTCCTGGCAAGGTCGCTACCATTGAGTACGATCCGAACAGGACCGCGAACATCGCACTGATCCATTACGTGGATGGCGAGAAGCGGTATATCCTGGCTCCCAAGGGTCTCAAGGTCGGGCAGGTCATCATGAGCGGAGCGAAAGCCTCGCTCGATGTGGGAAACAGCCTTCCTCTTGACCGGATTCCCCTTGGCATCATGGTTCACAATGTTGAACTGAAGAAGGGACGGGGCGGCCAGATGGTTCGCACGGCCGGTGCCGGAGCTCTCATCGTGGCGAAGGAAGGCGATTACGTTACGCTGAAGCTTCCTTCGGATGAAATGAGAATGGTCCGGAAAGAATGCCTCGCGACGATCGGAGAGATCGGGAACGAGGACCACATGAACGTTCATCTCGGCAAGGCTGGTCGAGCTCGTTGGCTCGGCAAGAAACCGGTTACTCGAGGTATGGCGATGAACCCGATCGATCACCCGCATGGTGGTGGTGAGGGCCGTAACAAGGGTTGCCATCCGAGGACGCCTTGGGGCCAGCCGTGCAAGGGCTATAAGACGCGGGATAAACATAAAACATCCTCGAAGCTCATCGCGAAGCGAAGAAAATAGGAGACGACGGTGTCAAGATCTGTAAAGAAAGGCCCCTTCGTGGAAAAGAGCCTGTACAAGAAGGTGATCGAGAATGCGAAGCTTGGTGATCGAAAGATGATCAAGACCTATTCCCGCTGTTCTACGATTATTCCTGAAATGGTTGGATCGACCGTATCGGTCTATAATGGTAAGACTTGGATTCCCGTGTACATCACGGAAAACCTGGTCGGTCATAAGCTCGGTGAATTCGTGCCTACACGGATTTTCCGTGGTCATTCGGGTTCGGACAAGAAAGCCGTCAAGAAATAGGTGACGAACATGGCAGAAAAGAAGGGTTACTCCGCGACTTCGAAATACTTGATGGCCTCACCGTTCAAGGTGCGACCGGTTGCGGACGTGGTCCGGAAACGGACGTATCCCGAAGCGATGGCGATTCTGGACAACATGCCGCAGAAGGGTGCCGATCTCATCAAGAAAGTCGTAAAGTCGGCCGCGGCTAATGCGCTGGATCAGAACAAGAAGCTCGATGAAGATATGCTCTACGTTAAGGAGCTCTGGATCAATGAAGGCCCGAGGATGAGGCGCGTATGGTTTCGTGCCCGTGGTCGAGCGGATATGCTAATGAAACGTATGTGCCACATTACGGTCGTGATAGACGAAATCGCGAAGACGGGGGAAAAACGTGGGCAATAAAGTCAATCCGATCGGCTTACGGCTCGGTATCAACAAGACTTGGGCGTCTCGCTGGTATGTTGATCCGCGCGAGTATGCCGACACGCTCCATGAAGACCTGAAACTGAGGAAGATCATAATGGGACTTCCGGAAACCAAGGGAGCCGATATCGCCAAGATCGAGATCATCCGCCATCCGCAGAGGATAACGGTCATCATCAACACCTCAAGGCCCGGTGTAATCATCGGCGTGAAGGGTGCGAACATCGAGGCGATTGGACAGACGCTGCAGCATGCGGTCAACAAAAAGGTCCAGATCAAGATCAAGGAAATCAAGAAACCGGACGGGAACGCCCAGATCATTTCGCAGAATATCGCCCGACAGCTCGTGGCGCGCGGTTCCTTCCGCAAGGCCATGAAGACCGCGATTTCCAACGCGAATGAAGGCCGGCGCCCAGGGCGTAAAGGTCCGTTGCTCCGGCCGCTTGGGCGGCGCCGAGATGTCGCGCACCGAGGAGTACAAGGAAGGGCGCATTCCCCTCCACACCCTCAGGGCCGACATCGACTACGGCTTCGCCGAGGCTTTCACGACTTTCGGTAAGATCGGCGTCAAGGTCTGGGTGTTCCAGGGCATCATGT
Organism: Spirochaetaceae bacterium UBA1318; assembly: GCA_002307015.1. Classification (GTDB taxonomy): domain Bacteria; phylum Spirochaetota; class Spirochaetia; order Treponematales; family UBA1318; genus UBA1318. The sequence goes on from DBTK01000035.1 coordinate 11,410, forward strand.
ACCGCAACGAGCAGAACGAGGACGCGGGCGTGCTCGTGAAGAAGCGGCGCGAACGCGCCCCCGCTAGGAGCTAACATCATGATGAGTCCCAAGAGGATGAAGTACCGCAAGCAGCAGCGCGGTAACATAAACGGACACGCCACTCGCGGCAATTCCATCGACTTCGGCGAATTCGGCCTGGTTTCGATGGAGGCGTTCTGGGTGACCAACCGCCAGCTCGAAGCGGCCCGCATCGCCATCAACCGCCACGTCAAGCGCGGCGGCAAGATGTGGATCCGCGTGTTCTGCGACAAGCCCTATACCAAGAAGCCGGCGGAAACCCGCATGGGCAAGGGCAAGGGCAACCCGGAATACTGGGTCGCGGTCGTGAAGCCCGGAACGATCCTGTTCGAGCTTTCCGGCATCGATAGATCGATCGCGCAGGAAGCGATGCGGCTTGCCGGTAGCAAGCTGCCGATCAAGACCAGATTCGCTGAACGCGTAGGCCAGGAGTAATCAGATGAAAGATTCGTACAAAAATCTGACCTTCCCGGAAGTCAAGGCGAAGCTTGAAGAGGTCAAGAAGCAGTACTTCGATCTCCGTTTCCAGTTGGTCATCGGACATATCGACAATCCGCTCCAGAAACGGAATTTACGCAGGAAAATCGCGCGCCTGAACACGATCGTGCATCTGCACGATCTGCAAGGCGAAGCGAACAAGTAGAGGAGTCGGACGTGGAAGAAAAAGCTGCCGTGCAGAAAAAGGTAAACGAGATGACGGGCACCGTCGTGAGCGACAAGATGATGAAAACGATCGTCGTCGCGATCACGACCAGGAAGCTGCATCCGTTGTACAAGAAGTATATCATGAGCACGAAAAAAGTGAAGGCTCACGACGAGAAGAACGACGCGCACACGGGTGATACCGTACGCATCGTCGAGACTCGTCCGATCAGCAAGGATACGCACTGGAAAGTCGTAGAGATCGTCGAGCGGGCGAAATAACCAACGGAGTCTAATCATGGTCCAGATGCAAACGATAATGAACGTTGCCGATAACTCTGGAGCGAAACTCGTCCAGTGCATCAAGGTGCTCGGCGGAAGCAAAAGAAAGTATGCGAGTATTGGCGACATCGTAGTCGTCGCGGTAAAGGCTGCGCTTCCCCATTCTTCCGTAAAGAAAGGGACGGTCGAGAAGGCTGTCATCGTCCGAGTGGCGAAGGAATATCGCCGTCCCGACGGTACCTATATCCGCTTCGACGACAACGCATGCGTCCTGATCGACGCGAATAAAAACCCGAAAGGGAAGCGTATTTTCGGGCCGGTCGCCAGGGAGCTCAGAGATAGGGATTTTATGAAAATCATATCGCTCGCCCCCGAGGTTCTTTAGGAGGAAGTGATGGCTGAAAATACGGTGAAATACAAGCTGCGCAAGGACGATGAGGTCGAAGTCGTCGCGGGCAAGAATAAGGGGAAGCGTGGAAAGGTGCTTTCCGTGGATCGAGACAAGGGACGCCTTGTCGTCGAGGGCGTGAATATGGTCAAGAAGGCCAAACGTCGAAAAACGAAACAGGAACGCGGCGGTATTGTCGAATTCGAGGCGCCTATCCATATTTCGAACGTCAACATCGTCTGCAAGAAGTGCGGGAAAACCAAGATCGCGTACAAGATCGAAGGCGAGAAGAAGACCCGCGTATGCAGGAAATGCGGAGAGGTGCTGTGATGGCTGAAGCGAAAAAATACGTACCGCGTATGAAGAAGCTGTTCCGGGAGCAGGTTGCGGGCGATTTGTTCAAGGAGTTCGGTTATACGACACCGATGCAGATTCCGACCGTCAAGAAGGTCGTCGTCTCCATGGGCGTCGGAGAAGCCACCGTGAACAAGAAGCTGCTCGATGCTGCTGTTGACGATCTTATCCTCATTACGGGACAGCACGCCGTAAAGACGAAATCGAAGAAGTCGATAGCGACCTTCCACGTCCGCAAGGACCAGGAGATCGGTACGATGGTGACCCTTCGCGGAGACAGGATGTTCGAATTCCTGGACAAGCTCTTGAATGTAGCTTTGCCGCGAGTCAAGGACTTCAGGGGAGTGAATCCGAATGCCTTCGACGGTCACGGGAACTACGCGCTCGGTCTCACCGAGCAGATCATTTTTCCGGAAATCGATTTCGATAAGATAGAACGGGTCGCCGGCTTGAACATCGTGATCGTGACGAGCGCGAATACGGACCGCGAGGCCAAAAGCCTGTTGACGCGGCTCGGCATGCCGTTCAGGAAATAAACGAGGAGCGAGGGATACATGGCAAGATTAGCGATGATCATCAAGGCCGAGAGGAAACCGAAGTTCAGCACCCGCAAGGTGAATAGGTGCAGGATTTGCGGACGACCTCGTGGCTATATGCGGAAGTTCCAGATGTGCAGATGCTGCTTCAGGAAGCTCGCCAGCGAAGGCCTCATTCCTGGCGTAACCAAATCGAGCTGGTAGGAGAGTGGTATGAGTGTTTCTGATCCTGTGGCCGATATGCTCACGAAGATCCGGAATGCCGGCACCGCGCGGCATGAAAAGGTCGATATTCCTACGTCGAAGCTCAAACTTGAAATCGTGAAGATTTTGAAGACGGAAGGGTATATCAAGAATTTCAAGAAAGTGAATCAGGAAGGCAAGAATTTCATTCGCATTTTCCTGAAATATGACGATGTGAACGATCCGGTCATTCATGGCCTGATTCGTGTCTCAAAGCCTGGACGACGGATTTATTCCGGCTATGAAGAAATGCCGCGAATATATAACGGATTCGGCACGATAATCGTTTCCACCTCGACCGGAGTAACCACCGGAAGGAAGGCCGTCGAGAAGAAGGTGGGCGGCGAATTACTGTGCACCATCTGGTAAAAGAGGGGAACCATGTCGCGTGTTGGTAAAATTCCGATCTTGATACCTCAGGGCGTCAAGGTGCAAATAGCGAACGATTCGGTATCCGTCGAGGGGCCCAAGGGCAAGCTCTCGCAAGACTACAGGCCGGACGTTCAGTTCAAGCTCGTGGGAAATATGCTCGAGGTGACCAGAAAGGACGATTCCAAGCAGTCCAAGGCCTATCACGGGTTATACAGGAATCTCGTCAATAATATGGTAACCGGCGTATCGACCGGCTTTACACGGTCCCTCAGCATCAACGGTGTCGGTTTCCGCGCCGAGGTGAAGGGAAAGATCCTGATACTCAATCTCGGCTATTCGAGCGACATTGACGTGGTCATTCCCGAGGGGATCGCTATTACCGTGGAAAAGGACCAGAAGATAACCATTACCGGTATTGACAAGCAAAAAGTCGGCGAGCTTTCGGCTGAAATCCGAGGGTTGCGCCTCCCCGAGCCATATAAGGGCAAGGGCATCAAGTACGACACCGAAACCATCCGGCGGAAAGTCGGCAAGTCCGGCGTGAAATAAGGTGAGCCAGCCATGAAACGAAAGATGAACGATAAGCTGAGAAAGCGCCTAAAACGGAAAGTTCACATCAGGAAGACCCTGAACGGTACCAATGAACGGCCGAGAATGAGCGTTTTCAAGAGCAACAAGTACTTGTACGTGCAGGTAATCGATGACGGTGAAGGGAAGACCTTGTGCGCGGCGTCGACGCTTGAGGAAACGTTCAAGGGCGTGAAGCCGAACGTAGCCGGCGGATCAAAGCTGGGCGAGGAAATCGCGAAGCGCCTGACGGAAAAGAAGATCATGGAAGTGGTTTTCGACCGCAATGGCTATCTTTATCACGGCGTGGTCAAAGCCATAGCCGACGGCGCCCGCAAGGCCGGCATCAAGTTCTAGGGGGTCGCAGTGGAATATCGGGATAGAGATAATAGAGATCGCGATAACCAGTACCTTGAAAAACTGGTTAAATTGAACAGGACCGCCAAGGTCGTGAAGGGCGGACGGCGATTCTCCTTTTCGGCTCTGACTGTCGTCGGCGATCGCAAGGGAAATGTCGGTTTCGGCTTCGGGAAAGCGAACGACGTTACCGACGCGATCCGGAAAAGCATAGACAAGGCGAAACGGAACATGGTTCATTTTCCCGTCCGAAACGGGACCCTTCCTCACGAGATCATCGGCAAGTTCAAGAGCGCCCGCGTCGTGATGCGGCCCGCGTGTTCCGGAACCGGTATCATCGCTGGCGGGGCCGTCAGGGCGATCATGGAAGCGGCAGGCGTAAGCGACGTCTTAAGCAAGTCGCTCGGTTCGTCCAACTCGATCAACGTCGTCAAGGCGGTGTTCGATGGCGTCAGCAAGCTGATGGATGCGAAGACCGTCGCGAAGAACCGCGGTAAAGTCCTTAAAGAGATGTGGGGCTAATAATGGCTGATAAAATCAGGATCCGACTGGTCAAGAGTGTTATCCACTCGAAACCGGAACAGCGAAGGACGGTTCGTTCCCTCGGTTTGAGGAAGATCGGTTCGAGCGTCGAGCAGGAAAAATCCCCGGCCATACTCGGTATGGTAAGGGTCGTGTCGCACCTCGTCACGGTTGAGGAGATTCAGTAAGATGGACGATTTTACTCTGCATGCGCCAGAAGGCGCAAACAGGAAAAGGCATATAGTAGGCCGCGGCCAGGGTTCCGGTTCAGGGACTACAGCAGGGCGGGGTAACAAAGGTCAGCAGTCCCGTTCCGGCGGACATACCTATGTTGGATTCGAGGGCGGTCAGATGCCTTTGTACCGTCGCCTCGCCCATCGCGGTTTTTCAAACTACCCGTTCAAGGAACATTACGATGTCGTGAATGTGTGCGATCTTCAGATTCGCTACGAGGATGGGGAGACCGTCTCGGCCGAAACCCTCGTCGCGAAGGGCCTGATCAAGCGCGCAGACCTTCTCGTGAAGATCCTGGCTACCGGGGAACTCTCGAAAAAGCTAACCGTGACGGTCGACAAGGTTTCTGCCGCCGCGAAGGAAAAGATCGAGAAAGCGGGCGGCAGCGTCGCTGCAAAAGTGGAATCGTAATTCTTAAAGCAGGTACAGACACATGGCGAGCAATGCGTTAGTCGATATCTTTCGCGTCAAGGACCTGCGACAGCGGATCCTCTACACACTCGGAATGCTGGTTGTCTTTCGGCTGGGGACGATCCTGCCCATCCCGGGTATCAACCTGGCCGCGTTGAAGGTGTACTTCGCCGCGCAACAGAGCGGTATTACCGATTATATTGATTTCTTCTCCGGTGGAGCGTTCAAGAACTTTTCGGTGTTCATGCTCGGCGTCATGCCATACATCTCCATGACGATCATCACCCAGCTTCTGGTCATCGTTCTCCCTTCGTTGAAGAAGATGACCCAGGAAGAGGGCGGTCAGAAGAAGATGCAGAGGATCAACCGTATCGGTACGGTGTTTGTCTGCATCATCCAGTCGTATGCGGTGACGGTGTGGGCGGACCAGATTCCGAATGCGGTAACCCTATCGAAGCTTTCCTACACGCTGATCGCCATGCTGACCGTTACCACGGGTTCCATGATGCTGCTGTGGATGGGTGACCAGATAACGCAGAAGGGTATCGGTAACGGCGTCTCGCTCCTGATTTTCGCCGGAATCGTGGCCCGTATGCCGAACGCGGTCTATCGGCTCATCCAGATGATCCAGGCAAGGGAGCTCAATCCCGTGTATGTCATCGTCGTTTTCGCGATGTTCGTCGGGGTTGTCATGCTCGTCATCCTGGAACAGCAGGGGCAAAGAAAAATACCGGTTCATTACGCGAAAAGGGTCGTTGGAAGGAAGATGTACGGTTCCCAGAACACGTACATCCCGTTCAAGATCAACCCTTCAGGGGTCATCCCGGTTATCTTCGCTTCTTCCGTCCTCACGCTACCTCTTCAGGTGGCTGGCAACATCGGGGCGAGCGTTAAGTGGCTCAGGGACGTTTCATACTTCCTGAGGCCGGAAGGCGCCCCGCACATGATCATCTACGGGCTGTTGATCATATTTTTCGCGTACTTCTATACCCAGGTTACCTTGAATCCAGTCGAAATTTCGAAAAACGTGCGGGAAAATGGCGGTTCCATTCCGGGCATCCGTTCCGAGAAAATGGAGGAGTATCTCCAGAAGATACTCAATCGGATTCTCCTTCCGGGCGCCCTGTACCTTACACTGATCGCCATCATCCCGACGTTGGTTCAACGGCTGTTTCACTTCCCTCAGGAACTTGCATACCTCATGGGAGGCACGTCGCTCCTGATCATGGTCGGTGTCGATCTTGATACGATGTCGCAGATCGAGGCGAACTTGAAGATGCATCACCATGACGGTATAGTGAAAAAGGGAAGGATACGCGGACGCAACCTATAGCGCAGACCAACACGAATATGATACTATGGTCTGTTGTTTTTCGCGGTATGAGGGGGAGAGGATGAAAGTTCGAGTAAGCGTGAAACCGATTTGCGATAAATGCAAAGTCATAAAGAGAAACGGGATAATTCGCATCATTTGCGAAAACCCGAAGCACAAACAGAGACAGGGCTAGGAGGAAGGTAGATGGCCAGGATCGCGGGAGTCGACCTCCCTAACAAACACGTCAATATTGCGCTGACCTATATCTACGGTATCGGCCGGTCGTCCGCGAACAAGATCTGCGAGCGGGCAAAGATCGAGTCGGCCAAGCGTATAAACGACCTTTCCGCCGAAGAACTGAACGGCCTGAGGATGCTGATCGAGACCGAATACAAGGTCGAGGGAAGGCTGAGGACGGAAACGGCGCTGAATATCAAGCGTCTGATGGACATCGGTTGTTACCGCGGCATCAGGCACCGGAAAGGGCTGCCGGTTCGTGGACAGCGCACCCGAACGAACGCACGTACCCGCAAGGGTAAACGGAAAACCGTCGCCGGGAAGAAGAAGTAGGATCGGGGGAGGAGAGTCAATTGGCTGTTGCTAAAAAACGAAAAGAGAAAAAGACCGTATACGAAGGGAATGTGTACATCCAGGCTACCTTCAACAATACGATTATTACGATAACCGATCTGAACGGTAACGCCATTTCCTGGGCAAGTTCCGGCGGACTCGGTTTTCGCGGCGCGAAGAAATCCACGCCGTTCGCCGCTCAGACGGTCGCGGAGACCTGCGTTCAGAAGGCCATGCAGTATGGCCTTCGCGAAGTGAACGTTTTCGTGAAGGGTCCGGGAGTCGGCCGTGAATCGGCCATCCGTCAGATCGGGCAGCTCGGTCTCAAGGTTCGCACCATCAGCGACGTGACACCGATTCCGCACAACGGCTGCAGGCCGCGAAAGACCAGACGCATATAACGGAGAGGAAGCATGGCAAGATACATAGGACCGGCCTGCAGGCTCTGCCGAGCAGAGCAGCGCAAGATGTTTTTGAAGGGCGATCGCTGCAAAAGCGACAAATGCCCGATCAATCGGAAGCGTCCGGCCCCCGGAAAGGGACCCAAGGCGCGGACGAACAAGATGTCCGAATACGGCCTCGAGCTTCGAGAGAAGCAGAAGGTCAAGAGAACCTACGGACTCATGGAACGACAGTTTCATAACTACTTCGAGAAGGCTCTGAGGATGCCCGGAATCACCGGCGAGAACCTCTTGATGATGCTTGAGCGGAGGCTCGACAACGTCGTTTACCGGATGAGGTTTGCGACTTCTCGTGCACAGGCTCGGCAGATCGTAACGCATGGACATATCACGGTGAATGGAAAGCGGGTCAACATCCCCTCCTACCAGGTTCGTCCGAACGATGTCATCGCTGTCCATGAAACGAGCAAGAAGCTGATCGTCATCAAGGATGCGCTCAAGGAATTCTCCAAGTCGGGAGTCGCGTCGTGGATCGAGGTCGATCCCGATACCGAGACCGGCAAATTCCTCGCCGTTCCGCGCCGGAACGAGATCACCGAACTGGCCGATATAAAGGAACAGTTGATCGTCGAGCTCTATTCTAAATAAGGAGACCAAATGGCGCGGAGAAACCTGCTTAAAGGATTCAAGAAACCCAAGGGAATTACCTTTGAGCACAGCGAAAACGCCCCGAATTTCGGAAAGTTCATCGCGTATCCGTTCGAGCCGGGCTACGGCACGACTGTCGGGAATACTTTGCGTCGGGTGCTCCTTTCCTCGATCCAGGGTTATGCGATCACGGCTGTTAAGATTACGAGTTACGATGCCGAAGGTACGCCCCATAGCATTTCCAGCGAGTTTGAGACCGTTCCGGAGGTTGTCGAGGATACAATCGAGATCCTGAACAACATGAAGTCCTTGAGGCTTCGGTTGTCCAACGATATCGAGCAAGACACCCTCCTGTATGAATTTCGCGGACCTGGCGACGTTACCGGAGCTTCATTGGAAAAGACCGGTCAGCTCGAGATACTGACAAAAGACGTCCATCTGATGACGATGGAGCCGAATGCAAGGATCGATCTCGAGATTCAGGTCGATCTGGGACGCGGATACGTTCCTTCCGAAGTAAACGAGAAGTATATCGAGGTTGTCGGTACCATTCCGATGGATGCGATCTTTTCGCCTGTCAAGAGGGTCAAGTATGCCATCGAGGATACCAGGGTCGGCCAGCGGAGCGATTACGACAAGCTCATTCTCGAGATTTGGACCGATGGGACGATAGCGCCCGAGGATGCCCTCGCGGAAGCGGCGAAGATCGCCAAGGATCATTTCTCGATCTTCATCAATTTTGATGAAGAGGAACTGGGCGGCGATGAAGAGGTGGACGAGAAGGAAGAGCAGATCAAAACTTTCCTCAACACCCCCGTCGAGGAGCTTGAGCTTTCCGTCCGGTCGAGCAACTGTCTCAAGAATGCGAATATCAAGACGATTGGCGATCTGACGAATCGCACCGAAGATGAACTCGGTAAAACGAGGAATTTCGGAAAGAAATCACTGCAGGAGATCAAGGACAAGCTCAAGGAATGGAACCTGACGCTTGGCATGACCGATTACAGCGTGCTGAAGAATTCCATCAAACTGACTAAGCAAAAGGAAGAAAAAGATGAAGCATAGGATAGGCTTCAACCGCCTTGAGCGGAACGCCGCTCACCGGAAATCGCTTCACCGGAATATGGTGACTTCGTTATTCAAATACGAAAGGATCGAAACGACGAAGTCGAAAGCGCTCGAGATTCGTCGAACCGCGGAGAAGCTGATAACGCGCGCGAAGGAAGATACGGTTCACAATCGAAGGATCGCCGGCGAAAAGGTGCTTGATCCGGCAATGCTCGTGAAGCTCTTCAAAGAAATAGGGCCGAGGATGAAGGATCGCAACGGCGGCTATACCCGCATTCTCAAGCTCGGCGCCCGCCAGGGCGATGGCGCGATGATGGTCATCCTCGAACTCGTCGACTACAAGCTCGACGAGAAGAAAGAGAAGGAACGCCAGGTTCGCAAGGAACGCCGCCAGAAAGCCAAGGCTGAGGAAAAGGAAGAGAAGACCGACGGAAAGGCCGAGAAGGCCGAGGCTAAGGAGTAGTTATGTCGAAGGCTCATAGGGGTAAGGGCATAAGGACCCTGGCCAATCACGGTCGCGGTAAATGCCCCGTATGCAAGAAAGACGGCGTCAAGATCCTGTACGAGATGGAAATTGACGGCGAGAAAAAGAACATCTGCAAGATGTGCAAGGCTACCCTTGCGAATGCCGCCGCTGTCAAGGCGAAGAAGGAAGCCGCGGCAAGCGCCGCAGCCGACGCCGCTCCCGCAAGCGTGTAACTGAAAAAATCGTAATGGTCCTGCCTTCGGGCAGGATTTTTTTTTCATATTCGCGCATTTGAATTGTTCGTCTTCGCCGATGGGGGATGCATGATGTCCAGCCTCCCGTTCCAGGTTTTCATCGTGATGTTTTCGGTCCAGTTTCTCTGGGAGCGGACGCTCACCCTTCTCAACATGGGCACCGTGAAAAGGAACGCCGAGAAGGTGCCAGAAGCATTTTCTTCCGTTGTTGATCTGGAAAACTACGGCAAATCCGTGCGATATACCCTCGCGAAGGGTGAATTTTCCCTCGTCGCCTCCGCATGGTCTGCCCTCTTCCTGATCGGGGTCCTGGTTTTGGGGCTTCCCGGGTTTTGCGACGGATGGGTTCGGGGCCTTGCGATTCCGGCCTACGGCAGAAGCCTCGTGTTTATCGGTATCATGGTCTTCTTTTTCTTCCTCGCCGGATTGCCGGTTTCTCTCTACAGCGAATTCGGACTTGAGAGGAATTTCGGATTCGGAAAAACGACGGCCAGGACCTTCCTTCTGGATATGGTGAAATCCGCCGTCATCCTCGCCGTTCTCGGCATTCCCGTCCTCCTGGCCCTTTTTTTCTTCATCGATTCGACCGGACCATACTGGTGGGTGATCAGTTTCCTCTTTCTAGCTATCGTCGAGCTTGGCCTCAATTTCGTCTATCCGCTTTTCATAGCCCCGCTTTTCAACCGTTTCACGAAGCTTCCGGACGGCGAGCTCAAGTCTGCGATCATGGACCTGACGGGAAGACTGGATTTTCCCGTTCGCGACGTCTATGTCATGGACGGATCGAAGAGGTCAGGGCATTCGAACGCCTACTTTTCCGGATTCGGGAAGTCCCGCCGCATCGTGCTCTTCGATACCCTCATCACCTCACTCTCTTCAGAGGCGATTTGCGGGGTCATTTGCCATGAGATCGGGCACTGGAAAAAGCACCATCTTGAAAAGGGCTTCGCGCTTTCCCTGGTGATATCCCTGGCCGGGCTCAAGATCGTCGATTTCCTGATGGGGCAGGATTCGTTGTACGCGTCATTCGGATTCCAGGTGAAATCCCTTCATGCCCTTCTTTTCATCCTGGCGATCGCTGCTGAACCCTGCAGTTTTTTCCTCACCCCGCTTTTTTCCGGCTTGTCGCGAAAGCACGAGTACGAGGCCGATCGTTATGCCGTCAAAGCCATGGAGAGCGAAAAGCCCCTGGTCGAGGCTTTGGAGCGTCTTGATATCGGGAATCTGACAAACCTGACACCCCATCCGCTTTTCAGTTTCTACGCATATTCGCATCCCGCCCCATCGGAAAGAAGGAAAGCTCTGGATGAGGCGGGCAGGGGATTGACCGGAATTGTTGAATAAATATGCAAAATCCACTGGACAAGACGGCGCATTTCCGTTATTTATACATAATTAGAGTCTGTAAATAGGAGGAAAGTATGAAGAAGGGATTGAAGATCGCGTCGGTGCTTCTCGTCTGCGCCGTCGCTTTCAGTTTCGCGTTCGCCGGTTGCAGCAAGGGCAGCAACACGATCAAGGTCGGCGTCATTCTGCCGATTTCCGGTCAGGTTTCCACGTACGGCATCCAGTGCCGCGACGCCATCAAGTTGGCCTTCGACGAGATCAACGCGGCGGGCGGAGTTAACGGAAAGAAGCTCGAGGCCATCGTCGAGGATGATCAGGCGAGCCCTGACGTCACGACCAATGCCTTCAAGAAACTGACCTCGTCCGACAAGGTCGTGGCCATCATCGGCGCGCTCACCAGCAAGTGCTCGCTCGCCATCGCCGACCTCGCCCAGGCGAAGAAGGTTGTCATGATCTCCCCGACCTCGACCAACGAAAAGGTGACCCTCGCGGGCGACTATATCTTCCGCGTCTGCTACATCGACTCGTTCCAGGGACAGGTTGTCGCGAAGTTCGCCTCCGAAACCCTGAAGGGCAAGAAGGCGGCAGTGCTCTATGACGTGTCGAACGACTATTCCGTCGGCCTCACCACGAATTTCTCCGACAAGTTCACCTCCCTCGGCGGCACGGTCGTCGCGAAAGAGTCCTACAACACCGGAGACAAGGATTTCAACGCCCAGCTGACCAAGATCAAGGCAGCGAAGCCCGATGTCCTTTTCATCCCGGATTACTACTCGACCGTATCGTTGATCATGAAGCAGGTTCGCGGCCAGGGAATCAAGATTCCTCTGCTCGGCGCCGATGGCTGGGACGAGATCACGAACAACGCCGGTGAGGAAGCCCTCAATTCCTTTTACTCGAACCATTACTCCCCCGATGCGAACGATCCGGACGTCCAGAAGTTCGTAACGTCCTACAAGGCCGCGTTCAATGGAACCGTTCCGAACGCCCTCGCCGCCCTCGGCTACGACGATGCCTACGTTCTCGCCGCCGCAATCAAGGCCGCCGGCAAGACCGACTCGGCCGCGATCAGGGATGCGCTCGTGAAGACGAACATCAAGCTGGTCACCGGCCAGATCACCTTCGACGCGAACAGGAACCCGGTCAAATCGGCCGTCATCCTCGAGGTCGTCAAGGGAGCCGACGGCAAGCTGACCACGAAGTACAATTCGACCGTCAACCCGTAATACCCGATTGACCTACAGATCAAAAAAGCGGTAAATCGAAAACGAGCTGAACGGCGGGCGTGAGAACGTCTGCCGTTCGCCGTTTTTTAACGAAACGAGGTTACACCGTGTCATTTTTTGGACAGTTAGCGCAGCAAACGATCAATGGCCTCGCGTTGGGCAGCATCTACGCGTTGATCGCCCTCGGCTACACGATGGTGTATGGCATTGTGAAGCTGATTAACTTCGCCCATGGCGACATCCTGATGATTGGCGCCTTCGTCGGCTATTTCGTGCTCATGTCCATGGGCATGTCGTGGTACGCATTGCTGATCGCCTTCGCCGTCTCGATGGTCGTGTGCGCGATCATGGGGATCGTCATCGAGCGCTTTGCCTACAGGCCGCTCCGGGACGCCCCGCGCATCAACGCCCTGATCACGGCCATAGCGGTTTCGCTGATCCTGGAAAATGGCGCCCGGGTCATCCCCTTCATGGGGCCGAATCCCCGGGAATATCCGGTGCTGAAAAACGCGACATTCTCGCTCGGCTCGATCGAGATCAGCAACATCCAGATCATCGTCATCGTGGTGTCGGTCGCGCTCATGATCGTGCTGAACTACATCGTCAATTCGACGAAGATCGGCAAGGCCATGCGCGCCGTTTCCTTCGACATGAAGGCCAGCGCCCTCATGGGCATCAACGTCAATTTCGTGATCTCGTTCACCTTCGCCCTCGGATCGGTGCTGGCGGCTTCCGCCGGCATCCTTTTTTCCTCGGCCTATCCCCAGGTCGAGCCCTACATGGGCATCATGCCGGGGCTCAAGGCCTTCATCGCCGCCGTTTTCGGCGGCATCGGATCGATCCCGGGCGCCATGTTCGGAGGCGTCATCCTGGGAATCGCCGAAACCCTGACGAAGGGCTTCATCTCCTCCCAGCTTTCGGACGCCGTCGTATTCGGCATACTGATCATCGTCCTGAGCGTAAAGCCGACGGGCCTCATGGGCAAGAACGTCAGGGAGAAGGTGTGACATGACGACAAAGCTGCGTAACTTCATCATCCTTGCCGGTCTTTCAGTGATCGCCCTTGTCGCCGTCTCCCTGCTCATCTATGTCGGGGTCATCGACGAGTATACGGCCCAGATCCTGACCCTCGCCGGGGTCAACGTCATCGTGGCCCTGAGCCTCAACCTGATCACCGGATTCACGGGCCAGCTCGCCCTCGGTCACGCGGGGTTCATGGCCATAGGCGCCTACGCCGCGGCCATCTGCGTCATGCATTTCCACCTACCCCTGTTCGCTTCGCTGATCCTGGGGGCCTTCGTGACCGCCATCTTCGGCTTTTTCATCGGTTTCCCGACCTTGAAGCTTTCGGGCGATTATCTCGCCATCGTCACGCTGGGGTTCGGCGAGATCATCAGGGTTATCATGGTCAACCTCAAGGACCTCACCGGAGGGGCGGCGGGGCTCAAGGGAATTCCCTCCTTCACGAAGGACCTGACCCTGCAGCCGACCCTCTCGTTCACCTGGGTTATCGCGGCGATGATCCTCGTGATCGTCGTCATGCACAACCTTCTGCACTCCTCGGTCGGCCGGGCCATCATCTCCATAAGGGAAGACGAGATAGCGGCCAATTCGATGGGCATCAACGTCTTCTACTACAAGATGCTGTCGTTCACCCTCTCCGCCTTCATCGCCGGACTCGGCGGCGGCCTCTACGCGACCTTTTTCGGCTATCTCAACCCGACGATGTTCAACTTCCTCAAGAGCTGCGATTTCGTCATCATCGTCGTGCTCGGCGGAATGGGAAGCATAACCGGGACGGTCATTTCCGGATTCGTGCTGACCTACCTCCAGGAATTCCTGAGGATCATGCAGGATTATCGGCTGGTGATTTATCCGTTCATCCTGCTGCTGATCATGCTGTTCAGGCCCCAGGGATTGATGGGCTCCCACGAATTCAGACTCACGTCGGTTTTCGGTCCAAGGGCGAAGCGAACCGCGGGCGGCAAGGAAGGAGTTTAACATGGAAGCAGTGCTCGATGCCGATAACATATCGATCGTCTTTGGCGGTCTGCGTGCGGTCTCCGATTTCAACTTCAGCATAAGGGAAGGCGAGCTCGTCGGTCTCATCGGCCCCAACGGCGCCGGCAAGACGACCGTCTTCAACATGCTCTCCGGCGTCTACTCGCCCACCTCTGGCGAGATCAATTTCATGGGACGGGACGGCCGCGAGACGAGACTCAACGGCCTCGCGCCCTACCAGATCACGAAGCTCGGCATAGCCCGGACCTTCCAGAACATCAGGCTCTACAAGCAGCTCTCCGTTCTGGACAACGTGCGGATCGCCCATCATCAGAACGTCAAGTACAACAGCCTGGACGCGATCCTGAGGACGAAACGCTTCTACACCGAAGAGACCAAGATCGAGGCGGAAGCCAGGGAATTGCTTGCGATTTTCGGCATCGACGACAAGCGCGCCGAGCTCGCCTCGAACCTTCCCTACGGTCAGCAGAGGAAGCTCGAGATCGTCAGGGCCCTCGCCACGAATCCCTCGCTCCTCCTCCTCGACGAGCCGGCGGCCGGGATGAACCCCCAGGAAACCAACGCGCTCATGGACCTCATCGCCTTCATACGGAAAAAGTTCAACCTTACCATCCTCCTGATCGAGCACGACATGAGCCTCGTCATGGGCATCTGCGAACGGATCGTCGTCCTCGACTACGGGAAGATCATCAGCGAGGGCGTGCCTGATGTCGTCCGGAAGGACCCGCTCGTCATCAAGGCCTACCTGGGGCAGGAGGCGATCGAAAGTGCTTGAAGTAAAGAACCTCAACGTATTCTACGGCAACATTCACGCGCTTTTCGATGTGAGCTTCAAGGTCGAGGACGGGGAGATCATCACCCTCATCGGCGCCAACGGTTCGGGAAAGACGACGACCCTCCACTCGATATCGGGAATCGTGCCGCTCAAGTCGGGCAATGTCGTCTATGACGACGCCGACATCACCGGCATCGAACCCCACAAGATCGTGTTGGGCGGACTCGTCCAGGTGCCGGAGGGTCGACGCATCTTCGCGAACCTCACCGTCCAGGAAAACCTCGAGATGGGTGCTTACACCAGGACCGACGCCTCTGAGATCAAGCGCGACTACGATGTCGTGTTCACGAATTTCCCCCGGCTCAAGGAAAGGCGGAAGCAGCAGGGCGGCACCCTCTCCGGAGGCGAGCAGCAGATGCTCGCGATCGGGCGGGCCCTGATGTCGAGGCCGAAGCTTCTCCTGCTGGACGAGCCCTCGATGGGTCTCGCCCCCGTCCTCGTCGATGAAATATTCGAAATCATCCAGCAGATCAACAAGAATGGTGTTACAATATTATTAGTCGAACAGAATGCGTACAAGGCTCTGTCGATCGCCGACCGGGCGTACATTCTCGAGACCGGAAGGATTACCATGACCGGTAACGCCGCGGATTTGAAGAACAACGAATCCGTCAAGAAGGCCTACCTGGGCGGGTAAAGGGACGACGCGAGGACGCCGTCGAGACCTCTCGATACAAGGAGCGTAACGACATGCTGGTTTCCAATTGCATGACGAAGAACCCGATCACCATCAGCCCGGAAATGACCGTCCCCGACGCGCAGGCACTGATGCGAAAGGAAAAGGTGAGCCGCATTCCGGTGCTGGACAAGACGAACAAGCTCGTCGGCATCATCACGGAACTTGATCTGATCCATGCCGCACCCTCGATGGCGACGACGCTCGATGTCTACGAGATGAACTACCTGCTCTCCAAACTCAAGGTCGAGAAGGTGATGACCCGAAAGGTTCTCACGATCCCCGAGGATACGACGATCGAGGACGCCTCCCGGATCATGGTCGACAACAACATATCGGGCCTGCCCGTCGTGCGCGGCGACCTTCTCGTCGGAATCATCACCCAATCGGATCTGTTCAAGCTTTTTATCGAACTTTTCGGCGCCCGCCGCGCCGGCGTCCGGGTGACGGTTCTCGTCCCCGAGAAACCCGGGGAGCTCGCGCTGCTCGCCACCGCGATCACCAAGGAAGGCGGAAACATCATTTCCTTCGGCACCTTCCTCGGCGATGATCCTTCGAACGGACGATGCACCCTGAAAATCGAAGGAATCGAGCGGGAACGCGTGGTCGAACTGCTCACGCCGATCGTCCAGAAAATCGTCGATATTCGCGAAGTCTAGGAGCGTGTAATGCGATTTCCATCATCTCATTCGTGGAGGGCTCGGGCCCTCCTCTTTTTTGCTTTGCTCGCATCCGCGATCGCCTGCCTTCCCGTCGCCGCCCAGACACCCATCCCGGCCATTCCGGGGCTTTCGTCGGGGAAACTCGACAACGGCCTCGAGGTCTACCTTTTCGAGAGCCACGTCGTACCCCTCGTCCGCATACAGATCACCTTCCGTTGCGGCTCGATCACCCAGGTGCCCGAAACCGCAGGCCTTTTCCACCTCTACGAGCACATGATGTTCAAGGGCAATTCGGTATACAAGACCGAATCGGACGTCACGGCCGCCATGACGAGGCTCGGGGTCGCGAACTGGAACGGCGGCACCAGCACCGAGTACGTCACCTACTATTTCACCGTTCCCTCGGCGAAGCTCGGCGAAGGGCTCGATTTCTGGTCCGCCGCGGTCGAGACCCCGCTTCTCGATCCGGCAGAGCTGGAGACCGAGAAGGACGTCGTCATCAACGAGATCAGGGGCTACTTCAACGAACCCGACCAGATCTTCGATTCCGGGGTGGACAAGAACCTCTACGCGAAGTATCCCTACCGCCGCGACGTTTCCGGTTCGGAAGCCAACGTCCGCAACGCGACGGCCGTCATGATGCGTTCCATCAAGGACAAATTCTACCTTCCGAACAACGCGGCGGTTTTCGTCGGCGGGGACATCGAACCGGCCAAGGCGCTCGAGCTTGTCCGCGCGAGCTTCGGAGGATGGACATCGGGCCCGGATCCCTGGGCGAAACCGGCCCCGTCTCATCCCTTCGTTCCCCGGGAGAAATCCCTCGTGTATTCCGATGATTCGATGACGAAGGGCATGGCCAAGGCGGAGATACGCTACCGTGGACCGGACGTGCTCGCCGATCCCCAGGCGACCTACGCGGCCGATGTCTGGGGAACCCTCATCGCGAATCCCTCCGGCCGTTTCAAGAACGGGGTCTTCGCCGCCGCCGAGGGGCTCTACCAGAAGGAGTACATCAACGGCTACTACGAAACCCAGCGGGACGGCGGCTCGATCAACTTCGACACCTACCTTTTCGCGGTGCCCGAAAAATCGACGACCCTGAGGGCCCAGCTGTTCAAGGAATCGGTCAAGGCCGAGATCACCGCCATGGTCGAGTCGGCCGATTCGAAAAAGCCTTATTTCACCGAGGAGGAATTCGCCGCGGTGAAAAGCAAGCTCGAGGATCAGATGATCCTGCTTCGCGAAACCCCCGAACAGCTTATCGAGAACCTTTCCTTCTGGTGGGCCTCGGCGAACGCCGATTACTACTTCAACTACGTCCAGAACATGAAAAAGGTAGGGATGAAGGACATCGCCCAATTCCTCAAGAAATACGTTCTCATGCATGAGGCCGTCGTCGCGGTACGGATGTGCGCCGATGATTTCGCCGTCGAAAAGCCCCGGGCGGCGAAGAACAGATTTGAAGAACTGACTAAAAACAACGCGTTTTGGTGGAACAAATGAAAAGTTTTTCCGTGAAATACACGATCCTCCTCGTTTCTCTTTTCGGCCTCCTGGCTTGGCTTTCGGCCGGATGCGTCACCCCGAGATCGGTCGGGGCGAATCCCTCAACGGGCATCGTCGGGGCGGTGGATTCGACGAACGCCGCGGACGCAAAGTCGGGTTCCGGCGGGGCCCAGGCGACCCAGCCATCGATTCCGCAGCCTGAGGCTTCGGCGTCGGACGGGAAGGCGATAGCGGCTTCCTCATCGGAGGCCTCGGGCGGGAAGGGCGAACAGTCCACGCCCGCCGCGAAACCGGTCGGTCAAACCCCCGCGGTCCCGAAGGATGGCGCGTCGACGGCAAAGCAGGCCGCCTCTTCTCAAGGCCCGTCCACGACGACGGACAAGTCCGCTCAGGCGGGCACTCCGGGCAAGGCCGCGAAGCCGGCGAAGGGGAAGGCGGCGTCCACCATCAGCCCCGCCGATGCAGCCTACGTTTCGAAAAATCTCGCAACCATCTCGACCGGAGTTCTCGACAACGGGATACCGGTGATCATAAAGCGGAACTCCGCCAATCGGGTATTCTCGATCAAGGTGGTCCTGAAGGGTCACACCGCCTTTACTCCCCTCGAAAAAGCGGGCATCGAGGGGATCACCCTCGCGGCCATGACCCGGGGCTCGGCGAAATACTCCTATGACAACCTCCAGGCTCTGCAGTACGCGACCTCGTCCAGCATCGGCGGGTCGTCCGGGTCCTACGATCTGACTTCCTTCGACCTCGTTACCCTGGACAAGTACTTCGACACCCTGTTCGACGCCTACGCCGACTGCTTCCTGCATCCCGGCTTCGACGGAAAGCAGTTCGATCAGGTTTTGCGCAGCTGGAAAATCGACTACCAAAAAATGATGAGCGATCCCTATTCCAGGGCGACTACCAAACTTCACGCCGCGGAATTCGCTTCGCTTCCCTACGCGGCCGATTTTCACGGGACGGAAGCCTCGCTCTCATCCATCACCCTCGCCGATGTCCGCGCGTACTATGCCGATTTCTTCGCTCCCGAGCGCATGAGCATCGTCGCCGTCGGGGATTTCGAGCCGTCGAGCCTTCTCGCGAAACTCAACGCCAGCTTCGGGAAGATGGCGAAAAAGGGGATAGCCCTGCCGCCCCCTCCGAAGCTCGTCGTCAAGGGGAACGTCATTTTCGAGGAATTCCCCGCTTCCGAGGGGCTCGCCTATCTCCGGGGGGATTTCTCCCTCCCGCCCCTCGGCTCGGCCGATTCGACGGCACTGAAACTGGGTTTTTCCATGCTCGACGACCTTCTCTTCGAGTACGTGAGGATCCGTCACGGCGCCTGCTACAGCGTCTGGTCCCAGACCTTCGACGCGAGGGCCCCGTACGGCACGATCGGGATATTCAAGACCAAGGTACCCGAGGACGTCAAGAAATACGTCGACGAGGCGGTCGATGCCCTCGCCTCGGGCAAATGCATCGCGGCGGGGAATCGCGAGAACGGGTCGATCGTGCCGATCGCCGATTCGATCGATTTCTACAAGGCCAAGTTCATCAACGGCTTCTTTTCCGCCCAGGAAACCAACGCCTCGATCGGCGGCCAGATCGCCGCGAGCGACTATATTTTCGGGGATTATTCCTACTATCTGAAGACGGCCGAGCGGATAGACGCCGTCTCGCCCGAGGACATCGAGCGGGCGGTCAACAAGTACCTGAAGAACGCGCCGATCGAGTGGATCGTGCTCGGCGAGAAGGACATGCTCGACAAGGTCGACCGCTCGCAGTTCCTACAATAGGGCCTGGAGACTGACGGCGAGGGAGAGGGTCGGGCTCGACGAGGCCGACCTGAAGGTGGTCGTGGCGGCGATTCCCGGGGCGAATGTCGTTCCGGGAATCAGCCAGTGGGCCTCGACCGCCGCTTCCGCCGGAAAGCCTGGGGTAGAGCCGCCCGGGGCGAAGGCCCCCGTCTTGCCCGAGATCCCGCCAAAGAAACCGTTTTTCTCGTACACGATCCCCGCCCTCGCGACGATGCCCGTATAGGCGGAACCGGACCCCGAGGCGACGACGAGGCCGGGCGAGACGATGCACGAGACTGAGCCGAACCCGACCTGAACCGGAACGCCAAGCTCGATGCCGTCATCCTCTCCCGTCGGGGATGAACCCGAAATGGCCCAGGAGAATCGGAACATCGGGGAGATTGCGAGAGGCAGGGCGCCGCGCGAAACAACTCTTGAGTATTCGATGCCGCCGGCCAGGCCGACCCCGTAATCGTTTGAGCCGATCGGGAGGACGGTACGAAAACCGACCGTCAATCCCGGGACCGGTACCGTGGAGACGGAGAGGGCGAATGGAAAGGGTGGAGACGGGGGCAGGGGGGAGGCGCCCGACACGGTGACCATCGTGGTCGCCGGGGGACTCATGGAACCCAGGGGGACGAGGGCGAGGCCGGGAAGCCCCGTCTCGCTGCCCCGGGGCCCGATCAGGGCCGAGGAATCGATGACGACATGGGCTTCCTGCGAAACGGTTCTCGTCCCGTCCTTCGCCGTGACGACGATGCGGTATTCCCCGTCGGGGAGTGCGGCCCCGTCGCCACGCCTGCCGTTCCACTGGAACGACTGTTTCCAGGTGGCGAAATTCCCGAGGTCCCTCCTGGCGACGGTGTCACCCGAAGGGCCGGTGATCCTCGCCTCGCCAGCGGAGGGGCCGGTCACGGAAAACGAAAGGGTCGTCGACCCGATAGGGGAGGGGTTCTCGGGATTGAGAAGCCGCCGAGAGACCGAGATGGGACTCATATCGAGAACAGCCGGTTTCAGGATGATGTCGACGGAGGCGGGGCTGGCGCGGGAAACGGCGACCTGGACGGTGGATTCCTCGTAGCCGAAGGCGCGGGCCGCGACGGTATGGGTTCCTTCGCGGGCCTCGTTCGGGCCGGTCCCGGCGGGATCGCCATCGATGTATATGTCGGCATCGGAGGGAACGACAGTCACCGCGATGCGGCCCCGTATCTCCTTCAGCTCGACGAGCAGGATGAGGCGATCGGAGGTTCCGACGACGACCGTCAAGTCCCGGTCGTAATAACCCGGTTTGCCGACCCTGATACGGTAAAGCCCGGGGGCGAGGCTCGGATCGACGTAGGGTGAGAGCCCCGCGTAGCGTCCGTTCAGATAGACGGAAGCCCCGTCCGGCATGGTTTCGATCGAGATTCCCGTTCCCGATTCGGTTCTCGAAACGTCGGCAACCGCTTCCATGGCAGCGAGGAGGCCGATCAGGACGGCGAGAATCTTGACCAGACGATACCGCATTGTTTTTCCTTCCCCAAATCCAACCATGCCACTATACGACGAATTGTAAATAAATGAAATAATTGCTAGCATCGGTCCCATGAAAATGATCGCCGGCGCCATCTTCGATCTCGACGGAACCCTCATCAATTCCGAGGACAACTACTATATTTCCGACAAGCTTTTCCTCTCACGGTACGGCATCGATTTCGACGACGAGTTCAGGTTCGACATGGTCGGCAGGGGGGCCGCGGAACTCTTCCGGATCATCAACGAGCGCTATCCCGAAAACGGGATCAACGCGATCCCGATCAAGGAACTCCTGCGCCAGAAGGACGAAACCTACATCGAGTACGCCGAGGGCCATACGGAGGTATTCCCCCGGATGCTCGAGCTCCTCGAATCCCTCAAGGCCCGAAAGCTCCCCCTCGCCATCGCCTCGGGCTCGACCCCGGCCGTCATCGGGCGGATGCTGGAGCTTACGGGCCTTTCGTCCTTTTTCGACACCGTGGTTTCCTCCGTCGAGGTGGCGAGAGGCAAGCCTTTTCCCGACGTGTTCATCGAGGCCGCGAGACGGCTGGACGTGAGCCCCGAACGCTGCCTCGTTTTCGAGGATTCCCAGTTCGGGGTCGAGGCGGCGAAGAGGGCGGGCATGTACTGCGTCGCCGTGCCGACGGTGTTCGGGAAGGCGCTGCCGGCGGTATTCCGCTCGGCCGACCTCCTTTTCGAGGATGGCCAGGAATCCTTCTCGGTAAACGTCGTCCTTGACTGGTGCGCGGTATAGCCGGCCGATCCCGACCGGCTGCCGAAGGTCCCGCATTTCGGCACCTCGCTAGCCTTCGAAATCCCCGATGAAGATGATTTCAGGCTCGAGGACGAAGCCTGTCCTTTCGCGGACCGTTTTCCCCACGAGGTCGGTGAGGCGCTTGATGTCGAGGGCAGTCGCGGCTCCGGTGTTCACGATGATGTTGCCGTGGAAGGGTGCGACCTGGGCGCCTCCGATGGAACGGCCTTTCAGCCCGAGGGAGTCGATGATGCGGCCGGTCGGCATGCCGAACGCCCTGTCGTTTTTGAACACGCTCCCGGCGCAGGGAAAGCGGTAATGCCCCTTTGATTCGCGGTCTCTTCTATGATCTACCATTTCCGCCCGGATCGACTCCCCGTCCCCGGGAACGAGGGTGAACCCGGCTCCGAGGATGACGTCGCCCGTGCCCTGGAAGGGGGATTTTTTGTAGCCGAAGGAGCCGGGCTCGAACGGGAGCCTCTCCACCGTCCCATCCACGGTGAGGACCTCGGTCCAGGCGAGGACGTCGGAGATGCTCCTTTCGTAGCAGCGGGCGTTCATGTAGACGGCCCCGCCGACGCTGCCCGGCATTCCGTACACGAACTCGAGCCCCGAAAGCGAAAGCCCGAGGGCGGACTCGCAGAGCCTGTCCATCCTCACCCCCGCCCCGGCCGAGAGGGTAGAGCCCAGGTTTTCGATGGAATCGAGTCCCGCCATGTCGCAGACGATGCCCCTGAAACCCGAATCGGAGACGACGATGTTGGCGCCTGCCCCGAGGGCGAGAAAGCCCGTCCCGCAAGAAGCGGCGGCCGCCCGAGCCTCGGCTACGTCTTTTGCGGTTCGGACGAGAACGAAGGCGTCGGCAGGCCCTCCGACACGGAAGGTCGTATGAGCCGAAAGCGGTTCGTCGTACCGTACCGGACTTGAAATCTTGATCTTTTCCAGTAGTTCACGTAGAGTAGGGGACACAAAGGCAGTCTATAGAAAAAAAAAGACGGCCGCAAGACGGAGGCAGATGCATGTCGATGGAGCTGTACAACACCCTGGGTAGGCGCATGGAGAGTTTCCAGCCCATCCACGAGGGGGCCGTCGGCATCTACTGTTGCGGACCGACCGTCTATAACTACGCCCATATCGGCAATCTACGGGCCTACGTTTTCGACGACATCCTCGTGCGGACCTTCCGCTACCTCGGCTACAAGGTGACCCACGTCATGAACCTCACCGATGTCGGGCACCTGACCGGCGACTCCGACTCGGGCGAGGACAAGATGGTGAAGACGGCCCAGGAACGCAACAAGTCGGTTCTCGAGGTGGCTCAGTTCTATACCGACGCCTTTTTCGCCGATACCGGCCGGATGAACATCGAACGCCCGACCGTCGTCTGCAAGGCCACCGAACATGTCGGCGACATGATCGCCCTTATCCGGAGAATCGAGGCGAACGGCTTCACCTATTCGGCTGGCGGCAACCTCTACTTCGACGTTTCAAAGTTTCCGAAATACGGCGAGCTCGCCCTGCTCAACATGGATGACATGAAGGCCGGCGCACGGATCGTGGTCGACGAGAACAAGAAAAATCCGGCGGATTTCGCCCTTTGGTTCACCAAGTCGAAGTTCGAGAACCAGGCCCTCGTCTGGGATTCTCCCTGGGGAAAGGGCTATCCGGGCTGGCATATCGAGTGTTCGGCCATGAGCATGAAATACCT
>DBTK01000024.1:0-3854 GCA_002307015.1 Spirochaetaceae bacterium UBA1318
CTCGTGGGGGGTGAGGTTCTGGGCCTCGTCGATGATGATGAACTGGTTCGGCAGCGACCGGCCCCGAATGAAGGAAAGCGCCTCGATCTCGAGGGTCTTGTCCTTGATGAGCTGGTCCATCGACTTGAGGCTCGGGCGTTTGTAGACCCCCAGGATGTACTCGAGGTTGTCGAACAGGGGTTCCATCCAGTTCGACATCTTGACGGTCTTCTCCCCGGGCAGGTAGCCGATGTCCTTGCCGACGGGGACGACCGGCCGGGAGACGAGCATTCGGGAGTATTTCTTTTCCTCGATCACCTTCTTGAGGCCGATGGCGATGGCGAGCAGGGTCTTGCCCGTTCCCGCCTTCCCGAGCAGGGTGACGAGGGGGATGGTGTCGTCCATCAGGAGGTCGATGGCGATCCGCTGCCGCTCGTTCAGCGCCGATATCCCGCAGATCGGGTCGATCTCCCTCGTGATCCAGTTCAGGACTCTCGAAGCGACGTCGTACCGGCCGATGGCCGTCCGGGAATTCACGCGGTCGTTCAGGACGGCATACTCGTTCGGGTGGAGGGTGTCCTTCCAGGGAATCACGCGATCCCGTTCGAAGGTGTCGAAGGTATCGGCGGAAACGTCGCTGTCGCGGTACCCGGAATAGAGGGTATTGATGTCGACCTTCTGCTTTTCATAGTCGACGGCGCGAAGCCCGAGGGATACGGCCTTCACCCTGGCGTTGATGTCCTTCGAGACGAAGAAGACCCGTTTGCCCTGCTGCTGGAGGGCGTAGGCCGTCATGATGATCTTGTTGTCGTTCTTGTCGAGCAGGAAGCCTTCGGGTATGTCCTTCGACATGGTCATGACGACCCTGAGGATGGACCCGTTCTCCAGCTTGACCCCGTCGTGGAGGTTGCCGTTCTTCGTCGCCGTGGCGATGAATCGGATGGCCTCGCGCGCCGATTTTCCCCGCTGGTCCGAGTAGCTCTTCAGATGGTCGAGCTCTTCGAGCACCCAGAGCGGAATGACGATCTCGTTGTCCCTGAAGGACATGACCGCCTCGGGGTTGTGGATGAGGACATTGGTATCGATCACGAACGTTTTGCTGAGCTGCTCTACCGTGTTCATCTTGCCCCCGTATCAATATTCAATCTTGCTATCACTATAACACATTGAAAGTCAAAAAAGTAACGTTTTTTTTTGCTGATTCCCGGGATAAGTATATGCAAGGTAAGGGCATAACGGGAAAAAAGGACGCCGGTATTCCCGAGGTGCGCGACGGCTTCATGCACGCCAATGGCTAACCGGGCTTGGGTCTCGACATCGACGAGACGCTCGCGGCCAGGTATCCCTGTACGGAAGGTTTCCGGGAGCCGACGCGCTTAGCCCGGGGAACCGATGATCGCAATGTAGACAGGAATGGCGGCAAGGCTCAGAACCGTGGTGACCGAGGTCGCCACGGCGGCATACTCCTCGTCGGCTCCGTAGGATTTCGCGACGATCGAGGTCTGGGTCATCGCCGGCATCGCCGCCTGGATGAAGAAAACCTTCTTCATCAGCTCGGGCATCTCGGCGTGCCGGGTGAGGGCGAAGACGAGGGCGGGTGCGAGGATGAAGCGGCCGAGGAGCAGGGCGACGAGGCCCCGGTCGATCCTGAGGGTTTTCGGATTCACCCGCGAGATGACGATGCCGATGAAAAGCATCGAAAGCGGCGTCGTCATGGCGCCCAGGTAGCGGCAGACGTCGAGGACCGTTTTCGGGAGGCTCAAGCCCAGGAGGATGAGGGCCGTCGCGAAAAGGAAGGCCACCAGGGGTGGGGAGAAGACCCGCTTCAGCGCGGTGCGGAAAAGGAGAACCGGCGAGCGGTACGCCGAACGGGCATCCGTGTTCGGACCCGTCTCCCTCGCCTCGCCGTCCCGGGCGATGCCGAAAACCCCGATCGTCCAGAACATGGTCGTATTGGCGATGTAATAGAGGAGGACGAAGGGAACGCTCCTCTCCCCGAAGAGGACGAGGTTGACCGGCAGCCCGATGAAGATCGTGTTGGACAGGGCGAACATCGAGGTGAAGGTTCCCCTCTGCGTTTTAGGCAGCCTCATTATGACGGCGAGGGCGAAGCCGACGAGGTAGCACAGGATCATCACCCCGAAGGGGATGAAAAGCCACCGGCCCATTTCGAGGAGGCTCGCCCGGTCGTAGCTCCCCGTCAGGTTCGAGACCATGTAGGCGGGAAGGGCGACGCCTACCACGAGGCGCGATATGAGGGCCGAGGCCTTCCCGTCGAACCATCCCCGGATCGAGAGAACGAAGCCGAGGGCTATCATCGCGAGGATGCTGAAAACGCTTGAAAGGGCGTTGATCACGATGCCCCGAGTGTACAATAAAGAGGCGGTCATGGAACATCCTGAAAATGGATTCTTCGGTTGTCCTTCCTTCCCTGTGCCTGCCGCCGTGACCGCCATCCGACGCCGACGAATTGCGGGTTTTTCTTGTCAAACCCCGGCAACGGGTTTACCATATTTACCAAAACACCGTTCCATATTATGGAACGTACGGATTCCGGCGGCCGTTCGATGCTGGCCAAGGATGAACGATGGAAGGGAAAGGGGTACAGGTTCTCGATCGAGCCCTGGATATCATCGAACTATTGTCGGTTGAACGGGACGGACTGGGCGTGACCGAGATCGGCCTCAAGCTCGACCTTCACAAGAGCACGGTCCATCGCCTTCTCAGCGCCCTCGCCGGGAGGGGCTATATCGAGCGGGATGACAACCGCGGAGCCTACCGGCTCGGACTGAAATTCGTCGAGATCGGGAGCCTCCGTTTGAACCAGCTCGAACTGAAGACCGAGGCCTCTTCCTATCTCAGGCGGCTGGCCAATACCGTAGGCCAGCCCGTCCATCTCGCCATACTCAGGGGGCTCGACGCCGTCTATATCGAGAAGATCGATCCGGTTGCCAGTATCAGGATGTATTCCCAGATCGGGAAGCGGATTCCCGTCTACTGCTCGGCCCTCGGGAAATGCCTTCTCTCGGGCCTCGGGAAGGACGAACTGGAGTCTGCCTTGGCCGGAATCGAATTCACCCGATTCACGGCGAAGACCAAGACGACGGTCGGGGAGGTCCGTGCCGACATCGAGGGCGCGAAGCGGAGGGGGTGGGGCCTCGACGACGAGGAGCACGAGGCCGGGATCCGGTGCATAGCCTCGCCGGTTCGCGACTACACGGGTAGGATCATCGCCGCGGTCAGCGTCTCGGGCGACCGGCGGGTCATCGCGGCCGATCGCGATGAGGAGACGGCCGGGGTCGTCATGGAGACCGCGGCTGAAATATCGAAACGGATGGGGTACGTCCCCGGAATGGAGGAGTGATGTCTCAAGTCGTTACCTTCGGGGAGCTCATGCTCCGCCTTTCGCCGCCCGGCTTCCAGCGGCTGCTTCAGTCCCCGGCCTTCGAGGCGAGCTTCGGCGGCGGGGAGGCCAACGTCGCCGTCAGCCTCGCGAAATTCGGGGTTCCGGTGTCTTTTATCACGAAGCTTCCGGACAACCCCATCGGCGAAGCCGCCAGGGGCGAGCTTTCCCGGCACGGCGTCGATACCTCCCGGATTCTCAAGGGAGGGGATCGGCTCGGCATCTACTACTGCGAGAAGGGAGCGTCGCAGCGGGCCTCGAAGGTCGTGTACGACCGGAAGGGTTCGTCGATCGCGGCTTCCCTCCCCGGCGACTTCGACTGGGAGTCGATCTTTGCGGGGGCCTCGTGGTTCCATTTCACCGGGATCACCCCCGCCTTGAGCGATTCGATGGCCGAAACCTGCCTCGACGCCTGTCGGAAGGCGAAGGAAAAGGGGCTCACGGTCAGCTGCGACCTCAACTACCGCAAGAA
>DBTK01000024.1:4107-4458 GCA_002307015.1 Spirochaetaceae bacterium UBA1318
CCTCAACTACCGCAAGAACCTCTGGTCGGAGGCGAAGGCGGGAGCCGTCATGGCCGGCCTCATGCCCTTCGTCGATCTGCTCATCGCGAACGAGGAGGATGCCGAAAAGGTTTTCGGCATCAAGGCCGACTCGACAGACGTATCCTCGGGAACCCTCTCGCGGGAGGGCTACACCGCCGTGGCGGCGAAACTCGTCGAGCGCTTCGGTTTCAAGCGGGTCGCCATCACCCTGAGGACGAGCCTTTCGGCCTCGGACAACGAATGGGCGGGGATGCTCCACGAAAACGGCGAATCGCTCTTTTCCCGGTCCTACCGGATTCACGTCGTCGACCGGGTCGGCGGCGGGGACTC
>DBTK01000024.1:4707-5230 GCA_002307015.1 Spirochaetaceae bacterium UBA1318
TCGGCGGCGGGGACTCCTTCGCGGCCGGACTCATCCGGTCCATCCTGAACGGAAAATCGAACGGCGAGGCCCTCGACTTCGCCGTAGCGGCCTCGTGCCTGAAGCATTCCATCGAGGGGGATTTCAACCTCGCCACGCTGAGCGAGGTGATCGCGCTCGCCGCGGGGGACGGCTCCGGCCGCGTACAGCGATAGGGGGAACAATGGCTGACGTTCGAGAGGATCGCGGGACCGCGGAGCGGCCGGTGAAAATACTGCAGTTCGGGGAAGGGGTATTCCTTCGCGCCTTCTTTGACTGGATGGTCGTCGAGATGAACGCGAAGGCCGGTTTCGGCGGATCGATCGCGGTGGTGAAGCCGAGGGAGGGGGAGTTCAATCCCGCCTTCGCGAGGCAGAAAAACCGCTACTCGGTCCTTTTCAAGGGACTCCAAAACGGGAAGAGCCTCGTCGAACGGAGGCTCATCGATTCGATAGCCCGGATGGTGAATCCCCATGCCGATTTCGCCGCCTTCCTCGCCGAGGCC
>DBTK01000024.1:5477-6535 GCA_002307015.1 Spirochaetaceae bacterium UBA1318
TCGCCGCCTTCCTCGCCGAGGCCGAAAACCCCGACCTCCTTTGCATCGTCTCGAACACGACGGAGACCGGCATCGTGCTCACCGAAGACGAGCTTCGCGAGGATGGCCCCGCCCCCTCCTTCCCCGGAAAGCTCACCCAACTCCTCCGGAGGCGTTACCTGAGTTTCGCCGGGGATCCGGGCAAGGGCCTCGTCATCATTCCCTGCGAGCTGATCGAGGCGAACGGGGCGACCCTCAAGTCCTACGTGCTCGCTCACGCCGAGAGATGGTACGGCGATGCCGCCTTCGCCACATGGATCGAAAAGGCGAACCTCTTCGTCGACACCCTCGTCGACCGGATCGTGACGGGCTACAGCGAGGAGGCGAAGGCCGCGGTCATCGGCGAGACGGGAGAGGTGGACGATCTCGTCGTCGTCGCCGAACCCTACCATTTTCTCGCGATCAGGGGGCCGGCCGACCTCGAGCGCACTCTGCCGTTCAGGAAGGCGGGGCTCAACGTCGTCATCGCCGACGACATCACCCCCTATCGCCTGCGCAAGATCCGTTTCCTCAACGGGAGCCACACCTTCATGACGATGTGCGCCATCCCGATGGGGCTCGAGATCGTGAGGTCGTGCATGGAGCACTCCCTTCTCCTCAAGGCGATACGCACCATGCACTCGCTGGAAACCATACCCTGCCTCCCCCTTCCGCCCGCGGAATCGGCGGCCTACCTCGATTCCGTCATCGAGCGGTTTTCCAACCCCTTCGTCGACCACAAGCTTTCCGGCATCGCCGTCTACTCGGTCACGAAGTGGAAGGCGAGGCTCCTTCCCCCGCTCGCCGACTACGTCCGCATCTACCAGAAGCCTCCCGTCCTCCTCTCCTTTTCCCTCGCCGCCTTGAGGTCCTTCTACCTGAAGGACGCCGAGGCCACCCGCGAGATCGGGACCATCGAGCTGCCGGAGGTTCAGGGGCTTCCCGAGCTCCTGTCCTCCCAGCTCGCCGACATCGCGGCGATGGGCGTCGAGAAGGCCCTCGCGAAGGCGGTGGACCGGGCGATCGCCGAGGAGGGCGGG
>DBTK01000024.1:6809-7460 GCA_002307015.1 Spirochaetaceae bacterium UBA1318
AGCCATGAGGAGCGCGAGGCGATCCTCCCTCCTCGACGGGAGGGATTCGGTCGCCGTCCTCTACGAGGATGCCGAAAAGGGCGACGAGGTCGCCGTTCCAGGCTTCGCCGGGATCGCCGGTTCATCCTGCGTTGCGCGCGTGGTCGTGGCTCAGGAGGGAATTCCCCGCGGCCACAAGATCGCGCTCGGGAGAATCGCGAAGGGCGAGGTCGTCCTCAAGTACGGGCATCCGATCGGGATAGCCACGGGCAACATCGAGGCCGGCTCCTGGGTCCATACCCGCAACCTCGCGTCGGCCCTGGGCGGGAAGGGGAGCTACGGTCCGCCGAAGCCGTTCGAGTGGACGGCACCCGCCCTTCCGGCCGGCCTCCCGAAAAGCTTCATGGGCTTCAGGCGTCCAGACGGGAGGGTCGGGATACGGAACGAGATCTGGATCATCCCCACGGTGGGTTGCATCAACCGGATGGCCGAGAACATCGCCGCGGAAGCGAGGTGCCGGTACGGGCTCGAGGCCTGGGCCTTCACCCATCCCTTCGGCTGCTCCCAGCTCGGCGACGACCTCGCCGCCACGCAGAGGATACTCTCGGGCCTCGTGAGGCACCCCAACGCCCACGGCGTCCTCGTTCTCTCCCTCGGCTGCGAGAACAACAC
>DBTK01000024.1:7698-7916 GCA_002307015.1 Spirochaetaceae bacterium UBA1318
TCTCCCTCGGCTGCGAGAACAACACCCTCGCGTCGTTCAAAGATGCGATCGGCCGCGTCGACGAAGATAGGATGAAATTCCTCGTCCTCCAGGACGTCGCCGACGAGACGGAGGAGGCGATGAAACTCATCGGCGCCCTGGCGGCCTCGATGCCGGCGCCCGAGGAGATACGCGTCGGCGAGCTCGTCGTCGGGATGAAGTGCGGAGGCTCGGACGGG
>DBTK01000024.1:8267-8842 GCA_002307015.1 Spirochaetaceae bacterium UBA1318
GGTTCCCGAGATGTTCGGGGCCGAGAAGATCCTCATGGACCGGTCCTCTTCGTCTGGGGTTTTCGCCTCGACGGTGGCCCTCGTCGACGACTTCAAGGCCTATTTCCTCGCCCATGGCCAGGAGGTGTACGAAAATCCATCGCCCGGGAACCGCGACGGCGGGATCACGACCCTCGAGGAAAAATCCCTCGGATGCATCCGGAAGGGAGGAAGTTCCCCGGTGACCGACGTCGTCCCCTACGGCGGCTCGATCCGGAAACGGGGGCTCACCCTCGTAGGCGGACCCGGGAACGATCTCGTGTCGACGACGGCCCTCACCGCCGCCGGCGTCCATCTGATCCTGTTCACCACGGGAAGGGGAACCCCCTTCGGCGCCCCCGTTCCGACGGTCAAGATCTCGTCCAATTCGGCCCTCGCCGAAAGGAAGCCGGGATGGATCGATTTCGACGCCGGGCGCCTGATTTCCGTGGGAGGGGAGAAGTCGGCAGGCGCCGACGTGCCGGTGGGATCGGGCGCCGTCACGGGAAAGGACTCGGGCTGCGCCGACGAGGCGGAGACGGACGAAGCCGACATGA
>DBTK01000024.1:9118-9509 GCA_002307015.1 Spirochaetaceae bacterium UBA1318
CGCCCTCGCCGGGGAACTCTTCGCCTTCATCGTCTCCGTGGCCTCGGGAGAAAAAACGAAAAACGAGAGAACGGGAAATCGCGATATCGCCATATTCAAGGATGGAGTCACCCTATGAAGAAATTCCTCGACGAAGATTTTCTCCTTTCCACGGAGAGCGCACGTATCCTTTTCCACGATCACGCGGAAGGGATGCCGATCATCGATTTCCATTGCCATCTCCCACCGGTCCAGGTAGCCTCGAACGCGAGATTCGAGAACATCACTAAAATATGGCTCGGGGGGGACCATTACAAATGGCGGGTCATGAGGGCGAACGGCATCGACGAGGACCACATAACCGGCTCGGCCCCGGATCACGACAAGTTCCTCGCCTGGGCGCGCACCGTGC
>DBTK01000024.1:9795-10078 GCA_002307015.1 Spirochaetaceae bacterium UBA1318
ACCCGCTCTATCACTGGACCCACCTCGAGCTACAGCGGTACTTCGGCATCGACGAGGTCCTGAACGAGGGCAGCGCCGAATCGATATGGAACCGCTGCAACGAGGTCATCGCGGGAAAGGATTTTGCGGTCGCAGACCTGCTCGAGAAATTCAAGGTCAGGGCCCTCTGCACGACGGACGATCCCGCTGACGATCTCGCCTTTCATGCCTCCTACGCCGCCTCGGGAAAGGGGAAATGCGTCATGGTACCGGCCTTCAGGCCCGACAAGGCGATGGCCGTCGA
>DBTK01000024.1:10321-10851 GCA_002307015.1 Spirochaetaceae bacterium UBA1318
GGCCCGACAAGGCGATGGCCGTCGAGGACCCCGCAGCCTGGAAGGCCTACATCCGAAAGCTCGAGGCCGCGAGCGGCGTCACCGTCACCCGCTATGCCGACCTGGTCTCGGCCCTCGACAAGCGGCACCTCGCCTTCCACGAGGCGGGCTCTCGGCTTTCGGATCACGGAATCGAAAAACCCTTCGCCGTCCTCCTGCCCGAGTCCGCACTCGACGCGGCCCTGGCCAGACTTTTCCGGGGCGAGGCGGTCGGCGAGACCGAGGCGGCGGGGATCAAGACCGCCGTCATGCTCGACGTGGGAAGGATGAACGCGAAGAGGGGATGGACGATGCAGCTCCACATGGGCGCAATCAGGAACCTCAGCTCGCGCATGGTCTCTTCCTTCGGGCCCGACACGGGCTTCGACGCGATCGGGGACGATCACATGGCCAAGCCCCTCGCCCTCTTCCTCGACACCCTCGATCGCGAAGGGAGCCTTCCGAAGACCATCCTCTACGACATCAACCCCGCCTCGAACGAGGTCCTCGGG
>DBTK01000141.1 GCA_002307015.1 Spirochaetaceae bacterium UBA1318
CGAGGCTGTCGATGAGCTGGTTCAGTTCCAGTTCTATCGGCACCGTGCAACGGACCTGACGGATGATCTCGACGAGGTGGGTGTCGTTGAAGGTAAGCTGGCCCTTGATCGCGTCGTAATGCTTGTCGAAGGTTCCGCCGGTAATCACGATCCGGATCCCGCTCTTCTGTTCTATGGTTCCCATGGCCTCATTCTACCCTCCGGCGGGCTCATCATCAAGGACTGAAGACGGGAAGGGGGGACACCCAACGGTTTCTGTCCGTTGTTGACAGGTCAAAAAAAACGATACCGTATTTCTCTCATGGATCAAGAAATGACACGAGGGTGCAGGACCCTCATGTCCCGCTATCCCGTCGCTACCGCCGTGGCGGCCCCGCTCGCCGGATCCCCTTTTAACCGGATAACCTATCGTCCTATGACCCTCGCTGGCCTCCTCTTGAACACCACAGGGTTCGCCCTTCTTGCCACGCGGGGCGGATTCTCCCTCGTCGCAATCGGCGCCACCATCGTGCTGCTCGGTGCCGGCGACGCGGCATTCCAGTCGCCCAACAACTCGAGGGTCACGGGATCGGTTCCGCGGGACCGGCGTGGAATCGCGGGCAGCCTCAACCTTTTTTCCGCAACCTCGGCATGGTGTCGGGTACGACCAACGCCGTGAGCCTTTTTTTCTTTTCGACGAAGATTCGGATAGACGACGTGGCCGCGGGAAGCGTCAATCCCCCGCTTTTCCTGAGCGGTTTCCGGGTCGTGGTTCTTGCAGCCGCGGCCTTCGTGCTTTCCGGGATGATCCTCGAGCTCCCCGCGCGAGCGGAAGGGCGAAGGTCATGATCCGTAATCGCGATGGCTTGACAGCCACCCGCCCATATGGTAGGTTCATCCGGTAGCTAAAAAAAAGACAGTCCATTCTGAACGGATTTTTCGGGTAGTAGCGCAGTTGGTTAGCGTACGAGTCTGGGGGACTCGGGGTCCCGGGTTCGATTCCCGGCTGCCCGATAGTTTTTCGTTTCCAGGGGTTTAAAGTATCAGCCGGGAAGGCTTCGCCGCCCGGCTTCTTGAATTTATTCCTTTCCTGGTAATGATTTAATGGTTTCTGCAATTCTCCATTATCCTTCTTTAGGCCGCGTGTCAGCAGATGTGCGAGCACGTCTCTTTACGCGGCGCAGGAGTGCTGGGGGAGTGCAGAAGCCCTATTTTTTTTAACGATCCTCCCTTCCGGCGCGTGCGTTTACTGCTATCAGGCCCGTTTACCAGACGGGGCCAGGACCACTGCCCGGGTACCGGGAAACGAACCAAGAATACCGCGGAGACCTATTGTCGTGAGCTCTACAAGAAGGGCGAGTTGATACCGATCCTTGTTCTTATCTTCAAGGACTATGCCAAGGACTTTGGGGATTGGGAAGTTTGGCCGCTATGCCTGCGAGAAGGGCATCCTCGATAGTTTGGAGGCACTCCAGCTTTTTTCTCCAACAGCCGTGGACGAGATATGGCATGGCGATGAGATCCACGAGGTGATCAACCTGATCGCCATGCTAGGTGGGCTCCGTCAGGCTTTTTTAAACCGATGCGGAAAAGCCCGTAACCGGTTCGACGCCTTTCGACGGGTATCCGGGGCCGTTTTACAGGCAACCGGAAGCGGTTCTCCTCGCATTGCTGTCTGCATTTCTTCGCGACGGCCATGCTTTGAGAAAACCGGAAAGCTCAAGGTTGTTTCCAGCTACCTCGGGACTCCTTCTACTAGACTGATTCCCATACCCCTAAAAAACAGCCAAGAACAATAAAAAGCTATCTTTTGTAAAATATTATTTGACATCGTAAAAAAGTCATACTATTACTTAATTAACTCAATTAATGGAGTGGCAATGGGAGCTCTTGGAAGCAACTCGAAACTTGTACGTATTCACAATAGGGCACTGGTTCTACGGATCATCCAGCAATCGGCACCGATTTCACGGAAGGAAATATCCAAGAAAACGGGTCTGACACCCGCCGCAATCACCAAGATCACGAACGATCTGATTGGAGGGGAGTTGATCGTAGAGGAGGAGAAGACCCTTCCGAATCAGGGTTTTGGGAGAAAGCCGATCGGCCTTTCGATCAATCGTGAAAAGTATCGGGTAATTTCCCTTTTCGCAGGCCGGACGGTTATCCAGGCGGCGATTTGTGATCTCTCCGGCCGAATTTTGAAAAAGATTGAGGAATACCGAAATGTTTTCACCGCCTTCAGCCCTTCGCTTGAACGAGAGGTAATCGACTGTCTCCATCATCTCTTGGATGGTTCGGGAATCGACAAGTCCGAGCTTTTAGGAATCGCGATCTCAGCCCCAGGACCGATCAATGCGAAGCGCGGTATCATTCATAATACTTCAAACATCTCCATAAAAACGACCGAGGCGCCATTTGACTGGCAGAATGTCAGCCTTGCGGAAATCGTAGGGAAACGTTTCGGTCTTCCCGTTTTCACGGACAACGAAGCGAATGTCGCTGCCTTGGGCGAAAGTTGGTTCGGTGCCGGGGTCGGAATCGATAACTTCGTCCTCTATTCTGTCGGTATCGGAATTGGTTCGGGCGTTATCATTGACGGGATGCTTTATCGAGGCGAGGACGATGTAGTATCCGAAATCGGGCACATTACGATTGATTATAAAGGCCCCAAATGCATCTGCGGCAATGTCGGATGCCTCGAGCTTTATGGGGGCTTTCTTCGTCTGGTGGAATATTACCAGAAGTTCGGACCGGAGGGAGGAATAACTTTTTCCGTCGAGGACTATTCCTCCGTTGTACGGGCCATCGAGACAATATTCACCCGAGCCTCGGAGGGAGACCATGTGGCGAACGCGGCGGTCGAGGAGATCGGTAATTTCCTCGGGATAGGCGCTGTTTCGCTCGCGAATATATTCAGTCCTGAATGCATCATCGTCAGCGGTAACGATACGGGCAATGCGGACTTAAGCATCCTGATACCTTCACTCAACGAAAGCGTACGCCGGGGAGCATTTTCGGTCATCGCCAACAAGGTCAAAGTCTTATACTCAAGCCTCGGCAACGACGCCAGGATATATGGCGGGGTTGCCCTCGTTTTACAGGATTTCTTCTCTCAGCCAGGAAACGAAACTGAATTTACCGGGGCGGACCGGTCTTGAATTGTATTAATCCACCTCTGTCGGAGGCGGTAATATTAAGGAGGGTCAGTACATGTTGAAAGCGAAGAAAATTTTCTTGGTGATCGCGGTGTTCACGATGATCTTGGCGGTAAGTGTTCAGGTTTCAGCCGCCGGAGGGAAGAAACTCGTCGTTGGTTATGTCGTGAATTTCATGTCCCACGAATGGTATCAAAACATCTGCAATGGAGCAAAGGACCGTGCCGGTGAGCTTGGGGTCGATCTCCGGATAGCAGACGCGAATCAGGATATTTCGAAACAGATTGCGGCTGCTGAGAATTTCATTACCCAGAAGGTCGACATTCTTGTGCTCACGCCTGTCGATGCCAAGGCGTTGGGACCAATCGTAAAACAGGCAATCAAAGCCGGAATTCCCGTTATCACGGAGTCGAATGTTGTCGAGGGAGCGAATACCTATGTGGGGATCAGCAACGAGGTCGGCGGAAGGAAAGCGGGCGAGTGGTTCGTGAAATATGCGAAGGAAAAAGGGATCAGCCCCAAGATCCTCATCGTCGGACTCCCGAATTTCGACGACTGTCGACAGCGAGTCGCCGGTTTCAAGGAAGCGCTTGCGAGCTCGGGCATCAAGTACGAGATCGCTCAGGAAGTTGATGGCCAGGGACTCAAGGAGAAGGCTCTCGCGGTTTCCCAGGACGCCCTCACCGCTCATCCCGATGTGAACGTGATTTTCGGCATCAATGACGATTCGACGACCGGTGGTATGGCCGCGTACAAGGCAGCCGGCCTCGACGAATCCAAGCTCACCGCCATCGGCTTCGGTTTCGAAGGGGCCGTGGGACAGGGTGCGCTTCTTTCCGGCGGGCCGTACAAAGCCGCCCTCGCGATGTTTCCCAACTTCGTAGGCGTCGGGCTCGTCGACGCCGCGGTGGCTATCGCGAAGGGCGAGAAGGTTCCCGCTCGATACGAGACTCCGACGACGGTAATCGACGCTGGCAACTTCAACACGTTCTATACCAAGTCCGGCGACAAGTACGCCATGAAGTATGACGCGATCCGCGCCCTTATGAAAAAATAGGCATTCAAGTCCCCCGCCGCGTTCAATGCAACGGGGGACTAGCACCATCCACTAAAGCGTGAATTTTCATAGGAGTTGGTACGTGAACAAGAATAACGAAACCAAGAAAAGCAGATCAAAATTCAGGGACCTTCTGTCGGGAGAGCAGGCAATTCTCATAATCGGGTTGCTCGCTCTTTGCATGGTCGCCACTGTCCTTGCGCCCGTATTCCTGACGACGATGAATGTCATGAACGTCTTGCGCCAGACGTCGCTCCTCGCGATCGCCGGAATCGGCATGGTCATGATCATTCTCAGCGGCGAGATTGACCTCAGCATTGGTTCGACCCAGGCTCTCGTCGGTGTCCTGTGCGTCTGGGTGCTCAATGCGACGGGAAGCATCGTCACCGCGATCGCCTTGAGCCTTGTGCTCGGGGCCATTCTCGGATTGATCAACGGCCTTCTGGTGACGAAGGCGAAAATGAACTCCCTCATTGCCACTCTTGGAACGATGGCGATCTACCGCGGCGTTTCCTTGGTCGTCACGAATGCGGTTTCCATCCAATCGAAGGTAACCGCGTTCGAAAATGTCGGCACCGGATACCTCGGTCCCGTCCCGATTCCGGTCGTGCTCACCATCGTCCTTTTCGCGGTATTTTACTACGTTCTCAACCACACGGCCTTCGGTCGTTACATCTATGCAATAGGTGGAAACGGCAACGCTTCTCGCGTCTCCGGCCTTCCCGTGGACCGGATAAAAATCCAGGTCTACGTCATGGGTTCGGTCTTTGCGGCGGTAAGCGCGGTGGTCCTCGCATCAAGGATGTCGTCCGGGCAGCCAAACGCCGGACAGGGTTTTGAGATGCAGGTGATCGCGGCCGTCATCCTTGGCGGTGTCAGCCTTACCGGCGGCGTCGGGACCTTGGCGGGAGCGTTCATCGGTATGCTCATTCTCGGCGTCCTCACCAATATCCTCATTCTCCTGAATGTCTCGTCCTTCTACCAGGAGATCGCTCGTGGTGCGGTCATCATTCTGGCGGTGTATTTCGACGGGCTTCGTAGGCGGAATCTGCTAAAAAAATTGATCAAGGTGACGGAATAGGGGGGGGCATGAGTGTAAATCTTCCTCCGCAACAATCCTTGCTGGATTTGAAGAATATCCATAAAAAATTTCCCGGGGTTCATGCCTTGAAAGGGGTTTCATTCGACCTCCGTCCCGGTGAAGTTCACGCCCTCATGGGCGAGAATGGCGCCGGAAAGTCAACCATTATCAAGGTCATAGCCGGTGTCTACGATTTCGAAGGAAGCTACCTGTTCGAAGGGAAAGAGGCCGGGATCAAGGGCCCATATGACGCAATCCGCCGTGGAATCAGCGTTATCTATCAGGAGCTGAATCTCGTCCAGGATCTTTCAGTCGCGGAGAATATTTTCTTTGGCAGGCTGCTCACGACCCTGGGTGGACGAGTTCGCTGGAACGATTTGTACTCTGAGGCGGAGAAGTACCTGGCCGAAGTCGGTCTCAAAATTCCGGTCAAGACAAAGGTGAGGCGCCTTCCCGTCGCTCAACAGCAGCTGGTCGAGATCGCCAAGTCTCTGTCGCTCAACGCGAAGGTGATTATCATGGACGAGCCGACCTCGGCTCTTTGCCCAAGCGAGGTCGAGAACCTTTTCCGTATCGTGGCCAGGTTGAAGGCCAAGGGCGTCGGCATCGTGTACGTTTCGCACAAGCTCGACGAGGTCTTCGCCATCGCCGATCGAATCACGGTCTTTCGGGATGGCGCCTATGTGGGGACCGAGTTGGCCTCTGATCTGACCAGTGACCGCCTCGTGTCGATGATGGTCGGGCGCGATCTTTCGTCCCTTCTCCCCAAAACAACCCCGATCTTCGGCGAGGAAATTCTGAAGGTCGAGAATTTGTCGACGAGCCGGGTTTCCGGCGCGAGTTTCAGCGTCAGGAAAGGGGAAATCGTCGGTTTCGCCGGGCTCATGGGCGCGGGAAGAACCGAACTCGCACGGGCCGTCATGGGGCTGGACCGAAGGGTGGAAGGGAGCGTCGTGCTCGATGGCCACTTCCTTCAACCGGACGATCCCTCTGTCGCCTGCCGTGAAGGGATGGGCCTGGTCCCCGAAGATCGGAAGCTTGAGGGCCTTTTCCCCGATCTCAGCGTAAAGCACAACATGTCGATCGTATCACTCAACCAGCTACGCATTGGAATCGGTATTTCCGAGTCGCGTGAGCGGACCGTCGTGGATGGCATGATCAAGCGTCTCGATATCAAGACGCCTTCAGCGAATCAGCTTGTGGCGAAGCTGAGCGGAGGCAACCAGCAAAAGGTCATACTCGCCAGATGGCTCATCAAGAAAGGGCTCAAGGTTCTCGTCATCGACGAACCGACGAGAGGGCTCGACGTTGGCGCGAAGGCCGAAATCTACCGGATCATCGATGAACTGGCACACGAAGGCATGGCGATCGTGATGATGTCTTCCGAAATGCCGGAGTTGATTGGAATGTGCGATAGAATCTACGTCATGGCGAAAGGCCGTATCGTGAATGAGATGCCAGGTTCGGCAGCGACACAGGAAAAGATATTCGCAAGCTGTATCGATGAATGAGGAACTACCTATGACCCACAAGCAAAGACTTGTCGCAGCACTAGAGAAGCAGCCAACAGACCGTCTTCCCGTTTCGACTCACCACCTCATGCCCTATTTCCTGAACAAGTACATGGACGGGATCTCAAACCAGGAATTCTTCGAGACCTTTGACATGGATGCGATCAAGTGGATCGTTCCGGTTAAGCCCGACGAGTCGAGGGGCGAACGTTTCGTCGCGGGGCAATCGGAACCAGGCTTCCTTCAGATTGCGAAAATCGAATCCGACCGGTGGCGTATCTCGTCCGAACCGGTTCAGCATATCGAATTCGAGACGACGCGCTATACGATATCGACGCCGAAAGGAAAGCTCTCGACGGTAATTCAGGGGAACGGTTATACCGAATGGGTTGTTGAACATCTTCTGAAGGAGAAGGGCGACATCGACCTGATCGCGGACTTCATGACCACGCCCCTCTGCGATGTGGAGGCCGTCAACCGAGAGGCCGAAGCCTACGGAGATCGCGGTATCCTTCGTTCCTTTATCCTGCCTTTCGATTTTTTCGGACAGCCTGGATGTTGGCAGGATTTCTGTTGCCTCCGCGGGACGGAGCAGGCGATCATGGATAGCTTCGACGATCCGGGGTGGGTTCATAAAGTTCTTTCGGTACTCCGCGACAGGAAGCTCGCCTACATCCGTTCACTTGCGGGTGCACGCTACGATCTTGTGGAGCTCGGCGGAGGCGATGCTTCGACGACAGTCATCTCGCCGGCGATGTTCCGTGAATTCGTCGCTCCCTACGACGCGGCACTTATTGCCGAGGCTCGAAAAATTGGGATACGGATTTCCTACCATACCTGCGGAGGGATGATGCCCATTCTCGAGGACATCGCGGATATGGGACCCGCCGCGATGGAAACATTCACGCCTCCGGAAATGGGGGCGGATGTCGATCTGAAGGAAGCCAAAAGGAGGATCGGCGGGAAGGTCTGCATGATCGGGGGCTTCAACCAGGTGCATTACTTTAAGGGGTGTACGCCGCAGGAAACCCGGGCTTACGTACGAAAATGCTTCGAGTCGGCCGGCGGCGGTGGCGGCTACATCCTCGCACCCTCCGATCACTTTTTCGATGCCAGCCCTGAATTGATCAAGGCGTTCGTCGAAGAAGCGAAACTTTGCAGGTATTAGGTTTTTATTTTTTCTTTCCTTTAGTGCACGGATAAGAAAGCATGCTGCCAATGACTATTTCGTCTGGGGAGGGTATGAGCGATGACCGGAAGGGAAAGAATCTGTTCAATACTCAATGGTTCCACGACGGACAGATCAGGCTTCTGGATGGGCAATCCGGCGGATGAAACGAAAGTACTGTACTACCGGCATTTTGGAATCAATGAAGCCAGAAAGGAAATTCCGGAAGGCTTCTTGCGTACCTCGCAGGTGAAGACCAACATGACCGGGAACGCGGATATTGAACTCGCCCTCGCCGTGGGCAGCGACATGATCTGGTTTTCGCCTGAACTTGATCCTGCGACGTGGAATCATCCTGCTGGCAAACCGATGTGGGACTTCTATGGCGGGCTGGAACGAAAAAGCCTTAGCCAAGCCGGTGTATTCGGAGACTGCGAAGAGGTATCCGAAGTGGACCGTTTTGATTGGCCGGATCCTGACTTTCTGGATTTCTCTGAGACCATTAAAAACGTCGATGCCGCGAACCGGGCGGGGCTCGCCGTTTTTGGCGGAATGTGGATGCCATTCTTCCATATCGCGGCGGACTTTTTCGGGATGGAAAACTATTTCATGAAGATGTATACCGATCCCGAGGTCGTGGACGCGGTAACGAAACACATTGTTGATTTTTACCTTGAGGCGAACCGTCGTTGTCTTGACGTTATGGCGGATAAATTGGTCGCGGGTTTTTTCGGAAACGATTTCGGGAGTCAACGCGACCTGCTTATCAGTCCGGAAATGTTTGAGCGCTTCATCATGCCGTACTACAAGCAGTGCATTGATCTGATCAAATCATATGGATTGAAAGTGGTGGTCCATTCGTGCGGATCTATCGACCGCATCATTCCTCGGCTAATTGAAGCCGGTATTGATGGCTTGCATCCACTTCAGGCGAAGGCGGCAGGCATGGACGCTGACAACTTGGCCCGAAAATACGGCGGAAAGCTTGTCTTCATCGGAGGGGTCGATACTCAGGATATCCTGCCCTTCGGTACCGAGGACGAGGTTCGGGCCGAGGTGAAAAGGCTTCGCTCCCTTTTTGGGGATCGCTGCGTCATCTCGCCAAGCCATGAGGCGCTTCTGCCGAATGTCAGCCCCGGAAAACTGATTGCGATGGCAGAAGAGGCGACAAGCATCTATCCCTAACGGTTCGTTGAATTTTCCCTGAATTTTGTCCCTGATCCGCTCGTACTGGCGGATTGATTACGAGGGACCGCGGGAAACGGATAGACGTTATTTCTGTATCAGCATGAAAGATCATATTCCGAAACAAAGCGCTTGGGGGCGAGTATCGAAGGTTCCTCGAGTAGATCCATTAAGCGACCCGGTAGACTGCCCTTTGAAGAATCAAAAGCTATTCTTTTGGCCCAAGTAATATTTGCCCATGCCTTTGAATCCCATTAAAATCCTGCGTTGACGTCGTAAAGGGTATAGTCATGCTCTACACCCTCGCTGTCCGTCCAATCGTGGCCGGAGGTTATTATGTTATGTTGATCACTGTAATAGGCGCCTGCCAGGACGGTACGAAATAGCGAGCCGTGCCAGGCCCGCCGATACATGATCGGGTCTTCCGCCTCACCCATGAACCAGGGGGATTTGTCGGGGTAATACTTATGCAGGGCTTCCTTGACGGCCCACCAGTACACCCCGAAGGTTTTGTAGAGGTCATTGTGACGAACGAGCATTTCCCCGATAGATAGGGCCATCGCTTTCACGTAACCATCGCCGCCGGGTATCTTGAGCATGGTCTCGAGTTTGTCGATATCCTCATTTGCATAGTACATAGAGCCGTCTTCTGTTCTCGAAGGATCTGCTATTTCCACGGATATAGCCAGTCCTATTCACCTTATATTTCGCGGATTCAAAGATTGGGAATCCGTTAGGCTATTTTCTTGGATGTCATGTCGGCAAATACATGAGCCTTATTTGTTCCGGATACTGGGGTTGTAAACTCTGCAAGCCCTTCTTCGGGACATCGTGGGGACGGAGAACAGTCGATATCGGTTATTGCCGAGTCTATGCTAAACAAGCCCCAGGCGAAGCGATTTACCAAATATGTAGCCGCCGAAGTCCACCCCAATTCGGAAAACCGGCACGTAGGGTAGGCCTCCATCATTTCGCCTTTTCCTCAGGAACAGATGCCAGCGCAGCCGCCATCGCTTTCTGTGCCTCAGTAAAGTCAATCACTTCCGCATGGCTGTAGTGTTCCGTCATGGCCATGCTCTTATGACCGGCGATACTCTGGACTATGAAATCAGGCAATCCCTGCGCACGGGAAAGCGAAATGAACGAGTGCCGTAATCTTGATATATCCGATGGAAAGAGGACGGCCTCGAAGGGCAGCCAGTTTAGCGTAATCGGAATCAGCTTTCCAAAAATCGGCCAGGAAGTCAATGACGAGTGGGTCATCGCCTCCGATGCCAGCCCCATGGTCGAAAAGTACTTTTGCCTCGGCGTGTGCCCTCGTCTGGCTCGTCGCCTTGAGGGTTGCGGTTCGGGTAACGGCCCCGGATTCATCGAAGAACCGGACACAATAGCGGATGACCGGTTTTCCGGTTTCACGATCATTTGAAGTACGTTTAAAAACAGAAAACGGAGCGCACGCCATAATCCCTCTTCCTACCGTAGTAACAAAGGCAGTAACATTGGGGTTTTGACGGTCTCCGATTTCGGTCGACCTACGACCTAAGTCGTTATGTTGTAAGGATGCCCGGAAGAGGTAGCAGAGCGCATTCCTCGTCCGGGCAAAAAAAAAGACGCTTATGCGTCTTTTTTGCCCGGAAGAGGACTTGAACCTCCATGCCCTTGCGAGCACTAGGACCTGAACCTAGCGTGTCTGCCAATTTCACCATCCGGGCGAAATCGAACTTACTATACCCGTTCACCGCCAGACGTGTCAAGGTTTTCCTGATGGTCCCGCCTATCCGCCTGGAAATAAACGGCCTACCCGGGGCTCTTCCAGCAGTGGGCGAGGCCGATGGCTACGATTCCTTGACACGATGATGCTATCGCGATGATACTTGATCGCGATGCATAACGAAGAGACCGGACCGGTCGACAGGACCGGATTGCTCAAACGCGCTTCCATTATAGGGATTGGCGGCAACGCCGTCCTCGCCGCGCTCAAGATATCGATCGGACTCATCGCGGGCAGCCTCGCGGTGGTCGGCGACGGCATCGACACGACGACCGACGTCGTCATCTCGTTCATCACCCTGCTCGCGGCCCGGATCATCGAAAAGCCCTCCGACAAGGAGCATCCCTTCGGTCACGGCCGCGCCGAGACGATCGCGACGACCGTCCTCGCCTTCATCATCTTTTTCGCGGGCGCCGAACTCTTCCTCTCCTCGCTCTCGACCCTCATCAAGGGGGAGAAACGCGAGCTTCCCGGGATGTTGGCCATCTACGTCACGATCGTTTCCATCGGCGGCAAGCTTCTCCTCGCCTGGAGCCAGTTCGCCATCGGGAAGAAGATGAAAAGCTCCCTCCTCATCGCCAACGGCAAAAACATGAGGAACGATGTCGTCACCTCGGTGACCGTCCTCGCCGGGCTTTTTTTCACCTTCGTGCTGAAGCTTCCCGTCCTCGATTCGGTCATGGCCCTCGTGGTGAGCCTGCTGATCATCAGGACGGCGGTCGGCGTCTTCCTCGAGGCGAACACCGAGCTGATGGACGGGAACACGGACAACAGCCTCTACGCCTCGATCTTCGAGGCGGTGAACTCGGTCGGCGGCGCCGGCAATCCCCACCGCACCCGCATCCGCAAGATCGCCAGCCTCTACGACGTCGATCTCGACATCGAAGTCGACGGCTCGCTCACCGTGAACGAGTCCCACGCCATCGCCATGGCCGTGGAGAGGGCGATAAAGGCCAGGATCGAGAACGTCTACGACGTGATGGTCCACGTGGAACCGGCGGGAAACACGGAAGCGGACGAGCAGTACGGGCTCGACGAATCCACCATCGGCCCGGAATGATGGCGAGCCGGCTGCCGGCCGGCGCTCAATGCTTCCCCATTTCGTTCATGCGCCTGGAGGCCTCTTCGGCCCCTTCCTCGTCGCCCAGCTCCTCGCAGGCGTCGTGGAGGTTGAACAGCGCGTCGAAGTACTCCGGTTCCAGGGCGACGGCCCGGGCGAAATAGTCCTTCGCCTTCACGTAATCGCCCGAGACGAAGCGGACGACCCCGCGGTTGTTCCATGCCCGCGAGTTTTCGGGGTCGGCTTCCACCGCCTCGACATAGCAGCGTTCCGCCCCCTCGTAATCCTGGGTATCGTAGAGGGCGAGCCCCAGCTCCGTCCAGGCCTCCGCATTTTTCGGCTCGACCTCGACGGCCCTGCGCAGGAGCTCGACGGCCTTTTTCTGCCTTCCCGCCTTCCGGTGGGCAACCGCCAGGTTGTACAGGATGAGGGAGTTGCCGGGTTGGAGGAGAAGCGCCTTTTCGAAAAGGTTGACGGCTTCGTCGAATCGGCCCTTGTCGGTCAGCTCGATGGCCTCCGAATTGAGTTCGGACGCGGTTTTCATAGGCTGCCTCCCCGTATAAGTATACACCAGGGTAAACCGGGGGCAAGTGCCCCGTAAAA
This sequence comes from Spirochaetaceae bacterium UBA1318, assembly GCA_002307015.1. Lineage (GTDB taxonomy): Bacteria > Spirochaetota > Spirochaetia > Treponematales > UBA1318 > UBA1318. The sequence goes on from DBTK01000141.1 coordinate 12,574, forward strand.
GGTACGGGGACGACGAGCCATTCGGCGCAAGTAGGTGATATCTCCTATCCGGGAATTCGGTCTTTATCCGATTTCGACCTATACTTGAGGGGTGTAGGATCATACAAACGGAACGCCGGCCGGAACGGACCGGTTTTCCTTACGCAAAAAAGGAGGGATCATGAAAAAGAGAATGTTCGTTGTACTGGTTGCCCTGGCCTGCTGTCTGATGGCCGCGCTTCCGGTATTTTCCCAGAGCAAGGTGAAACTGACCGTATGGGGCAGGGACATCGCCGATGACGGCGCCGACCATGCCTACGTGAAGGCCCTGATCACGGGCTTCCAGGCCAAGAATCCCGATATCCAGCTTGAATACATACCCCTGGGCGACCCGGGACTCGCCGACAAGACGAAGATCGCCATGGCCAGCAACTCCGGTCCTGACATTTTCCAGAGCTGGGGCGGCTCGGTGATGGGCGGATATGCCGATGCGGGACGCCTCCTTGACCTGACGAGCGACCTCAAGTCGGTGCCGGGAAGCGCGGCGGCCCAGGGCGCCATGAGCTGGAAGGGCAAGATCTACGGAGTCGCTCCTTTCTTTGCCATCGCCGGCATCTTCGTCAACGAGGGGATCTTCAAGGCCAACGGCCTTTCCGTGCCGACCTCGGTCGCCGAGATGGAAAAGGTTTCCGACGCCCTCCTTGCGAAGGGAATCCAGCCCTTCGCCTGCGGCGAGAAGGACAAATGGCCCGCCCTCGCGATGTACATGTACCTGACCAACCGCTTCGGCGGTGACGCCTTCGGCCTCGCCCAGGGCAGGAAGCTCCGCTTCGACGACGCGTCCTTCGTGAACGCGGCCCAGAAGTATCAGGATTGGATCAAGAAAGGCTATTTCGGCACCAAGCCCCTCGGCGAAGGCTACGGCGACGCCCAGCAGCTTATGGCCACCGGAAAGGCCGCGATGCACGTGACCGGTTCGTGGATGTGCGCCCAGTATTCGAACAAGGCCTTTACCGACCAGACCATAGGCTTCTACGCCTTTCCCGCCCTCGCCGGCGGCAAGGGCAAGATCACCGATATCATGGGTATGACCGACATCGGATTCGCCGCGACGAAGCTCGCCGCGGACAAGAAGGCCGCCGTCGTGAAATTTATGAAGTACGCGATGAGCACCGAGGCCTGCGCCGCCGAACCGGGCAGGATCTGCTCCGTTCCCGGCGTCAAGGCACCCAGCCACCTGACCGACATGGCCGCCGGCGTTTTCGCGACCGCGAAGAATGTCCAGTTCTGGTGGGACCAGGATCTGCCTCCCGCCGTCACCTCTCCCCTCAACGACGCCATCCAGACCTTCTTCCTTGCGGATACCAACGTGAAGGCTTCACTCACCTCCTTCGAATCTCTGATGGAAGAGAACGTCGGCCCGGCCAAGAAATAGCGCTGCTTTGAAGCTCGGGGCGAAGGCTATCCTTCGCCCCATTTTTAGTCTTGGGGGTCACCATGGGTGATATCGCCGCAACCACGGGTAACGCGGCCGCGGGACGCGCGGCCGGCTCTGCGCGGGGAAAGCCACGGGATTGGAAACGGACGGTGTTCATCGCCCTCTGCGTCCTGCCCGCCCTCGGCTTTCTCGCCGTTTTCATGTACTACCCGATCGAGGAAACCTTCCGCATATCCCTGATGCACTCTTCCGGCCTCGGCGGGGAGACGTGGGCCGGTTTCGACAACTACGTGAGGCTCTTCGCCAACCCGGAGTTTCTGGCCGGGCTCCTGCACGTGTTTTCATGGGCTTTCTGGAGCATCCTGATCCAGCTTCCCCTGGCCTTCCTGATCGCATTCTCCCTCACCTTCTACGTGAACAAGACGACCGGCCCGCTCAGGGTCGTCTACTACCTGGCGAACATCCTTCCCTCGGCGATAACGGCCATGCTCGGAAAATTCGTCTTTTCGCCCAACAACGGAATACTCTCGAGTATCGCGACGAAACTGCACTGGACATGGCTTTCGAATATCGACTTCTTCGGCGATCCGAAGATCGCCTTCTGGACTGTTTTCATCGTGGCGACCTGGACCTACACCGGTTTTCCCATCATCTACCTGATGGCCCGGATCGAGCAGATCCCGACCGAAATCCGCGAGGCGGCCGAGCTCGATGGCGCCGTCGGCTGGCGGTACGCGTGGCACATCGTCCTGCCCCTCGTCATCTATCCCATGCAGATCCTGGCCGTCCTCTGCACCGTCGGCAGCCTCAAGCTTTTCGACCTGCCCTACATGCTGACGACGGGAGGACCAGGCAACGCCACCGTGACGCTCGGCATCACCCTCTACCGCCAGGGGTTCATCAACTGGCAGTACGGGAAGGCGGCGGCCATCGGGGTCGTCATCTTCCTCCTGTCCCTCGCATTCACCATCGCGCAGTTCTCGTGGCAGAAGAGGGAGGGTGATTCACGATGAGCACGACAACCGCCTCCCGGGGATCCGGGAAACTGCCGAGGATCCGCCACGGAATACCCGAGGTCTTCGTCACGATCTTTCTCGTGATGCTGGCGCTCTTGATCATCCTGCCGCTTTTCCTGCCGTGGATGTTCGTGTTCAAGACCCAGCTCGAGTACGCCTACCATCCCTGGGCGATTCCGCTGAAGCTCCATTTCGAGAATTTCACCGAGGCCTGGACGGCCGTCCAGATCGGACAGGGCCTGATCAACACCCTGATCGTCTGCATCGGGGCCATCGCCTGTTCCGTGCCGGCCTCGGCCCTCGCAGGCTATGTGTTCGCCCGCTACCGGAGCCGGGCGACGGAAATCCTGTTCTACGCGGTCCTGATCGGCTACTTCGTTCCGGTCCAGATGGTCCTGATCCCGCTTTACAAGATGAACCTCAAGATCGGCCTCGCGGACAGCCTGATCGGGCTGATCCTGCCCATGGCCGCGTTCAACATCCCCTTCTGGACCCTGATCTACCGGTCGTTCTTCCAGAGCCTTCCCGGCGAACTGGCCGACGCGGCGAGGATTGACGGCGCGGGGCACTCCGGCACCTTCTTTCTTATCATGCTGCCCCTCGCCTCCCCGGCGACCGTCCTGTCTTGTCTTTTGATTTTCATCGGGGCCTGGAGCGATTACCTCCTGAGCCTGATCATGTTGAACAATCAGAACCTGTTCACGATGCAGCTCCGCGTCGCGCAGTTCCTGAATGCCTACGGCACGGACCGGATGCCCCGGTATGCCGCGGCCGCCATCATCTCGGCGGCGCCGACGGTCATCCTCTACATCCTGGGTCACCGCTGGATCATCAGAGGTACCCTCGCCGGAGCGCTGAAAGAGTAGGTCGGAAGTGGTTTAGGCTGTTTTTGCCCGGTTCCAGCCGCGTGACGCCGGAAGGAATCGGGCGTTTTTATTGGCGTTCTGAAGCTTAAGTATCGGAGACTCTTGGGCGGCCGAGCGCGGTGTCAAGAGACCCGCCGCTTCGCGTACCTAAGCTTCATCGCACTAGTGGCGGACCGCCTTGAAGGCGATGACCCCGTTCTGGCCCCCGAAGCCGAGGGAATTGGAGATGGCGGCCCGGATCGTGCCCTCGTAGCCCCTGCCCGGCACGTAGTCGAGGACGCAGGAGGGGTCGGGGTGCTCGAGGTTGATCGTCGGGGGATAGAAGCCGCGATGCATCGCGAGGACGGTCGTGACCGCCTCGATGCCTCCCGAGGCGCCGATGGCGTGGCCCGTCATCGATTTCGTCGAGGAAATCTTCAGCTTTTTCGCGTGAGGGCCGAAAGCGATTTCGATGGCCTTGCTTTCGATCGGGTCGTTCAGCGTGGTCGAGGTCCCGTGGGCGTTGACGTAGTCGATGTCCGCAGGTTCGAGCCCCGCGTCGGCGAGGGCGAGGGTGATGGCACGGACGGCCCCTGCGCCCTCGGGATCGGGGGCCGTCAGGTGGTGGGCGTCGCAGGTCGCCCCGTAGCCGGCGAGCTCGCAGTAGATCCTGGCTCCCCGGGCGACCGCATGGTCCCATTCCTCGAGGACCAGCATGCCTGAGCCCTCGGCCATGACGAAGCCGTCGCG
>DBTK01000018.1:0-158 GCA_002307015.1 Spirochaetaceae bacterium UBA1318
TCGGGCTGCGGAAAATCGACCCTCGGCAGGACCTTGCTGAAACTCTACGAGCCCTCGGGCGGCAGCCTTCTCTACCGGGGGACCGACATCACCGCCCTTAATCCGAAGGATTTCAAGCCGCTCAGGAAAAAGCTCCAGATGATCTTCCAGGATCCCTT
>DBTK01000018.1:415-665 GCA_002307015.1 Spirochaetaceae bacterium UBA1318
TTCCAGGATCCCTTCGCCTCCCTGAACCCGCGGATGTCTGTCGGCGATATCGTCGGCGAGCCCCTGGTCGTGCATGGGCTGGCGAAGACGGCGGCCGAGCGGGCCTCCCGCGTGGCCGAGCTCCTGGACTGCGTCGGCCTCAGGCCCGGGGACGGAGGGAAGTACCCGTCGGAGCTTTCCGGGGGCCAGAGGCAGCGGATCATGATCGCCAAGGTTCTCGCCACCGAGCCCGAGCTCATCGTCGCGGACG
>DBTK01000018.1:912-1086 GCA_002307015.1 Spirochaetaceae bacterium UBA1318
GCCCGAGCTCATCGTCGCGGACGAGGCTGTCTCGGCCCTCGATGTCTCGATCCGCTCCCAGATCCTGAACCTGATGCGGGACCTCCAGGACCGCTTCGGCATGTCCTACCTCTTCATCTCCCACGACGTGGGCGTCGTCACTTTCATCGCCGACCGGATCGCCGTGATGTACCT
>DBTK01000018.1:1336-3753 GCA_002307015.1 Spirochaetaceae bacterium UBA1318
CCGGATCGCCGTGATGTACCTCGGCGTCATCGTGGAGATCGCCGGGACCAACGACCTCGTTTCCTCGCCCCGCCACCCCTACACGATGAGGCTGCTGGATTCCGTTCCCGGGGTCGCCATGAGGGGGAAGTCCGTCCCCCGGATCCGGGGCGAGGTGGCCTCGGCCGTCGACATTCCCCTGGGCTGCCGCTTCAGGCCCCGCTGCACGGAGGCCCTCCCGATCTGCGCCGAGAAGGTTCCCGGCTTGAGGCCGGTGGGCGATGGCCACCTGGTCGCCTGCCACCTCTACCCGGCCGCCGATGGGGGCCGCCCATGATCTCCGAACGGATCAAGGCCGCCCTTCCCGACATGCAGCCGGTGAACCGGAAGATCGCCCTCTACATGCTCGAGAACGTCCAGAGCGTCGGGCTCTCCTCGATCTACGACCTCAGCGCCCTCATCGGGGTGTCGAACGCCTCGATCGTCCGGTTCGCGAAGGGCCTCGGCTTTTCCGGCTATATCGAGTTCCGCAAGGTCCTCATGGAGGAGATCAAGCGCCGCCTCGAGCCCGAGGGGAAGGTGGCCCTCCACGACCTGGACGTCCTTCCCCAGAGGAAGCAGCTCGAGAAGCTCGCGACGAACGAGATACGGAACCTCTCGAAAACCCTCGACGACCTGGACCTCGCGGCCCTGATGAGGATGATCGAGGGGGTGGGCCGGGCGAGGAGGGTGTTCCTGAGCGGTTTCGGCGTGAGCCGGAACATGGTCCGCATCCTCGAGTACGCCCTTCTCGGGGTGATCGACAAGGAGATCGTCGGCATCACCGGATCGATCTCGGACTACAGCCCGAGGCTCCGCTCGCTCGGGGCCGAGGATGCCGTCTTCATCGTGACCTTCCCCCCCTATTCCCGGGAGGCGGTCCAGGTCGCCGGTTTCGCGAAGGAGGCGGGCGCCGCCGTATTCCTCTTCACCGACTCGCCACGCTGTCCGATCTATTCCATGGCCGAGACGGTGATCACCTGCGAGAACAACTCCCTCCTGCTGACGAACTCCTACGTGGGGCTCGTCGCGGTGGTTCAGATTTTCATCAACATGCTGCTCCTGAACGACAGGACGGCCTCGGCGTCGCGAGCCCACGACGTCATCGAGGTGGAGAGGAAGGGATACGCCGATCTCGGGGCACAGGAGGACAAGTCATGAAAATTTTCATTTCAACCGACATGGAAGGGGTGAGCGGCATCTCCTCGTGGAACGAGATGGAGGCTTCCGTACGCGGGGCCCGGTGCTACGACCTTTTAAAGAACGAGGTTTCCTGGGTCGTCGACGAGCTTTTCGCCCTCGACAGGAAAAACGAGATCACCGAGATCTGCGTCTGCGATTCCCATTCGCGGGGGGAGGGCCTTCCCTACGGCGGGTTCGGCGACGAACGGGTCACCCACGTGAAGGGCTATCCTCGCCCCTTCTACATGATGGAAGGGCTCGACTCGAGCTACGAAACCGTGTTTCTCGTCGGCTACCACGCGAGCATCGGCACCCTCCGGGGCATGATGGACCACTCCTACTCGTCCTCGGCCATCTACGCGGTCCGCATCGACGGCCGCGAGGCGGGGGAGGTCGAGATCAACGCCCTTCTCGCCGGCTACTACGGCGTCCCCGTCGGCCTCGTCTCCGGCGACGACGTTCTCGAGGCCCAGCTCTCGGGCTTCTACCCTTCGGGCGTCCCCTACGTGAGGACGAAGGAGGGCATCGGCCGCTTCGCCGGCAAGATGTACTCGCCCGAGCGGGTGGAGAAGTCCTTCAGGGAAGGCGTCCGCCGGTTCATGGACTCGAGGGGCAAGCTCGAGGTGAAGCGCCCGAAGGAGCGCACGAAGCTCGAGGTCGACCTCGTGACGACGGTGATCGCTGACGCGGTTTCGGTGATCCCGGGGATAGAGCGGGTTTCGGGCCGGTCCGTTCTCTACCGCTCCCGCGACTACCGGGACATCTATCGCATGATCCTGGCCATCGCTATGCTCGGCGGGAAATTCGCCCAGTATTCCTGAGGCCGCGCCGAGAGGCGAAAGCCGTTCGGCGATCTGTCCGTGGTTGAAAACCCCCTCGTCGAGGGATGAGATAGCAAGGAAAAAGAGGTATTCCATGAGAAGGTCAGTACTGATTTCTCTGGCGGTGATCCTTCTGGCTGCGTCGGTTCCGGTATTCGCCGCGACAACCAACACCGAGGGAACGCTCGTTATCGGCGTCGAGAAGGACGCCCAATCGCTCGATCCGATCGTCGTGGGCGACAACGCGTCGTTCCAGATGTATACGCAGATCTTCGACTCCCTGGTCAGCGTCGACAACGACCTGAAGATCGTCCCGGCCCTGGCGTCCTGGAAGACGCCGGATTCCCAGACCTGGACCTTCACCCTGAAGTCCGGCGTCAAGTTCCACAACGGCGA
>DBTK01000018.1:4023-5778 GCA_002307015.1 Spirochaetaceae bacterium UBA1318
CCTGACCGCCGACGACGTGGTGTACACCTTCAAGAAGGTCATGGATCCGGCGACCGGTTCCCCGAACCTCGAAAACCTGAAGGTCATCAAGTCGATCGACAAGCTGAACGACACGACGGTGAAGTTCACCCTCGAGTATCCCTTCTCGGCCTTCCTCGAGCGGGTCTACACCCAGCCGATCGTCGACGCGAAGGTGAGGGAGAAGGACCCGATCGCCTACGGGCTCAACCCGGTCGGAACGGGACCCTACAAGCTCTCCTCCTGGACCAAGAACGGCCAGCTCGTCCTCGTGCGCAACGACCAGTACTGGCTCAAGAAGCCGGCCCTCAAGTCCGTCATCATGAAGCCGATCCCGGACCAGTCGGTCGCCCTCGTGAACCTCGAGTCGGGCGACATCGACGTGATGATGTCCGTCCTGCCCGATGATTTCGCGCGGATCAAGAAGAACGCGAACCTCGTCCTCGACGTGAAGACCGCGCTCAACTACTACTACCTCGGCTTCAACGTGAACAACAAGCCGGTGAGCGACATCCGCGTCCGCGAGGCCATCTACCACGCCGTCGACATGGACTCGATCGTGGCCTCCGTCCTCGGCGGCGCCGGCGTACGGGCGAAGAGCTCCCTTTCCCCCTCGTCCTGGGCCTACAACCCGGCCGTCGAGAAGTACGCCTTCAAGTACGATCCCGCCCTGGCCAAGAAGCTCCTGAAGGATGCAGGCTATCCCAACGGTTTCGACATCACCATCAACACGCCCCAGGATACCTTCCGCAAGAAGATCGCCGAGCTCATGCAGATCCAGCTCCAGGCCGTCGGCATCAACGCCAAGGTCGAGTCCCTCGAGTGGGCCACCTACCTTCCCCTCGTCGACGCGGGCAAGTCCAGCATGTACATGATGGGATGGAACTGGCTGACCGATCCGGACGGCCTCCTCTACGACATCCACCATTCCCAGAACGAGGCATGGAGCACGAACGCGAGCAGCTACAACGGCACCCGGTTCGTGAACGCGACCGTGGACAAAGACCTGGAGGCTGCGCGCAAGTCCATGAACGCCGACGAGCGGAAGAAGCTCTACGCCGAGGTCCAGGACGTGTGGTTCAAGAACATCGTACACATCCCGCTCTACCACAAGGTCGCGACCGTCGCCTACAACAAGCGCGTGCACGGCTTCGGAGCCAACGCGATCGAATACACCTTCCTGTGCACCCCGGACTCGAACGTCTGGGTTGACGCGAAGTAGCCTGAATTGAAATCTTCCGGGGCGGCGAGAGCCGCCCCGAGCGGCGGTCAACGATGATACGGTATGTCATTAAGCGGCTTTTCCTCCTGATCGTCGTCCTTTTCGGGGTGATGGTCTTCGTGTTCGCCATCGGGCGGCTCATCCCGGGCGATCCCGCGCGCGTCATGATGGGCGAGCGGGCCACGGCCGAGATGGTTGCCAACATGAGGGCCAAGCTGGGCCTCGACAGGCCGATCCCCGTCCAGTTCCTGATCTACGTGAAGGGAGTGATGAGGGGAGACCTCGGCAACTCCATCACGCAGTTCATCCCCGTAACCGCGGTCATCAAGGCCCACTTCATGGCGACCGTCGAGCTCACCTTCATGAGCGTGCTTTGGGCGGTCCTGATCGGCATCCCCATCGGCATGCTCGCCGCCGTCAAGAAGAACACGATCTTCGACTACGGCTCCATGACGATAGCCCTCTTCGGGGTTTCGATGCCCGTCTTCTGGATCGGCATCCTGCTCATCCTGCTC
>DBTK01000018.1:6025-6531 GCA_002307015.1 Spirochaetaceae bacterium UBA1318
GGCATCCTGCTCATCCTGCTCTTCTCGGTCAGGCTTGGCTGGTTTCCCGCCTCGGGACGGAGCATGGGAATCGTCGACGGCCTCGTCGCCCTCGCCACGACGGGGAACCCGAAGCCCATTTCCCAGGCCCTCGGCTGCATCGTCCTCCCTTCCCTCGCCCTGGGGAGTATGTTCGCCGCACTCATCGCCAGGATGATGAGGGCGAGCATGCTCGAAGTGCTCAACGAGCAGTACATCGAGACCGCGAGGGCGAAGGGCGTCAGGGAAAGTGTCGTCGTCAACACCCACGCGAGGCGAAACGCCATGATCCCGATCGTCACGGTGATCGGCATGCAGATCGGCTCCCTTCTCGGCGGCGCGGTGCTGACCGAGCAGGTCTTCGCCTGGCCCGGGATAGGCAGGGAGCTCGTCGCCGCCATCTTTTCGAGGGACTACCCCCTGTTCCAGGGGATAATCCTTTTCACGGCCTTCCTCTTCGCCTTCATCAACCTGATCGTCGACCTCTT
>DBTK01000018.1:6777-7350 GCA_002307015.1 Spirochaetaceae bacterium UBA1318
TCATCAACCTGATCGTCGACCTCTTCTACATCGTCCTTGATCCGAGGATCTCCTATGAGTGAGAAAAGACTGACCCGAGCCCTGCGCTACAGGAGGATCGTGATCGGGGGAGGGATGGTCGCCTTCCTCGTCGTCGTTTCGCTTTTGGCGCCCTTCGTCGCGGGGAAGAGCCTCTACAGCTTCGACCTTTCCGCGAGGCTCTCCGCCTCCTCGGCCCGCCACATCCTGGGCTGCGACGATTTCGGCCGCGACCTCCTCGCCCGGATCGTGCTGGGCTCGAGGGTGTCCCTCACCGTCGGCCTCGTGTCCCAGATCGTCGCCCTCGTCGTGGGCACAGGCCTCGGCCTCCTCGCCGGATACTACGGCAAGGGATGGGACAACCTCATCATGCGCTTTATGGACATCCTCTTTTCCTTTCCCTCCCTCCTGCTCGCGATCGCCCTGCTCACGATTTTCGGGCCCGGGCTGGGAAACATCATCCTGGCCGTCGGCCTCGTGTCGACCCCTGCCTTCGCGAGGCTCGTGAGGGGCACCGTCCTTTCGGTGAAGGAGAAGGAGTTCATCGAGGCGGCG
>DBTK01000018.1:7597-8172 GCA_002307015.1 Spirochaetaceae bacterium UBA1318
GGAGAAGGAGTTCATCGAGGCGGCGAGGGCGGTCGGCATGTCCGACGGGCGGCTCATCGGTCTCCACCTGCTTCCGAACGTCATCGGGCCCGTCATCGTCTACGCGACCATGGGCATAGGAGACGCCATCCTCACCGAGGCGGGCCTGAGCTTCCTCGGCCTGGGCATACAGCCGCCGAATCCCTCCTGGGGCGGGATGCTCGCGAACGGCAAGAATTTCATCAACACGAGTCCCAACGAGGTCATCTTTTCGGGCGTCGCCATCGTCCTCACCGTGGTGGCCTTCAACACCCTGGGCGACGGGATACGGGATTACCTCGATCCGAAGGACTGACGGAACATAAAACCGAATGCACATGAGCCTCAGGCTCGATACAACTCGATTCTACAGGGAAAGGATTACAACGTGACTACACTACTGTTGCATGGAGGCTGCGGAAAACTGAAATCCGCCGCCGATGAGGATCTGCACCGGGCCGGCATCGCCGCCGCCCTCGATTCGGGGCTCGGTGCCTTGGGCAGGGGAGGGTCGGCGGTCGACGCCGTCGAGGCGGCGATCATGACGATGGAGGACA
>DBTK01000032.1 GCA_002307015.1 Spirochaetaceae bacterium UBA1318
TACTCGGTGATCAGGAGAACCCGATCCGCCAGGGTAGAGGCGGCCTCGTCGCCCAGAAGGCACTGGACCACGGCGACCGAAAACTCACCCGAAACCCCCGCTGCCCGAGCCGTCAGAAGGTTTCCGTCGACGACGACCCGTTCCTCGCTGAACTCGCCAGTGGTGAGCTTCGTCTCCTCTCCCGGGAAACAGGTAAAGCGCCGGCCTTCGAGGATGCCGCATTTCGAGAGCACCCGCGCCGGCGCCGCACAGATGGCCGCCACGAGAGCGCCTGCGTCGAATAGACGCTTGATGAGGTGGAGAGCCTTCGGATCAGCGGCGATCGTATCCGCACCCTTACCGCCGGGAACCACGATGCAGTCCCACTGGTCTCCAGCCGCCTCCACCGTCGTGTCAACGAGGACCGTAATGCCGTGGGAACCGGTGATCTGGGTCGATCCGATACCGGCCATCGTCACCTCGATGCCCGCCCTCCTGAGATAATCGACGGGGGTCAGAGCCTCGATTTCCTCAAAACCCTCGGCGAACAGTATCAGCGCTTTAGCCATGATCCCCCTCCATTTCTCGTACCTTATAAATTACACGAAGCGTGCCGGCTTTTCAATTGCGGTCCGGGCGGATCTTTCGCGGCGAAATCAACATACCTCGCCGCAATCCGGGGTATGAGGCCCTCCCGCGAATCAAACCTTCGGTAAATTCCCACAGTCCGCCGACTCTTCTTGCATTGCCACAATTTCTAGGCTACAATTTACCGCAAGGAAAACGTAGTATGAAACAGGTTCTCATCATCGACGAATCGCCCTTATTTCGGGATTACCTGAAGGAAAAGCTCGAAGAGCAGGATCTCACCGTTACCGCCGCCGTCAGCGGACTCGATGGAATTTCCAAAATTAGGTCCATCCTGCCCGACCTCCTGATCGTCGACTATCACCTGACCCGCAAGACCTGCAAGGACGTCCTCGATGAAAAACGGAAAAATCCGAACACGGCGAAGATTCCGGTCATCGTCACCGCCTCGAATATCGATAAAAACCGGATCATCGAACTCGTTCCCTACAATGTGAAAAAGGTATTCAACAAGCCGATCAAATTCGATTCGATGCTGAATACGATAGGCGAGGTTCTCGGCATTCCGATCGACTACGACACGACGCCCTGCATCATCGAAGCCCACCTCAACGACGATATCCTGTTCATCGAGGTCGCCCAGGGCCTCAACCGCGACAAGATCGATCTCCTCCGGTTCAAGATCGTCGAACTCATCGAGCTCTACGGCATAGCCAGCCCGAAGGTCATCCTTCTCCTATCAGACCTCCAGCTCAATTTCGCCGACGGACCGAACGTCGAGAAACTCCTGCAGACCGTCTGCACCTTCTCCCAGGCGAAGAACAAGAACATCAAAATCCTGACGAACTCGTCCATGGTTCGGGAATTCGTTGACGGTCACAAGAGCTTCGCCGGAGTCGAGGTCACGAACAACCTCCAGCACGCAATGGATGGCCTGCTCAGCGACAAATCGGCCCCCGACGGCACGGGCGACCAGCAGGCCACGATCATCGGGGAGCGCATCCTCACCGCGACGGACTCGGCCCACGACCGAGGGGAATCGATCCACATGAGGTTCGATGCCGAGACCCAGCGTGTTTTCTCGACCGACGACGTCAAGGCGATGGGACGGTCCATCGAGATCGCCGTCGTGGACGACGATTTTACCATCCAGGAACTCGTCAAGCTCACCTTCGCCCAGATGGACGCCAACGTCGTCATCTACGAGGACGGGAAGAAATTCATCGACGACATGAATGCCCACAGCTTCGACATGGTGTTCCTCGATCTCATGATGCCCGTCATGAACGGCTTCGAGGTGCTGAAGATCCTCCATGCCTCGGATATCCGGATTCCGGTCATCGTGCTCTCCGCCGTCACCCAGCGCGAGGCCGTCGTCCATGCCTTCCAGGCCGGAGCGAAAAGCTACCTCATAAAGCCGTTGAAGCCCGATACTATCATGAAAAAGGCCGCTGAAATTCTCAGGGCCAATTTCTAGACATGATCGACATTCAGAAGGCGATAGCCATCGCGTTCGCGCAAGCCTCGATACCGATGGCCATCCTCGATTGCGCGGGAATGCCCGTCGTCGCGAACACCGCCTTCAAACGAAGCTTCGAGCGAATCACCGGCCGGTCCCTGGGCTCCCTGGAAAAACCCATGCTCGAGGCCTTCAGGGACAGGAAGGGCTCCGACGAACTTTCCATCGCCTTCGACCATTTGATTTCCCGGGGAGACCCCGTGGCATCCGTGGACAGCCCCATCGAGAGCGCGAACGGCAGCGATGCCTGGCTTCGCTTCGACATGTCGCCCGTCCGCCTTCTGGCCCCGGCGAACGATACAGCCTCATGCGATTCGGACAACAACGATGTCCTCGTTTTCTGCGTGCTTTCGGATATCAGCGAGCTGAAATCCAAGGAGCAATCCCTCGTCGCGGCGAAGGACGAAGCCGAGCGCGCGACGAACACGAAATCCCAATTCCTGGCGAACATGAGCCACGAGATACGGACCCCGATCCAGACGATCACCGGGATGACCGAGCTCCTGCTCGAAACGGAACTCGACAGCGAGCAGAAGGAATACGCCACCCAGGTCCAGTTTTCGGCCGACGTCCTGCTAAGCCTCATCAACGACATCCTCGATTTTTCCAAGATCGAGGCGGGCAGGCTCACCCTCGAGATCATCGACTTCGATCTTCACTCGGTCCTCGAACAGGCCGTTGACCTCGTGGTGCTCGATGCGCACAAGAAAGGGCTCGAGGTCCTCGTGGACCTCGATGCCTCGGTTCCCCACTCCGTCCGGGGCGATCCCCTGAGACTGAGGCAGATCCTGGTCAACCTCGTCAAGAATTCGGTCAAGTTCACAAAGGTGGGCGAGATCGAGGTTTTCGCCTCGGTACGCATCATCGAGGGACGGGAATCCCTCTACTTTTCGATCAGGGACACCGGCATCGGAATTTCACAGGAGGCGAGGAAACGGCTTTTCTCCGCCTTTTCCCAGGCCGATTCATCGACGACCAGGCAGTTCGGCGGGACGGGGCTCGGGCTGTCGATCGCGAAACACCTCGTCGAGCAGATGGGAGGGGAGATCGGGATCGGCACCGGAGACGGGCCGGGATCGGTTTTCTGGTTCGCGATTCCCTGCACTCGTTCCGAATCCCAACCCCAGGATTCCACGCCATCCTTCCCCAACCGGCCGCGGGTGCTCATCGCCGACGACAATTCGGGTTCGCGTCGAATCCTCCGCACGTACCTCGAAACCGCCGGATGCGAGGTGGCGGAGACCAGCGACGGCCCCGAAGCCCTCGAAGCCCTCGCCTCGGCCGCACGGGAAGGGAGGCCCTTCGCCTCCTGTCTCGTCGACCTCATCATGCCGGGGATGGACGGCTGGAGGCTCGCCGCAGAGGTGAACGCGAACGTGGCCATCAACGCGACGAAGCTTGTCCTGATGAGTCCCCAGGGGACGGCCCAGGTCGAGGCCAAGATGAAACTCCTCCGCTGGTTCACGAGCTACCTTTCGAAGCCGATCAAGCGCAGGGAGTTCTATGAGTGCATGTCCCGCGTCCTCGGCAACGTCATCGATCTCGAAACCATCGACGAGCAGGAAGTGAACGTCGAGCCGACCGAGCCGATCGCCGTCGTCGCCCACAAGGTGCTCCTTGCCGAGGATCACCCGATCAATCAGCAGCTTTTCACGGTAATCCTGAACAAGCTCGGCCACGAGGTGAAGGTCGCCTCCGACGGACAGGAGGCGGTGGAATTCGCCGAAGACGAGGCCTTCGACATCATCTTCCTCGACATCCAGATGCCCAGGATGAACGGCTACGAGGCGGCGACGGCCATCAGAGCCGCCGGCGTGAAGGTCCCCGTCGTCGCCCTCACGGCGAGCGCCATCAAGGGAGAACGGGAGCGCTGCATCACCGCAGGGATGAACGATATCCTGACGAAGCCGTTCAAGAAGAAAGATATCCAGGACATGCTCGACAAGTGGCTTGAATCGGGGGAGGAGTCCCATGCCCATGGAACCCTGGAAACCATAGCCCCCGTATCCGAAACCGCCGAGCCTCGGGCCATCCCGGATAGCGTCGTCCTCGACCTTCCCGAGGCGGTGGAGACCTTCCTCGGCAACCGCGACATGGTCCTTTCCCTTCTCGACAAATTCGTCGAGAAGACCGCGCTTCGGCTCGTCGAGGTTGACAGGGAATTCGCGGAGGGAGACCTCGATGCGATAGAACGCGAGGTCCACTCGATCAAGGGGAGCGCCTGGAACCTTTCCGCCAAGGCGACGGGAGATGCGGCACAGGCGGTGGACGAAGCCGCAAAGGCCCAGAACCGCGCAGGAGTCGCCGCCACCCTGCCGATGCTCAAGGCCGCGTTCGCCGATCTCGAAGCCGCTGTCGCCGTCCACACGGGCAAGCCTACGTCCGCCGCAACCAAAAAAAACGGCGCCTGATTCGGAGGAGGGTCGCATACCCCGCCATCTTGCTGCGTCTTTTGACTGAGCAAGAAGGGGTATGCGACCCTCATAAAATCCATTCCTTGCCGTTCCAACATACCTCGCACCTGCGAGGCTGTTGATCGGTGCCGCTTCCTTACTTGATGATTCCCTGTTTCTTTCCGATCTTTCCGAAGATGTCCAGCGCCTTCGAAAGCTGCTCCCTGGTATGGGTCGCCATGTAGGATGTGCGCAGAAGAGCCATTCCCTTGGGAACCGCGGGAGAAATGACCGGATTCGTGTATACGCCGTTCTCGAAAAGCTCCTTCCAGAACATGAAGCAGGGTACGTCCTCCCCGATGATGACGGGAATGATCGGCGTCTGGGTGTGCCCGGTATTGAATCCGAGTTCCTGGAAGCCCTTGATCATGAACCGATAGTTGTCCCAGAGCTTCTCGATGATCTCGGGTTCCTTCTCCATGATGTCGAGGGCTGCCATCGCGGCCATGACGTTCGACGCCGGCAGGGACGCGGAAAAGAGGAAGGCCCGTCCCGTATGCTTGATATAGTTGATGACTTCCTTGTCGCCGACGATGAAACCGCCGAGGGACGCGAAGGATTTCGAGAACGTGCCCATCGTGATGTCGACATCCTTCTCGAGTCCGAAATGGACGGCGGTTCCGCGGCCCTTGCCCAGAACGCCGATCGAATGCGCGTCGTCGACATAGATCCGTGCGCCGTACTTCTTGCACAGGGGAACCAGTTTCGGAAGATCGACGATATCGCCGCCCATGGAGAACACCCCGTCGACGACGACGAGACGTCCGACCTCTTCCGGCAGCTTCTCGAGGATGTGCTCGAGCTGGGCGAGGTCGCCGTGAACGTAGCGTTTCGTTTCGCCGTAGCCGAGCCTGCAGCCGTCCACGATGCTCGCGTGATCGTCCTTGTCGGTGATGACGACGTCGTTCCTGGTAATGAGGGCCGAGATCGCCCCCAGGTTCGTCTGCATCCCGGTCGAGAAGCAGAGAGCAGCGGGCCGCTTCATGTAGGCCGCAAGCTTCTCTTCAAGTTCCTGATGAATCTTGAGGTTGCCGTTGATCAGGCGGCTTCCCGTGCAGCTCGTACCGTATTCATCGATGGCGTTCTTGGCGGCGGTGCGAACCCTCGGGTCGGTCGTCAGGCCGAGGTAATTGTTCGACCCAAGCATGAGAACCTTACGCCCGTACATATAGACTTCGGTTCCTTCGGTTCCGTCGAGCGGAATAAAAAAGGGATAATATCCCCCGGCTTTCGCTGCCTTGTCGTCATTCCACGAATAGCATTTTTCGAAAATATCCATCAAATCATCTCCTGTTTCTTTACCTTGTTTTCACCTGAAGATTTATTGCTCTTCCACCGAATCACGATTCAGGCTAAATTAGTCTATGCGATACAATATTACCCGTCAAGATGTTTTATCTTGACATATTTTTTATTTTTGTCGTTTTCGAAGGTCGAGAGCTAGCGGAATATATAGGAAACCATTCCCGCATATTCATGCAGCGCGGTCCATGATTTCACGAGGGCACCGATGCTCGGCAGGTAATCGTTGTATCCATAAGCAGACCGGTTGGCCATGTAATCGGTCGGAGCCGGAATTGGGTTCATGCCGTTCTTCTTGAACGAAAGCATCGCCCTTGGCATGTGGTAGGCCGAGGTGACCAGAACGACGTTGACAACCTTGTACTTTTCCCGCACGAAGCGTGCGTTTTCCCATGTCGTCCGGCTCTGGTCCTCGAAGAGGGTGGGCACGCCGGCTTTCGTTTCCGCGAGATAGCGTTCCGCGGTCGCCGCCTCCGGTTCGAGCCCCGGTTCACCGAAGGCTCGCCCTCCGGAAAAGATAAGCGGCTTTTCGAGATACGAGGCTATCCGTACGCCGTAGGAAAGACGTTTCATGGAATCGGGGCCAAGGCTTCCCTTCATGTTTTCTTCAGGCGAACGATCGACCATTCCCCCGCCAAGCACGACGATATGGGTGAGCTTGGCGATATCAGCTTTCTGAAAATCCAAGACGGGGTAGGCATTTTCCAGGGGGGAAAGAAGAAGATCGGAGACGGGATTCATCGAAAGCAGCGCGAGAATGACGGCGGCGCCCAACGACAAAAATGCCGCACCCTTCTTTTTCCCAATGACAACGAGAATCGTCACCATCAGGAAAACAAGGACTACGACACCAGGAGGTAGTAAAACTAGAGTGAGAACCTTTGAAGCTATATACATTGATCACCAACCCTTCGGCTCGGGATCATTTTTTAATAAAAAAGCCTGGCGACGACCTACTCTCCCACCTTGCGGTAGTACCATCGGCGTTAGAGGGCTTAACTTCCGTGTTCGGAATGGGAACGGGTGTGGCATCTTCACGATAATCACCAGGCAAAATTAACGACGCTGATCCGAGATTTC
>DBTK01000057.1 GCA_002307015.1 Spirochaetaceae bacterium UBA1318
AGTTCGGAGGTACCCCTCACCTACCTTACTCTTCCTGGCGATCTCTACTTCACCGCTCATTTGTGGAAAGTTCCGCTTTTTTCTTCTGAAAATTCCACTACCCACTACCCATTCCTCTGGCGCGGCGATTCCCGTTGCGGTATGCTTGGAAACATCACCACAGCGGGGTCTCGCGGTAATGGATTTCGTCTACCAGTTCTTCCGCGGCGCGAGCGGATTCACCATTGCGTACGCGGGATTCATCTTCCTCTTCATCAGGGGAAGGGAAAAGGTCCAGAGGAGCTTCGGCGTGCTCTTCCTCATGGTAGGGTTCCTCTTCGACCTGAGCGCCCTGGATCCCGTCCTGCATTTGCCGGACGATATCAGCAATCCGGTGATCATCGTCGCCATTTTTTTCCTGAGCCAGGCATTCTTCAACCTCGCCCTGTACATGTTCGGCGGCGAGCGCCATCGGGGATACGGACGCCGCGTTACGCGCATCGGACTTCTCTGGTCCGTCATCCTCGCGGCACTGCCCTTCCTTGATTACCTTTTTCGGCTCGGTCCGGTCACGGTAGACCCCGAGGACGCCCATCCACTTGCGCCGTTCCACGCCTTCACGAATATCACCATGTATGCCTGGCCGATCATCATGACCATCCTCGTTTTCTTTATCGCACGATACACCCTGAAGGACCTCAGGCCCGGAACGCCGCAGGGACGCTCGATGCGATGGGCAGCCGTCGGAATCGGGATTATAATCGGAGTCGTCGCGGTGGGACTCGCCCTCCCGTCGGTGGCGCTGTACCGGATCGGTAATTGCATGCTCGAGACGCTGATGCTCGTCTGGTACTTTTTCACCGTCCGGAACCCGGAGGTCTTCAAGCTGCTCCGCTCCGAGATCGCCGAAAACCACGAAAGGAACCTGGTCATCAAGCCGGACGAAGCGGCACTCATCGCACAGAGGCTGGAAAAAATCGTAAAGAACAAGGACCTCATTTTCTCGCCGGAACTCGATATCAAGCGCCTCGCCAAGGCCGTCAACGTTCCCCCCTACCGGCTGTCGAACTATTTCAACGCCCACTGCAACATGACGTTCTCCACCTGGATAAACGAACTCAAAATCGACTACGTCAAGAGGCTTCTCGTCGAAGAGCCCGATCGAACCATCTTCGAGATCATGATGGATTCGGGTTACGTTTCGAAGGCGGTTTTCAACGGTCAGTTCTCGAAGATCGTCGGGATGAGTCCCAGCGAGTACCGGAAACGGACGAAAGAGCCCCAACCCCAGTCCTAGCCGGCGCTCACGATCCCGTCGACCGGAACCGTCTCACCCCCCTCCTCCAGACGAGAGCGCAGGGCAGGAGGAAGAGGAAGCCGGCGAGGGGGGCGAGAGCCGCGAAGGGGCTGGCCCCCGGCTTCCCGAGGACGTAGAAGAGCGGCAGGTAATTGACGCAGCCGAAGGGGATGACGAAGGTGAAGAATTTCCTCACCCAATCCTGGTAGATCGTCAGCGGGTACTGGGCCATCTCGCGGCCTCCGTCGGTGAAGACGTTCATGATCTCGAGCCCCTCGGTCGTCCAGAAGCAGAGAGAGGCGCCGAGCATGAAGATGCCCGAGAAGATCGCGATGCCGCCGAGGATCATGAGGCAGAGCGTCGCCACCCTCAGCGGGTTCCAGTCTATCGCGAGGTTTCCGAGGGCCCAGACGAGGGCGCCGATCGCGAGGAAGAGCCGGCCGACCCGGGAGTACTCGAAGCGGGAGCCGAGGACCTGGAGGATAGTGCTCCGGGGGCGAACGAGGATCCGGTCGAACTCGCCGTTCGACAGCACCGTCCCGAACATGTCGAAGCCGCGAGCGAAGCACTCGCTCACCGAAAACGAGACGTGGATGACGGAGAAGCAGAGCATCGCCTCGGGAAGGGTCCAGCCCTTCAGGTTCCCGAACCGGCCGAAGAGCATGACCATGCCGGCGAACACGAAAAAAGGCACGAAAAACTGGCCGAAGGCGGTGAGGAAAAAGGTCGACCGGTACCTGAGCTGGCCCTTCGCGGCGAGCAGCGCGTAGCGGAAATAGAGCTCCATGATCAACCTCCCAGGATGGACGCGTGGACCGCCGCGCGGGCGAGGGCGGCCCGTCCGACGGCGACGAGAACGGCGAGCCAGAGAAGCTGGAGGACGATTCCCTCCAGGGCCTCGACGGAACCGATGGAGCCCGAATAGGTACGGAAGGGCAGGTCGGTCGCGAGCCTGAACGGCAGGACCATGACGACGCGGCGAACGGCGTCGGGCATCATCGGTATGGGAACGATCATCCCGGCGCAGAACTCGCCCACCGGTCCCACCACGAGGAAGGATGCCATGGGCGACTTCGTCGCGAAGGTCAGGATGTAGACGAACATCGAGATCGCGACCAATACGAGAAGGCCGAGGAAAAGGGTCGTGACGAAGAGCAGGAGACTCGCCGGACACGTCGGGGGGAGAAGGGTGAAGGGCGCCGGGAGCAGGGCGGCGACGATCAGGATCGGCAGGCATCGGAGGGCGGCGGAGGCGAGCCGCCCCGCCAGGAGCCGGGCGTACCAGAAGCCGTAGAGGTCGACGGGCCTCGTGAATTCGTAGGCGACGTCCCCTGAAACGATGAGGGCGAAAAGCTCGGCGTCCCTGAACCAGAGCATGACGAAGGCGAGAAAGGCCTGCTGGAGCCAGACGTAGGATGCGATCTGGGAGAGGCTCATCGGCGAGGATTCCCTTGAATTCGAGGCGAAGGCCTGGAAGACCATGATGAGCATGAATCCCCAGAAAAACTGGGTCCCGACCCCGGCGAGGGCGGCGACCCGGTACTGGAGCCCCCGAATGAGCCTGATCCGGAATGCCGAGATGTAGGCGATCATATGCCGTACTCCCCGTAGAGGCGGGCGACCGTCCGTTCGAGGGAGGGGGGAGAGTCCGAGCCGTCCTCGCTCTCGCCGTACCTTTCGCAGAGGACCGCGAAGGCCCCGTCGTAGAGGATCCGGCCCTTGCCGATGAGGATCACCCGTTCGGCGAGGGCCTCGATGTCGTGGGCGTCGTGGGTCGTGAGGATGACCGTCACCCCCCGTTCTTCGTTGACCCGCTTGATGAAGGCCCGAACGGCGAGCTTGGCGACGGCGTCAAGCCCGATGGTCGGCTCGTCGAGAAACAGGATCCTGGGGCCGTGAAGCAGGGACGCCGCGAGCTCGCAACGCATCCTTTGGCCGAGGCTGAGCTGGCGGGTCGGCGTTCCGAGCAGGGGTGCGAGATCGAGCTCGCCGACGAGTTCGTCGAGGTTCCTCCGGTAGTCGACCGGGGAAACCCGGTAGATATCGCGCAGCAGCTCGAACGAGTCGATGACCGGCACGTCCCACCAGAGCTGGCTCCTCTGGCCGAACACGACGCCGATTCCCCGAACGTGGGCCTTCCTTTCCTTCCACGGCGTTCGGCCCAGGATCTCGCAGGTCCCGGAATCGGGGACCAGGATGCCGCTCATCACCTTGATCGTCGTGGACTTTCCGGCCCCGTTCGGCCCGATGTAGCCGACGATCTCGCCTTCGCCGATGGAAAAGCCGACATCGCGAAGCGCCTCGATCTTCCGGTACCGGCGACGCCAGAGCGAAGCCGCCGCTTCCCTGAAGCCGCTCGATCGTTCGGCGACCAGATAGGTCTTGTTCAAACCGCGTACGGTAATCATGGGGAATTTCCCTGCGGGCTCACCCGCGTTTTGTAAAGAGCGGCGATACCCCGGAATCGGGGAGCCTTGGCGAAGGCAATTAAAATACTCGGAAGAGCGATACTGCGTCAACGGGGAAAAAAATTTTACATTCCCAAATTTCGCGGATTTCGTAAAAGGCGATTATAGTTTATAAATAATTATCTTTTTTTAGCAACTGGAGGCACACTCATGCAGCGAAACGCAAAGTTGACCGTACGGATCGCGGCGATCGTCAGCGCGATGCTCGCCGTCATCCTGGGCGCCGTGATCGTCATCATCGGCCTCAGGCTTTCCGGCGATATCAAAGCCCTTATGAGGGATGAAAATATCCAGATCGCCACGTCACGGGCGGCCGAGCTCGGCAGGCTTCTCGATCAGCACTTCGCCGAACTCAACATCGTCACGCAGACGGAACAAATGCGTTCGGGCGACCAGAAAACCGCCGAAGCCTTCATCAACGGTCTCATCGGCCATGTGAGCCCCGACATTTCAAGCGTCATGTTGGCCTGGCCGGACGGCAAGGCGACGACCGCATCGGGCGCCTATGTGGACGTCAAGGAAAGGCCATATTTCAAGGCCATCTTCAACGATCAGAAGGATAGTTTCGTCAACGACGCGCTCATATCGAAGGGAAGCGGACAGCCGGCCGTCATCCTGACAAAAGCGGCGAAGGGCAAGGACGGCAAGACGCGGGCCCTGATCGGTTTCGAGATGCAGCTCTCGAGCCTCACGGCCATCACCTCCTCGATCAAGCTCGGCACTTCCGGATACGGCTGGATCGTCGACCAGAAGGGGCTCGTCATCGCCCATCCGGACAAGGACGCGATCCTGAAGCTCGATGCGCTGAACGCGGACAAGGATGGATACCGTGGTCTCGACGCCCTCGGGAAGTCCATGCTGGCGAGCGATTTGGGCGAGGGGCTGTTCTCCCTGAAAGACGGCACCAGCATGAAAACCTATTACGCCAAGGTACCGAACAGCTCCGGCTGGGTCCTCTGCCTGTCGATCAGGGATAGCGAGGTCAATGCGACGGCCAGGGGGCTCATCGCCCTCCTGCTCGTCATTCTCGTGATCGGCATCGTCGTTGCGATAGGCGTCTCCACCCTCGTCGCCCGGTCGATCGTCAAGCCGATAAAGCTCGTCGTCGACGCGATGAACCTGCTTTCGAAGGGAGACCTCACCCTGACCGGCATCGACTATGCCGGGACCCGGAAGGTCGTCGCCCGCCGCGACGAGCTCGGGATCATGGGCGGTTCGATCGACGCATTCCTCGCGAGCATCTCGACCATCGTCGGCGATATCCGCTCGGCCTCGGGACAGGTAACGACGGGCTCCGAGCAGCTCTCGGAGATGGCCCAGGGAATGTCCCAGGGGGCGAACCAGCAGGCGGCCGGCATCGAGGAGCTTTCCGCATCGGTCGAGGAGCTCGCCTCCACGGTGAAGCAGAACGCCGACAACACGAAACAGGCCGACGCCCTCTCGCGGCTCGTCGCGCAAAACGCCGAGATATCGGGAAAGGCAGTCGGGGAAACCGTGGCCAGCATGAAGGAAATCGCCGCGCGGATCTCGATCATCGAGGAGATCGCGAGGCAGACGAACATGCTCGCCCTGAACGCGGCGATCGAGGCGGCGCGAGCCGGAGAGGCCGGGAAGGGCTTTGCGGTCGTGGCGAGCGAGGTGCGCAAGCTTGCCGAGCGCTCGGCGACGGCGGCGGCCGAGATCAACACACTCTCGAAAAAGAGCATGGACATCGCCGGGGAGGCCGGGAAGAGCCTCGAGGAGCTCGTGCCGGACATCAGGAAAACCGCCGAACTGATCCAGGAGATAGCGGCCGCCTCGGCGGAACAGTCGACGGGGACCGAACAGATCGCGGGAGCGGTGACTCAGCTGGATACGGTCGTCCAGCGGAACGCGTCCGCATCTGAGGAGCTGGCGGCGACCGCCGAGGAATTGGCGGGCCAGGCGATGAAGCTCGCGGAGAGCATCGGGTTCTTCAGGACGGCCGAAGGAAACGCCGGGCCCCAAGCGGCCGAGTCGACCCAGGTAAGGACGTCGGCGAGGAAGCCGTCGGCGCCCATCCCTCCGGCACCAGCCGGGAAGAAGATGGAGAAAACGTCCGACGAGAAGACGGCGAAACCTGCCCCGGCGAAACGGGCGGCCTCGAGCACCGGAATAACCCCCATCTCCAGGGGAAAACCCGATGCGGCGGACTCGGGATTCGAGGAGTTCTAGCGGGAGAATCAACAACCTCGCAGCAGGCTGCGAGGTATGAGACCTCCTGCGAATCAGCGGGCGAACTGGACCCCGATTTTCGTGCCCTTCCCTTTTTCGACGGAGACCTTCCCATCGAGCTGGTTCGTGAGCATGTTGACCAGCATCAGCCCCATGGTGCCCGAGGTTTCGATATCGATGCCATCAGGCATCCCAATTCCGTCGTCGCAGACATTGAGAAGGATCGAGTTGTCGACGGTCTTGAGACCGATCCTGATTTCCCCGGACCTTCCCGCCGGATAGGCGTACTTGAGCGCATTCGTTATCAGTTCGTTGAGGATCAGACCGAGAGGCATCGCGCGCTTGGTGTCAAGGGTGACGCTCTCAAGATCGGTGACGAGGTGAATCCGTTCGGCGTCGATGTTGTAGGTGTCGAAGAGGGAAATCGCCACGTCCCGTATATAGGACTCGAGTTCGACGCTGGCGAGGTCGGTCGCGATATGGAGACGATCGTAGATGGCCGACATGGCATCGACCCTTGACTTGGCGTCGTTGAGGACCCGGCGCGACGCTCCCTCGGGCAGTTCCGTCATGCCGAGGCTGAGGAGGCTCGATATCACGTTCAGGTTGTTTTTCACCCGGTGCTGCAGCTCCTTCAACAGGATTTCCTTTTCGGCGACGAGGTTCCTCACCGCGTCCTCGGAGCGCTTCCTTTCGGATATGTCGCGGACGACGACGAGGATTCTCGCCTTCCCCCCGATCGTCGAACACTGCATGGACACTTCGACCCAGTAGAGACTGCCGTCCTTTTTCCTCGCAAGCCATTCGAAGACCTGGGGACCTTCCTTCAGCGCGCGAGCGAAGTAGCTTCTCACGACCGCAAGGTTATTGTTCGGGCCTCCCTCGCTCAGGCCGTCGAGGTTGAACCCGAGAGCCTCCTCCTTGGAGGAAAAGCCGAACATCGCGATCATCGAATCGTTCACGTCTATGATCGCGCCAGTCTCCGCGTCGTGGATGAAGATCGCCTCGTTCGTGGCGTTGAATATCCCGCGGTAGTTGACCTCGCTTTCCGTGAGCGCCTCCTGTATTCTCTTCCACTCGGTGATGTCGCGGGTGGTCGAGATGAGACAATCCTCCCCGTCTATCCGGATGCGCTTCGCCGACATGAGACCGAGAAGGACCGTTCCGTTCTTCCGTCGGAACGGGGCCTCGAGCCCGACGACCTCGTCGTACTCGTGCAATCCGGATACGAGGCGTCCCCGGTCCTCCTCCCTGACCCAGATCCCGAGGCCGTCCGGCAGCGATGAGTGGCCTATCACGTCTTCCCGGGTATAGCCGGTCATCTCGGTAAAGCCATCGTTGATATCGATATAGACCCCGTCCGATACCCGGTTGATGGTGATGGAGTCCGGGCTCGATTTGAAGGCCTTCGAGAATTTCTCCTCCGAATGGGCAAGTTCAGTCTGGGACTGAATCAGCCTCTTGTTTGAATCCTGAAGCTCGTCGTTCGTCACCTTGAGTTCCTCGATGATGACGCCGAGTTCCTCGTTGCTTTCCTGAAGTTTCTCGTTGGTGATTCGGAGCTCCTCACCCGCGGCCGCCAGCTCCATCCTCTGCCCATTCATGCGCTGGTAGGCATCGAACAGCTTGAACGCCATTTTTATCGAGGCGGCGAGAACGACCGGCCCCGAGTTCTTGACCACGTAGCCGTAGGAGGTGATTTTCTCCGTCCGCTCGACGATTTCCTTTTCCGTATGGGACGAGAGAAAAACGATCGGAACATCGTGGTTTTTCAATATTTCCCGGGCCGCCTCGGTGCCGTCCATGCCGCGTCCGAGATCGATGTCCATGAGTATGAGGTCGAAGGCATCCGGTCGGGAACGGACCCGATCGATCGCGTCGGCGCCGCTTCCCACGTGAGTGACCGTGAAGCCCTCGTTGGAAAGCTGCATCGTCTCGTAGAGGGCGATGACGGCCTCATCTTCGACAAGCAAAATCGACCTGGACGTTTTTTCCATGACATGCTCCCCAGAGCCTGATCAGGTTACCAATTTGATTAATACGGAGTTTAATACATATTTTAGGTTTCTACCATTAAATCATTGGCCGGTTTCCTTTGCTTTCGGCCGGCGTTCACCGTATATTTTCATTGCCTACCGAAACGGTAGGCTACTCACAAGGAGGCCACGATGATTTCCCAGAAAATGACCGAGGCGATCAACACCCAAATCAACAATGAAATGTATTCAGCCTACCTCTACATGGCGATGTCGGCCCAGTGCTCGGAAATGAACCTTTCGGGATTCGCGAAGTGGTTCATGGTCCAGTACCACGAGGAGATGTTCCATGCGATGAAATTCTACAACTACCTTCTCGACCAGAACTCGGCGCCGAAGATCAAGGCCATCAAGGAGCCGCCGGCAAAGTTCTCAGACATCAAGGAAATGTTCGAAAAGACCTACGAACACGAGAAGGGCGTCACCGCGAACATCCGCGGCCTGATGGAACTTGCCCTCGCCGAGAACGACTACGCCTCCCAGAACCTTTTCAAGTGGTACATCGACGAGCAGGTCGAGGAAGAGAAGAACGATGTGGAGATGATCGCCAAGCTTTCCATGGCGGGGGACAGTCCCGCGACCCTTTTCATGGTCGACGGATTCGTCGGAGCCCGCGGCCTTCACGTGGAAAGCGATTTCACGAAGCTGTAACCGGCCTCGCCGCGCCGCCTATCAGGCGACGAGCGGTCGGCGCGGTTATCGCAGCTGGAAGGAATAGACCCGGCTCTTCCTCTCCTCGTCGTAGGTCGCCCGCCTCTCCGCGGGCAGCTCGTTGGGGGTCACCTGGACGAAGCCGAGGCTCAGGAACCAGTCCGCCGTCTGGGTCGTCAGGATGAAAACCCCCGCGAGACCGAGGAGCCTCGCCTCCCCGATCAGGAACTCGACGATCTTCTGCCCGATCCCCAGGTGATTGAAATTCTCGTCCACCGCGACGCCCGCGATCTCGGCTCGGTCCGCTCCGTAGCGATGCAGGGCGCCGCAGCCTCGTATCGTCCGGTCGATTTCGTACACGACATAGTCGTCGCAGAGCCGCTGGAGGTCGTCCTCGGTACGCCTCACCAGGACTCCCTTCTTGATGTTCGGCTCCATGATTCGGAGGACGTCGAGGACGTCTTCCTGATTCATCGGCCTCATGTTCTCGAAGGGATCGGCATGGACCATGATCCCGTAGCCGAGGGTCGAGAAGACCTCCTTGAGAACGACGCCATCGGCGGTGCCGTCGAGGAAATGGACGCGCTCCACCCCTCCCCTGCACGCGACGATGGCCTGGTGAAGCATCTCCCGCTCGATTCCGCTGATGCCCGCCGGATGATCCCGCAGGATGGCCTCGGCCGCCTGGACCGTCACGCGGCTTACGTAGCCCTCGTGGGTCACGATGCCCTCGCGGCGAAGCTTGATCTCGTCCGAGGTGAAGGCCTCCCCCTCGGTGATGAAAAAGAGCTTCCGGGCCTTGAGCGACACGGCGAGCTGGGTCGCGAGTTCCGCCGAGGAGATGTTGTAGGGCTCCCCCACGGCGTTCCAGCCGATGCAGGGCAGGATGGGAACGAAATCATCCTCGAGGGATTTCGCGATGAGATCGGAGTTCACCTTGTCGATGATGCCCGTGTCCCGGTAATCGATGCCGTCGCGCACGCCGATGGCGCGGGCCTTCACCCAGTTCCCGATCACGGCTTCGACCCTGTTGCGGGCGAACTCGTTCATGAGCTTCGTCGCGACGTCGAAGGCGGCCATCTGGATGAGGGGCATGGCCTCGGGGGTCGAAACGCGGACGCCGTTCACCCGCTCGGTCTCGATGCCGTAGATGGCGAGGAGTTCGTCGATCCTCGAACCTCCCGCCGGGACGAGCAGTATCCTGATGCCGTTCTCGTGGAGCAGGGAGAGGTCGTGCACGAGGCCGGGAAAGGACGGGCTGTCGATGATGCGGGAACCGATCCGGAAAACGAAAACGGCATCGGAAAAGCGGTGAGAATAGACGAAAACCTCCCGAATCAGGTCGGTCTCGTCCCGTAATGCCATGAACTCGTCACTCATTCAGCGTACTCCCATCCCGTATCGCCCGCTCATACTCGGCAGGGCTGTTGCCATACTAATGAGGATAACGGGGCAAGTCTACGGCTTCGCGGGGCCGATTCCGGCCCGTCCCCGCCCGTTTTTGTCGCCCAAAAACCGTCGCCGCCATAACAAAATGTTATGGGGTTTTAAATTCCCGTTAATGGACTCAGGGATGCAAGCTCCGTAGTATCTAGTCATGGTTGGAGGAAAGACATGAATCGAGCTTTCGGCGCGGGCATCCTGTGTTTCTTCGCGGCCGCCGGACTGGTCAACGCGCAGTCGGCCCCGGGCGGTCAGGCCGCGTCGGCCCAGGCGACGGCGATCGTCGCCCAGCGGGAAACGCCGCCCACGGTGACGCTGGATAATCTTCTCGAGAACGCGAAGTCGGGTGCGCCCGGCCTCAGGTCGGCCCGACTCGCACTCGACAGCGCCGAGGCGCAGTTCGCCCAGGTCCGCGCGAAGAACGGCCTCTCGGTCGGAGAGACGGGCGGCTACTTCCATCAGGGATCGATCCCCTCCTCTTCGACGACGACGGGCAAGTCCGGGGTCGTCGGGGAAAACCTCCAGGCCGGCCTCACCATTTCAAGCCCGTCGACGAGCGTGAGCGTCTCGGCCCAGCAGGGTCTCACCTCATCGGGAGACCAGTCGACCTCGCTCAGCCTTTCGGGGAGCCAGGTCGTCTACGACGGTTACGCGGGAGGCAGGGCGAGCGGCACCGTCCGGGAGGCCGACTACACGCTGAGGGCGGCCCAGGTAGCCTACGACGCCGCCCTGAAATCCCTCGACTATCAGATCAGACAGGCCTATTACGTCCTGATCGGCGCCCAGGATACCCTCAGCGTCAGGCAGGCGACGGTCAAGCACGCGGAGGAGAACCTCGCCCAGATCCGGGGATTCTTCACCGCCCAGCGGGCGACGAAGCTCGACGTCCTCCAGGTCCAGGTGACCCTGACCCAGGCCCAGCTCGACCTGAAATCGGCGCAGAACGATATCGAAACCGACCGGAAGAAGCTGTCCCTCATCGTCGGCCTTCCCCTCGACAGGACCTACCAGGTCGCCGACGTTCCCGTCCCCGCCCTTCCCGACCTCGACCCGACGAAGGCGATCGAAACCGCCTTCTCCTCCCGCTCCGAGCTGAAAACCCTCGATCTGAACATCGCCTCGGCCGAGATCGCCCAGGCCCTCCAGAGGAGCGCGGCCTCGCCCTCCATCTCGCTCGACGGCTCCTATGGCTACAGTCAGGCCTGGTCGACGAATACCGGGACTGGCAGTTTCACCGCCGGATTTTCCGTTTCGCTTCCCCCTCTCTACGACGGGAAGCTGCAGGATTCCCTGGTTCGCCAGGCGGGAAACCAGGTGGATTCCTACAAGGTCCAGAGGGACCAGACGAGGCAGAGCATCACGATCGACGTCCAGAGCGCGCTCTTCGGCGTCCAGGACACGAACGACCGCCTGGCCCTGGCCCAGAAGAACCTCGAGCAGGCTCAGGGCCAGTACGACCTGGACAAGGCGAAGCTCGCCGCGGGGCTCGTCACCACCCTGGACGTCCTGACGGCCTTCTCGACCCTCACGACGGCCCAGCTCGGCCTCGAACAGGCGAAGGATGCCTACATCCTCGCCGTCCTGAATCTCGATAACGTCATGGGATTATGATTGGAGTTGACATGAAAAAGAAACAGGCGCTTTCCATCGTTCTTGTCATCGTCGTCGCCGCGGCGGCCGTATCGTGGTACGCGTTCAGTCCCCGTCTGGCCTCGGGCCAAAGCATCCGCTACCTCACCCGGCCGGTCGGGTACGCCGACATCGCCGCCTCGGTGAACGAAACGGGCACCATCAACCCGGTGAACACGGTCCAGGTCGGCAGCGAGGTATCGGGAACCATCATCTCCCTCAACGCCGACTACAACTCCCTCGTCAAGAAGGGGCAAACCCTCGCAACCCTCGATCCGAGAACCTACCAATCGGCGGTCTCCTCATCCCAGGCGAGCCTCAGGCTCGCCCAAGCGAACCTCTACAGCGCCCAGGTGAACGTCGGCAAAACGAAGGCCCAGCTCGACCTCGCGAAGCTCACGGTCCAGCGCGACGAACCACTGGCCGCCCAGGGCCTGATCAACCAGAACCAGATGGATACCGAAAGGACTCAGGCGGTGACCGCCGAACAGGACTACCTTTCTTCCCAGTCCGCCGTCAATGTCGCCGAAGCCCAGGTCTCGGTCGCCAAGGGAAACCTCGACCAGGCCCAGTACAACCTCTCGAAGACCGTCATCCTGAGCCCCTTCGACGGGATCGTGATGGCCCGGAACGTGAGCCTCGGCCAGACGGTCGCCGCCTCCCTTTCAGCCCCCACCATCTTCACCCTGGCGACGAACCTCACCGACATGCAGGTGGATACCTCGGTCGACGAGGCAGACGTCGGCAGCGTCAGCGCCGGAGCCGCGGCCCAGATCACGGTCACCGCCTTCCCGAACATCGCCTTCAAGGGATCCGTCAGCCAGGTCAGGATCAACCCGACCATCGTCCAGAACGTCGTCACCTACGACGCCGTCATCGCCGTCCACGACACCCAAGCGAAGCTCCTTCCCGGCATGACGGCCCAGGTCAGCATAGAAGTGGGAAAGCGGAATCACGTGCTCTCCGTTCCGATCGCCGCCGTCCTCTACCGGCCCCTTGCAGCCTCGGCGGCCCAGACCGCCACCTCCCCCTTCGGAGGCGGAGGTGGCGGTTTCGGAGCCGGGGTCTCCCAATCCCCCGGCGCTTCGAGTCAGGCGGTCGCCGGAGCCCCGGGCTCCCGCGTGACGCTCTGGGTTCTGCAGAACGGCCGCCCTTCGCCCGTCCAGGTCGTTATAGGCCTCTCCGACGGCAAGAACATCGAGATAACGGGTGGCACCCTCGCCGAAGGCGACCCGGTGATCGTATCCCAGCGCCGCGGCGCGGCGAGAAACGCCCCGCAGTCGGGCGTGAACGGGCAAAATACCGGCGCTTCGCCGCCCGGGACTTCCGCCGGCCGCACAGGCGCAAACGGCGCCCCGACTGACGCGACCGTGATTCCCGCGTCCGGAACCACGAGTTCCGCCGGCGGTTCAGGTGCCGCCGGGACCCCGGCGAGAAAGGCCACCGCCAAAGCCGGCCAAGAGAACGGGAGCGCCGCGGCGGACGGAAACTCGGGAAGCGCCGCACAGACCCAAAGGAAATTTCCGCGAAGGAAGGCGCCGGACGGAACCTCGGCTCAGGCCGCCGGCCCAGCTGACGGCGCGAATCAGCCATCCTCGAACCCCGGGAATCCCGGCCAGTCCGATTCGCCCCAGGGACAGACGCCATGACGGAGCACATCGGAGTCGACGCGGCGGGGATAGCCGCGCCCGTATCGGAAAGAAGGCCCCCCGATTCGCGGGAGGCAATCATCGAGGTCGCCGGCCTGACCAAGGTCTACGGCGAGGGAGAATCGGCCGTCAGGGCGCTCGCGGGGGTCAGCCTCTCCGTCTACCCTGGGGAATTCGTCGCGATCATGGGGCCCTCGGGGTCTGGCAAGTCGACCTTCATGCACCTGCTGGGCTGCCTCGACAGGCCGACCTCGGGCTCCTACCGCCTCGCCGGCGAGGAGGTCGCCGGACTCTCTCGGGACGAGCTCGCCACGGTCCGCTCGAAGCGGATCGGCTTCGTGTTCCAGAGCTTCAACCTCCTCGCACGGACGAGCGCCGTCGAAAACGTCGAGCTTCCCATGCTCTACGCGGGCACCCCACGGGAGGCGAGGTCGAAGCGATCCCTTTCCATCCTCGAGGAGGTCGGACTGGGATCGAGGCTCAACCACCGACCGAACGAGCTCTCGGGAGGCCAGCAGCAGCGCGTGGCCATCGCCCGCGCCCTCGTGAACGGCGCGCCCATCCTCATGGCCGACGAGCCGACGGGGAACCTCGACAGCGCGAGCAGCATCGAGATCATGAATCTCTTCCGGAAACTCAACCGCGAGAGCGGAATCACCGTCGTCGTCGTCACCCATTCGACGGAGATCGCGGCGTGGTCGGACCGGATCGTGACCTTCAAGGACGGGCTCATCGTCGACGACAGGCCGTCGGAGGAATTCACGGCGAGGAACCCCCGGGTCGACATCGAGGCGCGGCTCAGGAGGGCGAAGCAGGATGCGGCAGGGAGCCCACGGATGAGCTTTTCCGTCCTCCTGAGGACGGCATGGAAGGCGCTCAGGCGCAACGTCAGCCGATCCCTCCTCACGATGCTCGGCATCATTATCGGCGTGGCAGCCGTCATCTCCTCGATGGCCATCGGGTCGGGAGCCCAGGCCGCCGTCCTCAAGCAGATCGAGACCCTCGGGGCGAACCTCGTCGTCATCACCCCGGGAAGCATCACCTCGGGCGGGGTCAGGCTCGGCTCGGGCACGAGGACGTCGCTCAAGCTGAGCGACGTCTCCGCGATCGCGGACAACGTTCCCGAGGTGGCGGGAGTGGCCCCCTACTCCCAGACGGGGTCACAGGTCATAGCCGGAGGACAGAACTGGTCCACGGAAATAACGGGAACGAACACCGCCTGGCCCTCCGTCGGCAACTGGACGATAGCCCAGGGACGGTTCTTTTCAGACGACGAGTACGCGAAAGTCGCCAAGATCGCCGTCCTGGGAAGCACCGTCGCCGCGAACCTCTTCCCCGCCG
Organism: Spirochaetaceae bacterium UBA1318; assembly: GCA_002307015.1. Classification (GTDB taxonomy): domain Bacteria; phylum Spirochaetota; class Spirochaetia; order Treponematales; family UBA1318; genus UBA1318. The sequence goes on from DBTK01000057.1 coordinate 14,687, forward strand.
GCTCCGCGGTCGGCTCCACGGTGAACATCAAGAACGTGCCCTTCACCGTCGTCGGGGTTTTCGCCTCGAAGGGACAATCCGGATTCGGCCGGGACCAGGACGACGTCGTGTTCGTGCCCATCACGACCTATCAGCAGCGCCTCTCGGGCCAGACCTGGGTGAACAGCATCCAGGTGTCGGCTTCGTCTCCCGACACCGTGAACGGCGTCATCGACGCCTCCGAGCGGCTCATGAGGCTCCAGCACCACCTCTCGCCCAGTCAGGGGGACGACTTCACCATCCGCAACATCGCGAACGTCCAGCAGGTGAGAATGGCGACCACCCAGACCCAATCCCTCCTCCTCGCCGCGGTCGCGATCGTGTCGCTCATCGTCGGGGGAATCGGGATCATGAACATCATGCTCGTTTCGGTAAGCGAGCGGACGAGGGAGATAGGGCTCCGCATGGCGGTCGGGGCGAGGGGACGGGACATCCAGCTCCAGTTCCTGATCGAGGCCCTCACCATGGCCTGCGCGGGAGGAATCATCGGCGTCGCGATGGGCATCGGGGTCTCGGACCTCGTATCCCTGGCGGGAAACTGGCCGACGGTGGTGACGGCATTTTCCGTCATCCTCGGCTTCGTTTCAGCCGCGGCGACGGGCGTCGTGTTCGGCTACTACCCGGCGCGCAGGGCGGCAGCCCTCGATCCGATCGAGGCGCTCAGGTACGAGTGACGCCGGCGGGAACCTGGCTCTTGGCGGCGAGGCAATTGAGACAGTCGCGCAGGGTGCATACCCCGCAGGTGTGGAACATATAGACGGGAATATCGCACGAGTGGGCGACGCTCATGACCTGAACGCGAGCCTCGTGCGATATCTTGCCCGTGAACAGGATGACCGCCTCGGAGTGCCGAAGCTTGGGTATGAGGTTTCCCTCGAGGCGGTTGTAGACCTTCAGTTCTATACCGAGTTTCTTCGCTTCATTGAGATAATGCCGTTCCAGCCGGTCGATTCCACCGATCAGGGATATATGCATGCGCCTACCTCTATCTACTACTTTTTTTATAGCTTAAATAGTTAAAAGGAAGATGTCAAGCGTGCATCGGTGTTGGAAATGAACGACCGCGCAGCAAGCCGCGAGGTCGTTCGTTCTGAGAGGAAGGGATCGTATGCGGATCAACAAGCTTCGGGACAAAGATT
>DBTK01000130.1:0-142 GCA_002307015.1 Spirochaetaceae bacterium UBA1318
GTGATGTCTGTGCTCCAGACTTGGTTTGATCGATTAATGGTAAGCCCTCGTAGCAGATAGGGATAGACTTTGTGCTCCTGATTCCGCTTCGATAGGTTCTTGGCCGGGTAGATCACCTTGATCCTGAGGATGGCCATCAGCC
>DBTK01000130.1:385-664 GCA_002307015.1 Spirochaetaceae bacterium UBA1318
TTGATCCTGAGGATGGCCATCAGCCGTTTGATTCGCTTACGGTTGACCTGGTTCCCTTCCAGGGCCAACCGATCCCGGATCAGCCGGCTCCCCCATGTCGGGTTTTCGATGTTTAGCTCGTCGATCCGACGGAGAAGCTTCAGGTTGAGTTCAGTCTCCTGGGTGGGCAGATAGTAGTACCCGGACAGGGAGAGGGCGAGCAATCGGCACTGTTCCTGGATGGTCAACTTCTCGTCTGGCTCGATCATTGACCTCCTCGCCACGACTCGGAGATCCCGA
>DBTK01000130.1:924-22984 GCA_002307015.1 Spirochaetaceae bacterium UBA1318
AGATCCCGAGCTTTTTTTTTAGCCAGTCGATTTGGATAGTCTGATGGCCGATGGTTCTCACCAGTTCTTCGCTGACCGCCGCCGGATCTTGGTCGGGCTTCTGTCCCTTGGTGTCAAAGACTTCGGCACCCTGTTCCATCAGCTGCCGTTTCCAGCTGCTGATCAGAGTCTGATGGACCTTGAACTCGGCGGCGAGTTCAGAGAGCTGTTTCTCCCCCCGAATCGCCTCGATGGCGACCTTGAACTTGAACTCCTTGGTGTAGCGATTTCTTTTGCCTTCTCCCAACTTCTGTCCCCTTCACAACATCAGGCCGTCAAGCTTACGTCCTTGTCCAGCCCTTGGGGTCCACTATACTCAACCGGTCGAGGTTTTCCTTCGCGCCCGGGATCTGGCCGTTGAAAGCCGTAAGCTTCTCGCAGGAATAATCCTGACATTCAGCGCAGGTCGTATATCCCTTCCCGACGGCGCAGAGCCTGACACCGCACTCTGAGCAGTGTCCGATCTGCACACCCCCCGAACTGGTACAGCCGAGACAGCGAACGCTTGAGGCGCTGAAGCTTCCGCCGTACTCCTTGGCCCACTGGACGGCGAGCGCCTCGAGAGCCGCCTGATCGTTCTTTACCGTCGCGACGTAAGACGGACAGGCCTCGCAGTCAATGCCGCAGGCCGCAATCATGATCTTTGCCATGAGAATCCTCCTTCACTATGCTTTTCGCTTCGGTAGGACGTATCGATCCAGACGACGACCGGTCCCGGCCAGGGCGCTACCAACGCGATATAGCGATCTCCATCCAGAGTACCCCTGCTCGGATTCGCCTCGCGGCAAACCCTTTTGCGATTGAAAAAAACCATTCTTTTCATACTGCCCCCTTGTTCTGAAAGCAGTATGGGGGCGGAACCCTGACAATCCATGTCAGGGAAACAATGCGATTTTCGGGTTTTTTACGGGAAAACGATGGAGTCGGCGCATCGTCAGGAGGAAGCGCGGGGAGTCGGGGAGGACGAGTTCTGTCGAACGATTGCCGCCGCCCGTTCCGCGACAAGAAGCCTGATGCGATCGGGAGAGACGACCTCGAGACCGGGACCGAACCCCATCAGGAGGCCGATGGTCCACTCGTTTTCGGGAAAGTCCGCCCTGACGAGGCGGCCGCCGTCGTCCAGGATCTCGACGAAATCGGGGCCGAAGTACTCGTCGGCCCGCGATGCGGCCGAGGCCGAAAATCGAAGCACCAGGGGATAGAAGGGTTCGTCCGGCCAATTGTTCCGCCAGGGCGCATCGTCCAGCGAGACGCCGCGGTCCTTGAATCCCTCGAGCGAAAGCCTGAGATCGGCGATGCGAATCAACTTGAAAAGGCGGTACCCGGAGCGCAGTCGGCACCAGGCGTAGAGGAACCAGGCGTTCCAGGTATAGACGACGGCAAGGGGCTCGATCCGCCTCTCGGTCACAACCCCGTCGATCGTGCAGTAATCGATCTTGACGACCCGGCGTTCCTCGATCGCGCGGTGCAGAAGGGGGATGTAGGCGTTTTCCCGTTTTCCCGGGGCGAACTCGAGGTAGATCCACTGCCGCCTCGATCGTGCGGACGGGGCCCTGAGCAGGGCGCGCAGTTTGCCGAGGGCGTTGCTCGTCCGCGCACCGCCTATCGCCTCTATCCCACCGAGGGCCGCGACGACGGCCGGAAGCTCGTCCGGGGTGAGGACGCTCCGGTCGATGCTCCATCCCTCGGAGACGCGGTAGCCGCCCTCCTTTCCGGTGATGGCGAGCACGGGAATCCCGGCCTCGCAGAGAGCCTCCATGTCGCGGTAGATCGTCCGTTCGCTCACCTCGAACCGGTCCGACAACTCGCCCGCGGTATGGAGCTTTCCGTCGGCGATGAGCATGGTTATGGCGAGCAGCCGGTCTGACCTCATCGGTACCCCCGATCCTTATCGTTACCCCGAGTCTGCCGCCAGTAAAGCCGATTCGATCGGTTTTCGCTAGTGTCGTTTTCCTCGAAGTACCGAAGGCCTCGCTTGACAAAGCCCTCCATGCGGAGTATTCATGAAACGCTAGCCAGTTTTCGGGACGTGGAATGCGGTGAGAATCCGCAGCGGTCCCGCCACTGTAACCGGGGATGAAAGCGGCCGTTGCATCGGAACGAAAGGTTCCGACGCCTCACGCCATTGTGGGAAACCATGAGAAGGCGCCGCGAGTAAGACGATCCGGAAGTCAGGATACCGACCGAAAACTGATCTCCTTCGAGGCAAAGGAAGCGGCATGGTCGATCTGTCGGCATTACACCCCTACCCGTTCCCCGCTCAACCGCGATGGTTGCGGCCCTTCGAAGGAAAATCCCGTTTCCGGAAGGAGCCCATCCCATGGCCATACGCAGATCCTTTTCGACACCCAACGTTCGGTTTCAGGCGGCACCGCTCGCCCTGGCGCTGGCTCTCCTCCTTTTCGCCGCGGCGGGATTCGCCGGGGCCCAGGAGGCCGACTATGCCCTCGACGACGTCTCGATAACCGCGACCAAGATCCCGGAGCCGACGATTGCGGTCCCCGCCAGCGTATCCGTGATCACGTCCGAGGAAATCGCCGCGAGGGGCGCGAAGACCGTCGCCGACGCCATCAAAACCGCGACCGGGGTCGTCGTCTCGGACGACGGTCCCGTGGGCGCCCAGAAAACGGTCTCGATCCGCGGCTCGACCTCGAACCAGGTCCTCGTCCTCGTCGACGGCGTGAGGGTCAACAGCGCCCTTTCCGGCTCGGTCGACCTCGCCCAGATACCGGCCGAAAGCATCGACCGGATCGAGGTGATGAGGGGCGGCGGAAGCGCCCTCTACGGGGCCGACGCCGTCGGCGGGGTGATCAACATCATCACGAAGAAAAAGGCCGAACCCCTGGTCGTCTCGATCGAGAACGGAAGCTTCATCCCGACGAAACGGGTCGAGGGCTTCGGCGCCAATCAGGTCGAAAAATCGGCGGGGGCCGAGAGCCTCGTCGATTCGCAGAAGCTCTCCTTCTCGGCTTCGCCGAAAATCGGCGACCTCCTGGTCCGAGCCTCGGGCGGCGTCGACCGGGCGGCGAACAACTACACCTTCCTCGACGGCAACTACCAGGTGAGGGGAAGACAGAACGCCGACTACCTCGGCCTGGACGGCTCGGTGGGAGCGACCCTCCCCCTGGGGACGGGGGAAACCCTCGCCCTCGACACGACGGGGACGATCCGCACCCTGGGCGTTCCGGGAACGATGAGCTCGCCGACCCTGGACGCGAGAGAGAGGGACGAAAAGGCCTCGGGCAGCCTGAAATACTCGAGCGAGCGCTTCCTTTCGGACGCCTTCACCCTCCAGGCGGGGGCCAGGGCCGGCTACACGGGGATCGATTACCGCGACGGCACGACCGGGGCCGACGATGCCAACCACAAACTCTACTCGGCGGGCCTCGACGTCGAGCAGCGGGCCTACCTCTCCGATCCCGTCTCCCTCCTCTACGGCCTCTCGACGGCCTGGGACCGGGCGTCGAGCTCGGACCTCGGGAGCCCGACGCGGGGGGCCTTCGGCGCCTTCATCGAGCCGACGCTTTCGGCGGAGAGCCTCACCTTCCGTCCGGCGATCCGCTACGACTATTATTCGGACTTCTCGCCGGGGGGGATCGGAGCCTCGCTCGGGGTTTCCTGGAGGCTCTCCGAAACGGAAACGGTCAAGGCGAACCTCTCCCGCTCCTTCCGCGTGCCGACCTTCGAGGACCTCTACTGGCCAGCCTCGAACGGGGTCGAGGGCAATCCCGACCTGAAGCCGGAGACGGGATACGGCCTCGACCTCGGCCTCGAGAAGGACAATGGCGACCTCTCCTGGTCGACCTTCGCCTACGTCCGCTACTCGAAGGACGTGATCCTGTGGCAGGAGGGATCGGACGGCGTCTGGAGGCCGAGCAACTACGGCGCCGCCCTCTATCCCGGCATCGAAGAGGAGCTGAAGATGAAGTTCGAAAACGACTACTGGGCGAAACTGAACTACGACTTCCTCTACAGCTACCTCCTCGACGAGGGCTACACGGTCGCCGACGACAAGAGGCTCCCGATGACCCCGGTCCACACCCTGAACGCGACGCTCGGATTCTCGCGCGGCGGCCTTTCCTGGTCGGCGACGGGAAAGTTCCGGAGCCTCAGGTACCTCAAGACGGCGAACCAGGGCTACCTCCCGTCGGACTTTACCCTCGACGCCGTCGTCAAGCGGAAACTCTCCGAGCGATGGAGCGTCTATTTCGCCGTGGACAACCTCTTCGGCGAGCAGTACCAGATGGTATCCGGCTATCCCATGCCGGGAACGAAATTCCGGACCGGGCTCGAAGCCCGGTTCTGAACGAGGGGACCTCGAAAAACCGAGGTTTTTCGAGGTCCCCTATAGAATTCAAAGAGCATTCCAACAAGCCAACGCACGTTGGCGAAGTTTCAGAAAGGGTGAAGGGGAAGGCGAAACATGCCGAAATGGCTCGGGAATCTCCCGTGATATCTCTAAGGATCCGTTCACCCTTCACTGCTCACCGTTCACTTCTTCAAGGAGGAATCACATGAATCGAATTTCCACACGCGCGGCCCTGTTCGCGATCGCCGCGCTCTTCGTCACCCTGGCCATCGGGTGTTCTCAAGCGACATCGAGCTCGTCGGGCTTCGGCGGCGTGAACCAGCTCTACATGACCGATACGTTCTCGGGGAACGTGTACACCTACAACCCGTCGAAACAGACGACGTCGAGCTCAGGCGTCGTCACCGCGGCCTCCGGTGCGGGAACGATCAGGTTCTTCAAGGGGATCGGCTACATCGCCGAGGGTTACGGCGGCCTCTACTACTTCAACCCGAGCGATTCGGTTCCGACTGCGAAGGAAGTGACCGGCAGCGGAAGCCTCAACACCCAATACCTCGCCTTCTACAGCTCAACGAAGGCCTATGTCAGTGTCGCCGGCTCGTACTCAAGCGACTCGGGCGGCGTCTACTCGTTCAATCCCTCCAGCCTTTCCGACGGGATGAAGCAGGTGGCGTCCGCGGACTCCAAGGCGACGAAATACATGCAGGACATCATCGTCGGGCCCGACTCCATGATCTACGTTGCGAGAAACCTCGACTCATCCGTCATCAAGATCGATCCGACCACGGATGCGGTGACTGCGACCTACACGACGACGGCAGGCGGAACGACGGGGCTTCTCTCCGGGACCCTCAACGGCACCAAGGGCGTTTTCGTCGCGAACACCTACGGTTCGATCGACTTCATCCCCGAAAACGCAGCCGACGGAAGCACAGCCCAAGCCGTCGTCTCCGGTATCTATCCCGGACGCCTCGTCCAGCCCTCGAGCAAGGTCCTCGTCGCGACGGGCTACGGCCACAGCTACGTCGTGGCGCTTTCGGGCTCGACGGGAACGGCGACCGAGGTCAAGGCCGCGGGAACCTCGTTCGGCAGCTTCGACATCGCGTACAAAGACGGCCTCGTCTACGTTCCCTCGAGCGACTACTCGGGCAAGAACTATCTCTACGTGTTCACCGCCACCGGGGACCAGGAGTCCTACAGCCCCGTGTCGGTGATGACCTCGGGCGACGCGATCACGAACATCGGCTTCTACGAGGACTGATTTTCACCGACGTGCTGTCCATCGGGCCGCGGTGTCTCCGCGGCCTTTTTTTAAGCGGAGGATCGATGAGAACGCTGATAACCGGCGGGGTGAAATCGGGCAAGAGCACCTTCGCCCTCGCTGCCGCCGAGGGCTTCGCCCCGGGGGAGAAAACCTTCCTCGCCACGGCCATCCCCTTCGATGACGAGATGAGGGCGAGGATTGCCAGGCACAAGGCAGAACGCAATGACCGATTCCTCACCATCGAGGAACCGATCGACATCCACACGGTCCTCGCCGAGAGGATGGTGGTCGACTGCCTGACCATGTGGGTGAACAACCTTCTCTTCAGGGACGAAGAAGCGCGGTTCGCCGGGATACTCTCCGCCTTCATCGAAAGGCTCCCGAGGGACATCGCCATCGTGACGAACGAGGTGGGGCTCGGCAACATCCCGCCCGATCCGGTTTCGAGGAAATACAACCTGATGCTCGCCGAGGCGAACACCAGAGTCGCGGCTGCCTGCGACTCGGTGGTCTTCATGGTGTCGGGGATTCCCCTCGTCGTGAAAGGGAGGCTGTCGTGATACGGTCCGTGCCATCCTACGTCATCCCCGGCACCTACCTCGAGAACCTCCGCTTCCTCGAGGACAAGGGCGGCATCGACTCGGTCGAGCTCCTCTTCTTCATCTACGACGACGACACGAAACGCCTTCTCGACGCGGAAATCGAGGGCATCAGGTCCTACGCCTCGCGCTTCGGCTTCACCCTCCACATGCCGGACCTTCCCCTGGCCGAACACGGGGAGCTCATCGAGCGCACGGCCGATTTCATCCGGCACTACGTCGTCCACCCGCAGGGGGAGGCGGCGCGCTGCATCCCCACCTGGTCCTCGCGATGGGGCGAACGTTTCCTCCTCGAGAACACCCGCTCGCTCGGGGAATTCGAGGCGACCTGGATCGAGGCGGGATACCCGCCCATCTGCTGCGACACGGGCCACCTCCTCCTTGCGGGGGAATCGCCAGCCCGCTTCCTCTCCGAGCACGCGGATAGGATCGCCGAGGTCCATCTGCACGGGCTCGAGAAGGGGATCGACCACCACGGCTTCGACGGCGACGAAACCTGGTTCAGGGAGACGGACGGCTTTTTTTCCGCGTTCGACGGCGTCGTCAACGCGGAGGTCTTTACGTACGGGGAAGCGATGCGCATAGGCAAAGCCCTCGACTCGTTGACGCGACCATAAGGAGTTACCATGGAAAATTCGATTGCATCCGCGATGCAGGCCCATCTCGACAACCTCACGAAACCGGCGGGAAGCCTCGGCAAGCTCGAAGGCTACGCGATGAAGCTCGCCGCGATTCAGGGCCGGGTTCCGCCGGTCATCGCAAAAAAGGCCGTCTACGTGTTCGCCGGCGACCACGGCATCGTCGAAGAGGGGGTTTCGCTCTACCCGAAGGACGTGACCCACGAGATGATGGCGAACTTCCTTTCGGGTGGGGCGGCCATCAACGTCCTTTCCCGCTACTGCGGCTTCGAGGTGTTCGCCGTCGACGGAGGGGTCGACGCCGATTTCCCCGCAGGCTCGAAGATCATCGATCTCAAGGTCGGGCGAGGCACGAAAAGCTTTCTCACGGATGAGGCGATGACGCACGCCGAGTTCGACCTCGCCATGGAAAACGGGAGGAAGCTCGCGGCCGGCGCAATCAAGGAGGGCTTCGACCTCGTCGCCGTGGGGGACATGGGCATCGGCAACACGACGACGGCCGCCGCCCTCCTCGTCGCCACCGGCTTTCCGGCCGGTGCCGTCGTGGACAGGGGTACGGGCATCGACGACGCGGCGCTCGCGCACAAGTACGATGTCGTGGTCGAGGGGGTAAAGAAACATGGGCCCTACTCGGGAGCGCCCGACATCATGAGAAAGCTCGGCGGCTTCGAGATGGCCGAAATGACGGGCTTCATTCTCGGCCTCAAGGGCTCGGGTGTCGCCTGCATGATCGACGGTTTCCCCGTCACCGCGGCCGCCTACATGGCCTTCATGATCGACCCCGAGGTCGCCTCCTACCTGTTCGCGGGACACCTGGGCAAGGTGAAGGGCCACGGCCCCATCCTCGAGCGGATGGGCCTCGAGCCGATCGTCGCCTTCGACATGCGCCTCGGCGAGGGTACCGGCGCCGTGATCGGCGGCTTCATGGTCGACCTCGCCTCGAAGACGGCCTGCGAGATGGCGAGCTTCGAAAGCGCCGGGGTCTCGAAGAGCGGCGACGTTGAAAAGAATTTCTAGCGCCTTCCTCACGACCTTCACCCTCGTCTCGAGGATACCGGTCGGCACGAGGTTCGAACCGGACCACTCGTGGACGGGGCTCTTCCTTCCCGTCGTCGGGGTCTTCGCCGCCCTGGCGGCGGGCTTCGGCTACGCCCTCGGGTTCCTCGTCTTCCGCGACCCCTTCGTCGCGGGCGCGGCGGCCCTGGTCCTGCAGTACGCCCTGTTCAACCTCTTCCACCTCGACGGGCTCCTCGACTCGGCCGACGCCATGCTCTGCTACGCCGACCGAGAGAAGCGCCTCGCCATCCTGAAGGATTCGAGAATCGGGAGCTTCGCGTTCTTCGTCGGCTTCCTCTGCATGGCGCTCAAGCTCTACCTTCTCTGGCGGATTCCGGCGAGGCTCCTCGGATTCAGGGGCGATCGGGCCGGTGGAAGCCTCTTCACGGCGCTCGCCGAACCGGGCCGGCTCGCCGCCCTCGCGGCCTTTTTCGCCTATCCGGTCGTCGGGCGGGCGGCCTCGGCCCTCGTGCCCTGCTTCCTCAGGCCCGCGAGAGCCGAGGGGCTCGGCGCGACCCTCGCCGTCTATCCGCGATGGAAAGCCGCTTTCGGGGTGGTCTTCGCCTTGGCGGTCGCCGCCATCCCGGCGATCGGCGCGGGACTCGATCCCTGGATGCTCGCCGCCGCCCCCGTCGGGATCGCGGTCGGCGCCCTCGTCTCCGCCCTCCCCTACGGAAAGAAGATCGGCGGCTTCACGGGAGACACCCTCGGCGCGGCGGTCGAGCTCGGCGAGCTCGCCTACGCCCTCGCCTTCCTCGCCCTCCTGGGATAGTCCCGGCCTTCGCCGTGGCGTGGGGAGTCGCCGATACCCAAGCTTCATAACACCGAGCGGGGCGAAACGTTACGGTTTCGCGGGGTCGAGCTTGTAGACGATGCCGACCTCGACGGTGACCGATCGGCCGGTGTCGTTCGCCACGGGAAAGATGGAGGTCGCGAGATCCGTCGCCGCCCTGTCGAGGATGTCGCTCCCCGAGGAGGCGACGACGCGCACGGCCTCGAGGGCGCCGCCGGCCGTCACCGTGATGGAAAGCCTGGTCACGCCTTCGAGCCCCCGCCTCCTCGCCGCGGCGGGATAGGACTGGGCGGCGGCGATCGCGTCGCGGATCGCCTTGAGCACGAGAGCAGGCCCCGTCGGCTTGTCGCCCGATGGAAGAGCCGGCTCCTGGACATCGGCGACAACCGTGTCCGGGGCGGCTGGCGCCGGCCGAAGAGCCGCCGGGGCCTTGGTCCCGGCGGCCGGAGCGGCGGGAACCTCGACCGAGGGCGGCTGATTCACCTCGACGATGGCGCGGAGATCGGAAAAGTAGACGTAGAAGGAACCGTAGGCTTCCATGGGATCGCAATCGATCCTGAAGCCCAGGATCGAGATTCCGGACCGCCCCGGATAGTGGCTGTCGCCCTGGACTATACCGCCGAGACCGTCATCGGAGGCGGGGGGAAGGGAAACGCGCATCGTCTTCCAGCCCAGGAAATCGAGTTTTCCGGCCCATAGTTCGTGAACGAGCCCCCGGTTGTCCCTGACGATGAGATAGAGGCTGTGCGCGAAGTTCCTGCCGGCGACCCTGACCGACACCGACTTGACGATACCGTCGACCCTGAGGGGGCGGCGTGAATAGACGAAGACGGGATCGGGGCCCCGCCTCGTGAAATCGACCCTGACGCCGAAGGCGCTTCCTCCGCCTGAAACGGGAAAGCTGCGGCCGGTCGCCACGCCGTCGTCCCGGGAAACGAAACAGAGCCAGGAGTCCGAGTCGAAAGCGTCGACGGAAACATTCTTGAGAATGGGAAGGCCGGGAGCTTCGTCGATGTAGGAGGCGTCGGGCCAATCAGGGGAGGATTGGGCGATGAGGAAGACCGGGGAAACGAGAAGGCACGCGAAGAAAACAAGGGTGAATGGGCCGGTTCTCATGATGTACCTGCGCTCCGCGGTTCCGACGGGCTGTCCTCTGGCGTAGGGGCATCGACAACCGATGCCCGACACGCCCCATCCTACCCCGACACCCGAGGCTTGTCAAACGCGACCTTTTCGAAAGCCGGACGATGATCAGCGGGGCTCGCCGCCTTCACGCTTGACCGCAGAGAGAAAGGCGGCGATGTTCTCGGTCTTCACGCCCGGGGGCATGCCTCCCGCGCAGGAACGGACGACGCGCGCCCCGGGGGGAAGGTCGCGGACCTGAGCGAATACGGCTTCCTCGATCTCGGCCGGGGATGAGGAGGCGAGGACATCGCGGGGCGGGATGGCCCCGAGCAGGGCGAGCCTTCCCCCGCTCCAGCCGTGGATCTCGGAGAGGCTGTGCTGAATGCCCGGGTTGTAGAGGTTGATGCCGATATCGGGATAGTGCTTGACCGAGGAGGCGCAGTCCGCGTCGTTGTGGAAAAGCTTGATACTCGCCGGAGGGGAGAAAATCTCGGAGAGGTAGGGAAAGGCGAACTCGCGGAAATCCTCCTCGCCGATGAAGCCGACGATATCGTCCAGCACCATGATCCCGTCGATCGTCGGAAAGAGCCCGCGCTGGAGATCGTGCCATTTTCCGAGGAAGGCCGTGATCGTCCCGAGGAGGCGATGGATCCGCTCGGGTTCGGTCTTGAAAGCCACCATGAGCTCGGTCACGCCCATCAGGAATGAGGCGATGTTGAGCGGCCCCCGGGACACGGAGAATCGGACCTTGTGTCCGATCGCTTCCATTCGGGGACGGGCCCAGAGCATGCGTTTCAGGACGAATGGAAGGAGCCCGTCTCTCGCCGGGTCCGGTTCCTCGAGATCGTCGATGTCCTCGATCCGCCTGATCGACGGGCGGGCGAAGGGAAACTCGTTCTCGGGAAACGAGCATCGCGCACCGAAGGCCGAGGGCTCGGTGCACATGCCGAACTCGGCCCAGAATCCCGGCAGGAAGGCGGCTGAGGGAAAGGTTTCGACGGCCCTGCGGTTCGCCTCGAACCAGACCTCGTCGCTGGCAAAATAATCCAGGAGCGAGACCCCGTGCCAGGAGGGAAGCCAGGGGCTGTCGATGATGAAGGCCGCGACGGGGTCGGTCGAGGTCCCCGAGACGGCGCCGCAGAGCGATGCCCACTGTCCGTCCGTCATGAAGTTTTTCCTTGGGCAGCCGAAAGGGGCGGGAGGCACTCGATCAGTTCGAGGCCATCATCAGCGCGGACTGAAATCCGGCCGGCCGCCCTCGGCAGAAAGAAGTAGTTCCCCATCGCGAGATGACGGGAGCCCGAATCCCACTCGAGGCTTCCCCGGCCAGAGGTCACGACGACGATGGACGGTTTTTCCGCGAGGGCGAGGCTCGCGCCGGCTTCGAGCCTGAAGCGGTTCGCCCCGAAATCCGGGAAGGACGACCGGTCGATGATTCGCTCGCCGGAGACCCCGGTGGCGGGACGAAAGGCCTCAGGCGTCCGGCGGCTTTCCTCGAGCGAGCCGATTCCCACGAACCGGCCGAAGTCGAAGCAATCGAGGGCCGACTCGCGGATGAGGCCGGCGTAGCGCTCGGTCTCGGTCAGCCGTCTCTCGCCGCTCCAGACCTCGGGGCGGATGGTGAAATCCGTCGGCTCCTGGATCTCCAGGATCAGGCAGCCGGCCCCGATCGCGTGGGCCATCCGCCCCGGGATGAGCCAGGCATCGCCCGGCCGCGCGGCCACCTCGTTCAGCAGGGCCGCGACGGCGCCGTGGTCCGTTTCGCTCGAGTCTATCGCACGGGAAAGCTCGGCCCGGGTGACGCCCTCCCTGAAGCCGATGAAGAGGTTCGCCCCAGGCCTCACGGCGAGGACGATCCACATCTCGGTCTTGCCGTTCGGACTCCCGAAGCGTTCGCGCGCGAAAGCCTTGTCGGGATGGACCTGGGCCGCGAGCCGGATCGAGCTGTCGATGAATTTCACGAGAAGCCCGACGTCATCCCCTCCCCCGAAGATCTCGGCCTTCCTCAGGCTCACGAGTTCCGCGAAGGAAAGCCCCAGGCCCTCGACGGCCGAAAGCCCCTCCGACAGCCCGGGGTTCCCGAGGTTCCTCGCCCTCACGGTCGAGGCTATCCACTCTTCGGGTTTCCCGCCGTCGTCCTCGACGAGGCCTCGCATCGAGGCGAGGAGCTTCCCTCCCCGGTAGGTTCGGGACACGCGGTTCGGCTCGAAGAATATCGGCCCCCGCGCGAGAAGGTCGAGCTCGGATGCCGTGGGAGTTTTCACTTCACGTTTCCTTACTTCAGCTTGAAGACCATCTGGGTCGGGCTCACGAACTTGAGGGCGACGACGAGGCTGACCATCGCGATCAGGAAGTAGATGACCGCGAGCGCGTCGACCGACTGGGGAGGCCGGGCTCCCGCGGCGTAGGCGTCGGCGTAGAGGGCGACGACGATGGTCTGGCTCTTGCCCCCCGCCACGAGGTAGGTGAGGTCGAACATCGAGATCGCCTTGACGAGGGAAAGGATCCCCGCGGTGAGCATCCCCGGCAGGGTCAGGGGAATCAGGATCTTCCTGAATATCGTCAGGCGGCTGGCCCCGAGCATCTTCGCCGCCGACTCGAGGTTGGTCCCCACCTGCTCGATGAAGGGCATCAGGACCAGGATCATGAAGGGTACGATGGGAACGAGGTTCACGAGGATGACCCCGGTGATCCGGGCGGCGAGGTGGAACTTGTAGCAGAGCATGGCGAGGGGAATTCCGTAGGCCATCGGCGGTACGATCATGGGAAGCATGAAGAGCGAAAGCAGAAGCCCCTTGCCCCTGAACTCGTTCCGCGCCAGGGCGTAGGCCGCAGGGAACGCGATGAGGAGGGACAGGAGGACGTCGACGATCGCGACGGTGAAGGTGACCATGAGGAGGTTCGGGATGTCGTGGTCGGCCGAGACGTACTGGTACCACTCCCCCGTGAGGAACTTCGGCAGGAGGCCTGAGTACCATCCCTTCGACAGCGAGTTGAGTATGACGGTGAAGAGGATGCCGAGAACGTTGCCGACGTAGATCACGATGGCGACCGCGAAGAGCGCCCCCGAAAGCTTTATCTTGCCGTGCATGATCACCCCTTTCCCACGACGGATACGCCCCGGTACATCCTGCTCCTCCAGACGAGGACGATGGATATGACGAGGAGCTCGATGGCCGCCATGATCATCGAGATGGCGGACGCCGCGTTGAAGTTGAATTTCTCGAAGGCCCACTGGTACGAGGCGATGGCGATGACCCTCGTCGGCCCCGAGGGCTGACCGAGGAGAACGGCCGAGGGGAACACGGAGAAGGCCATGACGAAGTTGAGGCAGAAGGATATCGCGATCCCCGGCACCATGAGGGGGAAGAGGACCTTCCAGAAGGTCTGGATCCTCGACGCGCCGAGCATCTGGCTCGCCTTCTCGAGATCGGGACTGATGCCGGAAACGTAGCCGAGCAGCATCAGGAAGGCGTAGGGAAAGCCCTGGAGCCCGAGCGAGATGACGACGCCCAGGTAGTTGTGCGTGAACCTGACCGGGTCCTTCGCGAGGTGGAGGGCGATGAGCAGCTGGTTGAGCCACCCGTTCGGTCCCATGTACGAAAGCATCCCCTCGGAGACGAGAACGGTGCCGAGGGTGATCGGCACGATCAGAAAGAAGGTGATGATCCTTTCGCCCCGCACGCCCCTCCTCATGTAGTACGCAAAGGGCACGGCGAGGCCGACGTTGATGAAGGTGATGGGAACGGCGATGGAAAGCGTCGTCCAGATGGTCCTCAGGTCCCGGCCGTCCGTAAAGAAGCGGATATAGTTGCCGAGACTGAAGGCCCCGTCGGCGGTGGTCAGGCTGAGATAGAGACCGTAGGCGAAGGGATAGACGAAAAGGAGGACGATGAAAACGATCGCGGGGATGAGAAGGATGAAGGCCCCGCTCCTCGCCGAGCCCCTCACGAAACCCTCCCCTTCGGCTTCCTGCCCTTCCGCCCCGGAGCGGCGCCCGCATCATTGGCGGCGGCCTCGTCCGGAGCCTCGGGGAAAAGCAGGATCTTGCCGGGATCGATCGCGGCCTCCACGGTCTCTCCCTCGCGGATGGGCGCCGTCGCGCGGAGGTCGACCCTCACGCGCTCTCCGCCGGAGTCTCCGAACGAGGCGCTCACCTGGCTCGCGTGGCCCTGATACTCCACGAGATCGGCGATGCAGCGGAGGGCGTTCATGCCGGGAAAGCTGCCGACGTCGATGTCCTCCGGGCGGATCGCCGTCCTCACGGGGCTTCCGGCCTTGAAGGCCTCGACGAGGCCGAGGCGACGGGGATCCCCCTCCGGATAGGGAAGCCTCGCCTCGATGGCCGAGCCCTGGACCCTTATCCGCGCCGAGAGGCCCTCGGGCGTCTCATTCAGGGAATCGATCGTCGTCCTCCACGCGTTCTTGTAGCCCACGAAATCGGCGACGAAGAGGTTGGCGGGATTGGAAAAGATATCCACGGGGGAGCCCACCTGCTGAATCCTCCCCGACTTCAGGACGACGATCCTGTCGGAAAGCGCGAGGGCCTCGGTCTGGTCGTGGGTGACGTAGATCGTCGTCACCTTGAGCCTCTCGTGGAGGGCCTTGAGTTCGTATCGGAGCTCGACGCGGAGCTTGGCGTCCAGGTTGGAAAGCGGTTCGTCCAGAAGGAGGAGACGGGGCTCGAGCACGATGCAGCGGGCTATGGCGACGCGCTGCTGCTCGCCTCCCGACATCTGAGTCGGATACTTGGCTGCGTAGCCCTCGAGGTGGACGAGCTTGAGCGCCTCCCCCACCTTCCTCTCCACCTCGGCCCGGGGGAATCTCCTGAGCTTGAGGCCGAACGCGACGTTCTCGTAAACGGTGAGGTGGGGAAACAGCGCGTAGTTCTGGAAGACCATCCCGAACTCCCGCTTCTCCGGCGGGACCTTGTTCCGGGAATCGTCGATGCATTCATCGTCGATGAAGATCTCGCCGCTCGTGATCGGGATGAGGCCGGTGATGCAGTTGAGCGCCGTGGACTTCCCGCAGCCCGAGGGCCCGAGGAAGGTCACGAACTCCCCCCTGAAGAACTCGAGCGAGAAATCGTGGACGGCGTCCCTGTCGCCGAACCGCTTCGTCATTCGCTTCACCGTGATGCGTTCAAATTCCTTCATGCGGTCCTCGTGCCGCGGTTCAGCGGCGTCCTTGGCAACCGGTGTCGAAAAGGCCGCGATCGGCTTTTCGACACCATCTTGAACTATTTCTTGACCTTGGCTCCGACAAGCTGGTCCCACATGTCCATCGCCTCGACGAGGGCGGTCTGATCCAGCTGGGTGGTGCTCGGGAGTTTCACGATGGCCTGCTCGTAGGCGGGACGGATGGCCGACTTGACCGCCTTCTGGCTCTTCTCGGGCGCCATGTCGATGCCCACGCCCTTGATGGAGGGGCCGGGATAGAAGTAGCCGTTGTCGTAGGTGACCGCCTGCTGGGCGGGCAGCATAAGCCACTTCATGAGCTCGACGGTGACCGCGAGGCGATCCTTGTCGAGGCCCTTGGGGATCGCCATGAAATGGCAATCGGTGACCCAGGTGGTGTTGTCAAGGAAGAGGCCCTGGTAGGTCGCAGGAATCGTGGCGAGAATGCGCTGGTTCATGTCCCAGCCGAGGTGGCTCGCGATCATCCATCGCGTTCCCTCGCCCAGTTCCTTGAAGGTGATGCCCGTGCCGGAGGGATAGTAGTCGATGTAGTTGTCGAGTTCCTTGAGAAAGGCCCAGGTCTTGTCCCAGGTCTTGGGATCGCGGGGGTTCTTGTCGCCGAGTATGTAGGGAAGTCCCTGGAGGAAGGCGCGGCCGGGACCGGAGTTCGCGGGCCGGGCGTAGAGGAACTTGCCGGGATTGGCCTTGGCCCAGGCGAGAAGTTCCGCCGGGGTCTTCGGGGGATTCGGCACCTTGTCGGGATTGTACGTGAGCATGGGTCCGCCCGGGCAGAAGACGTAGGCGATGCCGTAGCCCTTGAACAGGTCGTAGGCGGCCTTCGCTCCGGGCAGATAGTTCGCCATGGCCGTCGCGAAATCCGCCGAATATTTGGGAATCAGCTGTTCGTAGATGCCCTGGTCCATGCCCGAGGCCATGGCATCGTAGCCGGTGAGCACCATCGTCGTATCCATGTTTCCGGCCATCTGCTGAGCCTTGATCTTCGAGGGCAGCTCGGGGGCGGTCAGCGAGATGTATTCGATGTCCGCGACGAGTTTCGGGTTCGCGGCCTTGAAGGCCTCGATCGCCGGCTTCGAGAGCTGGAGATTGCCCGCCACGTCGATGATGCTCAGCTTCACCGGCTTGGCGACGGTAACCTGTGCCGCCGCGTTGGCGGCGAGGAGCAATGAGGCGATTAGCAGTAGGACCAAGACACGTAACCTGGAATGTACCTTCATCACAACAGCCTCCTCTTTCAGAATCGGGAATTTGCGTTAGCGCTAGCGTAATGATTGCTTGATTTTCCCCAATTGTCAATGATAAACTTCGTCCACATTATGGGAAATCAACGATGCACCGTGGAGGACGTGGCCGCAGCGGCCGGCGTCTCGATGATGACCGTCTCCCGCGCGATCAACGGTCGCCCCGGCGTCAGCGCCGAGGTGCGCCGTCGCGTGCTCGAGAAAGCGGCCGACCTGGGCTACCGCCCCAGCCGCATAGCCAGGGGACTCGCGAGCCGCAAGACCTCGACCCTCGGGATAGTACTGCCCGACATCTCGAATCCCTTTTTCGCCATCCTCGCCAAGGCGGCGAGCGACGTCGCACGATCGGAGGACAAGAACCTCTTCATCATGAACACCGACGAAGACCCCGCCCTCGAAAGGGCCGCCCTCGACTCGCTGGAAAGCGAGTCGATCGACGGGGTGATCGTAGCCGGATCGCGACTTCCGATCGCAACTCTCGCGGCGGCCGTCATGAGGTTCGACTCGGCCGTGCTCGTCAATCGGGAAACGGCAGGACCGCGGGTGGACGCGGTCAACGTCGACGATCGGGCGGGGGCCGCCGAGGCCGTCGCCTATCTCATCCGTTCGGGCCGGAAACGGATCGCCTTCCTCGCGGGTCCGACGACATCCATGAGCGGACGGCGGCGATTCTCAGGATACTGCCAGGGCCTCAAGGAGGGGGGACTCGACCCCGACCCCGAGCTCGTCAGAAGGAGCGTACCGACCCTCGACGGGGGAGCCGCAGCCATGAGGTTCCTTCTCGGGCGAAACATTCCCATCGATGCCGTCGTCGCCTACAACGACCTCGTTGCCATAGGGGCGATGCGAGAGCTCAAGGATGCCGGACGTTCCGTCCCCGGAGACATCGCGGTGATCGGAGCCGACGACGTGCCCTATGCGGCCCTCGTCCGGCCCTCACTGAGCACCATGAGGGTGGACATATCCGCCCTCGGCAGGGTCGCGATGACCCGCCTCCTCGCCCTCGGCGAGGGAAAGGTTCTCGAGCCCCTGCCTGCGATTCGCCCCGAACTCGTCCTGAGGGAATCCACCTGACCGAACTTCGTTTGCTTTTCGCTTTTCCATCGCAGATACTGATACTGTAATTCGGAGACTGACGGCGGACATTCCACGGAATCCACTCACTGGTATCGACACGGACAGGGTCGCCGATATCGGGTTCATTCGACCGCTCGGGTTTGAGGACTGCGGACAGGACCGAAACAGCCCCGCACAGACGACCTTCGTCGGAGGTAGGCGATGTTTCCGGCAAAATGGATTGAAGGGCGAGGGCTTGGCGCCAGGATCATCGCGCTCTGCGTCGGGCTCTATCTGGCCGCGGCCGCCCTCTTCACGATGATCGAAGCGCTGACCGTCTCCGGGGACGTCAGGAAGAAAACCGAAATCCAGATCGGCAGGCTCGGCGAGACCAACCTTCCGGCCCTGACCAAGGCCGTATGGGTCTACGACCAGACCACCATCGTCCTGATCCTCGACGGCCTCGTCGCGAATCCCGCGGTGAGCAGGGTCGAGCTGCGCGGCGACAACAACGTGGTGCGCTACGGCTTCGACGGCGTCGAAACCCCTTCTGGCGAGGCGGGGGCTTCCTTCGTGGCGGAATCCACGGCGGCCCCGGCACGACTCTATCCCCTGATCTACCGGCGCAAGGATGCGGCCGACGTAAACCTGGGCAGCCTCGTCCTCTACCCCTCGCTCCGCGAGGAACGGGAGCGGGTAGCCGAAACCGTCCGGTCGAGCCTCATGCGCACCGCCCTGATAGTCGCCCTCCTTTCCGGCCTCCTCGCCATCACCATCGAACGCTTCCTCGGCAGTCCGCTCCGGGATATGGCCCGGCAGCTCTCCGCGATGGATGCCGAGAATCCCGGCCAGGCCTCCCTCGTGCTGCCATACGACGCGCGAGGGGAGCTGGTCCTGGTTACCGACGCGTTCAACACGATGATCCGCCGTCTCGAAGCGACCATCGCCGCCTTGCGCGAAAGCGAGCGCCGGATGAGGGGCTTTTTCGAGAATTCTCCGATTTCGATTTGGGAAGAGGATTTTTCGGAAATCAAACGCCTCGTCGAGGAAGCCCGCGCCCGGGGCGTCGTCGACTGGGCGGCCTTCTTCGAACCACCAGAGCGCGTCGCCGCCTTCGCCACCCACATGAAGGTTCTCGACGTCAATCCCGCGTCCCTCACGCTTCTCGGCTGCACCGAGAAGGCGGAGATTCTCGACAGCCTGGCGACGATCTTCGACGAGGAGGACCTCGGCATGCTGAGGCCGGAGCTCATCGCCCTCGCCTCGGGCCTGGCCTCCTTCGAAGGGGAATCCGTGTTCAGGACGAGGGAGGGCAGGCGCGTCTTCGTCCAGTTCAGGCTGGGCGTCGTCCCCGGCTACGAGGAAAGCTGGGCGAGGGTGATCGTCTCGATCGTCGACCTTTCCGAAAGGAGGAAGGCGGAAATGGCCCTCAAGGAAAGCGAGGCGAGGTACCGAAGCATCGTCGAGCAATCGACGGAGGGCATCATCCTGATCGACGGCTCGGGCAGGATCGTCGACTGCAATTCCGCGCTCGAGAGCATGACCGGATTCGGACCGGAAAGCCACCTCGGAAGCGACATCTGGGATTGGGAGTTCCGAATGCTCCCGGAGACGGCCCGAACGGAGGAGGGCTATCGGCTCATCAAGGCCAGATGGGAAACGGTCATCGACGGCGGCGCACGGGAAAAAATGGAATCTTTCGAGTCGATTTTCAGGCGGACGGGCGGAACCCTGCGGATCATCGAGCAGACCCCCTTCCCGATATCCGTCAAAGAGGGAAAGATGACCGGCTGCATCCTGAGGGACGTTACGGAGCAGAGGGAAACGGCGCGGGTGATCATGGAATCGCTCAGGGAGAAGGAGCTTCTGCTGCAGGAGATCCACCACCGGGTCAAGAACAACCTCCAGGTGATCATCAGCCTTCTCCACCTCCAGGAAAAAAACATCCCCGACCCCGAGACCCGGAGGATGTTCAGCGAAAGCCAGAACAGGGTCCATACGATGGCCCTGATCCACGAGAGGCTCTACCAGTCGAACGATTTCGAGAAGATCGATTTCGCCTCCTACATCACCTCCCTCGCCCGGGACCTGCGCGACAGCTATCGCGTTTCCGAGAGGGAGGTCGAGCTCCGCGTCGACGCCGAGGAGATCTACCTGACGATTGACCGGGCCATCACCTGCGGACTCATCGTGAACGAGCTCCTGACCAACTCCTTCAAGTACGCCTTCCCCAACGAGCTGCGACCCGAGGCCCCCGAGGTTAGGATCGACCTTCACCGTGCCCACGAAGGAACCGTCGAGCTCGTCGTCTCAGACAACGGGGTCGGCCTGCCGGCGGGAATGGATCCGACGCAGTGCGAATCGCTCGGGCTTTCCCTCGTCTACATGCTCGCCAACCAGCTGGGCGGTTCGGCGGTCTATTCCCGGGGTGCCCGTACCAGATTCACGGTCAGTTTCAAGCTGGACTGACAGCCCGGATCCGACGAACCCTTTCCCAAGGGGCGGCTCCTACCGCTCGGCGCCCGACATTCGTCAGTCCGGCGGCGGCTTGCGCCCCCATTCCACCGGGGGTATACTCACCCGCTATGAGCAAGGAACAAATCGCGATCATCCACTCGGACGACTCCATCCTCGTCGTCGACAAGCCCTCGGGCATACCGTGCACCCCCGACCGCTATGAAAAGGACGAAATCCCCCTGCCCATCCTTCTGGCTGAGGCCTGGGGCAAGCTCTACCCCGTCCACCGGATCGACAGGGACACGAGCGGCATCACCGTCCTCGCAAGGACACCCGAGGCTCACAAGATCCTGAACGCCCAGTTCGCCGAGCGGGAGGTGCGCAAGACCTACGACGCCCTGGTGCGGGGATTCCCCGAATGGACTGAAACGGCCATCGACCTTCCCCTCCGCGCCGACGGAGACAGGGAACATCGCACCGTCGTCGACCGCTCGAGGGGCAAGGACGCGATAACCCGATTCACGGTAGTCGAGAAGCTCGGTCCCTACGCCCTCCTCCGTGCCGAACCGGAAACGGGAAGGACCCACCAGATCAGGGCCCATCTCGCCGCGGCAGGCTACCCCATCGTCGCCGATCCCCTCTATGGCGACGGGAAACCCATCCTCCTCTCCCAGCTCAAGCGGTCCTGGCACGGCGATTCCTGGGAGGAAAAACCCCTCCTCGCGCGCACGGCCCTGCACGCCCGATCCATCGCCTTCACCCACCCGGTCACCGCCGAACGGCTGGTCTTCGAGTCCCCCTGGCCCCGCGATCTCACGGCCGTCGTCAACCAGCTCAGGAAGATTTTCCGGCGATGACCCGGCGGGACAGTAGTCGCGGCGCGATAATAATCGCGGCGGGACAGAAAACAGGTTGACCCTGTTTCTCCCGGCGGATACACTCGAAGTGGTGTTTAAGTAACGACGTTACTTTTTAAAGGAGGGATCATGAAAAAGCCACGGACAAAAGCCTTCGCCATCCTCGCGGCCATCGGCCTCATTCTCACGGTTCAGGGCGCCTTCGCCCAGACCGCCAAGCTGCCCGACCTGAAGGGGCGGACCATCGCCGCCGTCACGGAAAACGCCTACACCCCGCTCAACTTCACCGACCCGAAAACCGGCAAGGGAATCGGCTGGGAATACGATTGCGTCAACGAGATCGGCAAAAGGCTGAACGCCAAGATCAGCTGGAACCTGTGCAGCTGGGATACGATGATCCAGGCCGTCAGGTCGGGCCAGTACGACGTCGGCATGGACGGCATCTCGATCACGGACGAGCGCAAGAAGCAGGTCGACTTCTCCGATTCCTACCTCGTGTCCCAGCAGTTCATGCTCGTCCGCAAGAACGAAACCCGCTTCAGCGACGAGAAGGATTTCGCCAAGGATCCCAAACTCCTGATCGGAGCCCAGGCCGGGACGACCAACTTCTATGTCGCCGTCTACAACGTCCTCGACGGGGACGAGAAGAATCCAAGGATCAAGCTCTTCGAGACCTTCGGCGCGACCGTCCAGGCCCTTCTCGCGGGAGACGTCGACATGGTGCTGATGGACGCCGCATCGACCAAGGGCTATATCGGCGCGAACCCCGACAAGCTGAAAAGCGTCGGCGGTCCGCTCGGGACCGACAATTTCGGCTTCATCTTCAAGACCGGATCCGACCTGACCGGCCCCTTCAACGCGGCCCTCGCCGCCATGAAGGCCGACGGCACCCTGGACAAACTCAACGTCAAATGGTTCTACGAGTACAACGTGGCAGGCAGCAAGTAGGTCCGATTGCATGCCGCGGGGTAGAGAACCCGCCTTCGAATCGATGATCGGGCGGCCGGCCTCAAGCCGGCCGCCTATCCGAACGGGAATCCATGATATTTCACCATCGCACCGATAAAAGAACAGCCAGTCCGTCGCCGGAAAACGCGGGCTCCTCGCGGAGAACCGCCGGCTCGCCGCGCATCATCCCGCTGACCGAGCGGCTCGCGAAGCTTCCCTACTGGCTCCTCGCGGCCATCCTCATCGCCCTCATGATGGTCTGGTACATCGCGAGCAACGCGGACTACCGCCTGATCTTCAGGGCGACGAGCACGGGCCTCGTCACGACCCTGTGGGTATCGGTGCTCGCCTACCTCTTTTCGGTCGCCCTCGGCCTCGGCTTCGGCCTGATGCGCGTCTCGCCGCTCCGGGTGCTTCGGGAGGTCTCGACCTTCTATGTCGAGATCGTTCGGGGCGTGCCGATGCTCGTCATCCTCTACTACA
>DBTK01000130.1:23253-30146 GCA_002307015.1 Spirochaetaceae bacterium UBA1318
TACATCGCCTTCGTCGGCGCTCCCGGCCTCGTCGATTTCATCAACTGGACCATCGGTCCCCTCATCCGCGCCGGATTCTCCAAACCTATCAGCATCCGTCAGCTCGATTTTACCGGAAGGGCCATCCTCGCCCTCACGATCGGGTACTCGGCCTTCATCTCCGAGATCTTCAGGGCGGGCATCGAATCGATCCACAAGGGCCAGATGGAAGCGGCCCTCGCCCTGGGCATGTCGAGAAGCCGGGCGATGGTTTCCATCATCCTTCCCCAGGCCGTCAGGAACGTGCTGCCTCCCCTCGGGAACGAGTTCGTCGCCATGATCAAGGACTCGGCCCTCGTCTCCGCCCTCGGCGTCCAGGACGTCACCCAGCTCGGCAAGGTCTACTCGGCATCGACCTTCAAATTCTTCGAAACCTACAACGTGATCGCCTTCCTCTACCTGGTCCTGACGGTGAGCCTTTCCCTCCTCGTCCGACTTCTCGAGAGGCGGCTGAACCGACACAAGCGGTAGGGGATCCCCGCGCGAAATCCCCGGGAAGTCCTTGCAAATCCGTGCCTCGCGCCCAATATTGGAATTGCAGCCATGAGACAAGCCTAACTCATTAACCGGATACGAACACAATCGTGACGATATCCTAACAAACTTCCATGATTCTTACGGTGCGGACCTGGGTCCGCTCATCAAGAAGAAACAAGGAGCGAGCATGAAAAAGTCATCCATCGCCATTTTCGGCCTCCTCGCGGCGACGATCATCGCCGTGGGAGTTTCGGCGCAGACGAAAAGCGCGGACCTCGGCGCCCTGACGGCGGCTGCCAAGAAAGAGGGCCAGCTGACGGTCATCGCCCTGCCTCACGATTGGGTCAACTACGGCGAAATGATCCAGAAGTTCTCGGACAAGTACGGCATCAAGGTGAACGAGCTCAATCCCGACGGAAGCTCGGGCGAGGAGATCGAGGCCATCAAGGCGAACAAGGACAACAAGGGTCCCCAGGCCCCGGACGTCATCGACGTCGGCCTCTCCTTCGGTCCCCAGGCCAAGGCCGACGGACTCATCGCCCCCTACAAGGTTTCCACCTGGAGCACCATTCCCGACGCGATCAAGGACGCCGACGGCTACTGGTACGGCGACTATTACGGCGCCCTCGCCTTCGAGGTGAACACGGCCGTGGTCAAGAACCTGCCCAAGGATTGGTCCGACCTCCTGAAGCCCGAGTACAAGGGCAAGGTCGCCCTCTCCGGCGATCCCCGCACGGCGAACCAGGCCATTATGACCATCGGCGCGGCCGCGGTCGCCAACGGCGGAAGCTTCGACAACGTGAAGCCGGGCCTCGACTTCTTCGCCAAGCTCAACAAGGTCGGCAACTTCGTTCCGCTCATCGCCGTTCCGGGAACCGTCGACTCGGGCGAAACCCCGATCACCGTGCGCTGGGACTACAACGCCCTCTCGAACCGCGACAAGAGCGCCGGCAACCCCACCATCGCCGTCATCATCCCCCAGACCGGCGTCGTCGCCGGGGTCTACATCCAGGCCATCAGCGCCTACGCCCCTCACCCGAACGCAGCCAAGCTCTGGATGGAGTACATCTATTCCGACGAAGGCCAGATCATCTGGCTCAAGGGTTACGGGCACCCCGCCCGGTTCAACGACCTCGCCAAGCGCAAGGTGATTCCCGCCGACGTCGCGAAGGCCCTTCCTCCGGCCGAGAACTACGTCAAGGCCGTGTTCCCGACCATTGCCCAGCAGGATGCCGCCAAGCAGGCGATAGCGGACAACTGGGATTCCACCGTCGGCGTCGACGTCCAGAAAAAATAGGCTCATCCAAGCATGCAATCCAAAAAGTTATCGGGGGGCGCACCGGCGGTGCGCCCCCCTTCCAGGTTCCCGCACCGGGGGATGAGATCCCCGGGTGCGAAGGCTTGGTTCGGCATCCTGCCCTTCCTCCTTTTCGCCGTGGCCTTCATGCTGCTGCCGGCGGGCAACATCCTCGTCGGCAGTTTCCAGGACGGCAAGGGGAATTTCACCCTCAAGAACATCCTGAACCTGGCGAGGCCCAACATCGTCAGATCCTACATGGTGACGGTCCAGATCAGCCTCGCGACGGCAGCCGCGGGCTGCCTTTTCGGCTTCCTGATGGCCTGGGCCGTGATCAAGGGAGGACTGCCGAAATGGGTCAGGGCCTTCCTCACGACCTTTTCGGGTGTCGCCTCGAACTTCGCCGGTGTCCCCCTCGCCTTCGCCTTCATTTCGACCCTCGGCCGAATGGGGCTCGTGACGGCCATCATCCAGCTGGTGTTCGGGATCAGCCTCTACGACGCCGGGTTCAGCCTCTACAGCTTCTGGGGACTCTGCCTCACCTACCTCTATTTCCAGCTGCCGCTCATGGTCCTCATCATCGAGCCCTCGATCGACGGCATGAAAAGGGAATGGCGCGAGGCCTCCGAAAACCTCGGGGCGTCGAACCTCCAGTACTGGCGCTACGTCGCCCTGCCGGTTCTCCTTCCCTCGCTGCTCGCCTCCTTCATCCTCCTCTTTGGGAACGCCTTCGGCGCCTACGCCACGGCCTATGCCCTGACCGGAGGACTCCTCAACCTCGTCCCGATCCTCATCGGCGCCCAGATCAGGGGTGACGTCCTCCACGACCCCAACCTCGGCTACGCCCTCGCCCTCGGGATGGTGATCATCATGCTGGTCTGCATCATGGCGTATTCGGCCCTCCAGAAACGGGCTTCGAGGTGGGTCGCATGAAAAAGCTGAAATTCCTTCCCTGGCTCTGGACGATACTCGGCTTCCTCTACTTTTTCGTTCCGCTTTTCGCCGTCTTCCTTTTTTCCCTGCACGGCAAAAAGGACGTGCTGAGTTTCGCGGCCTACGACCACGTCTTTCACGATCCCCAATTCCTGAAGACCTTCGGGTTTTCCCTCGCCATGTCGGGCTTCACCATCCTCGCGGGACTCGCCCTGATCGTCCCGACGGCCATCTGGATCTACCTCAGGATACCGAAGGCGAAGCCCCTGATGGAGACCTTCGCCCTCCTGCCCTTCGTGATCCCGCCGATCGTCCTCGTGTTCGGCCTGATCAGGACCTATTCGAAGCCCCCGTTCACCCTCGTGACGAGCCCCGTACTTCTCGTGGCGGGCTACATCGTGCTCTCCTTCCCCTACATCTACCGCGCCGTCGACTCGGGGCTTCGCGCGGTGGACCTCAAGGGGCTCACCGAGGCCTCGCAGAGCCTGGGCGCCCACTGGGGCGTGACCTTTTTCAGGGTGATACTGCCGAACCTCCGCACGGCCCTTCTGAGCGCGGCCTTCCTCACCTTCTCGACGGTGATGGGCGAGCTGACCCTCGCCGTCATGCTCGCCTGGCCGGCCTTCGGCCCCTACATGGCCCTCGTCGGCCGGGACCTCGCCTACGAACCGGCGGCTCTCGCCATCATCAGCTTCACCCTCACCTGGGGCTCTACGGCCATCATCCATGCGGTCACGAGGGGTCTCGGGGGCGAGGATTCGGGAGTGGCGGGTACGCATTGAAGCCTCCCGCGGCCGAGGGGCTGCGGGAAATCGCATTGAACGGAGAAACAAATGGCATTTCTTGAATTGAGCGATATCGTCAAGCGCTTCGGGCGGAACACCGTCGTGAGCGATTTCAACCTGGACGTGGCCGAGGGGGAATTCGTCTCCTTCCTCGGCGGATCGGGATGCGGCAAGACGACGACCCTGCGCATGATCGCGGGTTTCGAGACCCCGACCTCCGGATCCATCGTCATCGACGGCAGGGACGTCGTCGGGGTGAGCGCGAACAAGCGGGACGTCGGCATGGTCTTCCAGAACTACGCCCTGTTTCCAAACATGACCGTGAACGGCAACATCGGCTTCGGCCTCAAGGTGGCCGGAAAGAAACCCGCCGCCATCGCCAAGCGGGTCGCCGAACTCCTCGCCATCATACGCATGGAGGAATTCGGCGTCCGCTACCCCCACCAGCTCTCGGGCGGCCAGCAGCAGCGGGTCGCCCTCGCCAGGGCCCTCGCGATCGAGCCCTCGGTCCTCCTCCTCGACGAACCCCTCTCGGCCCTCGACGCCAAGATCCGCATCCAGCTCCGCGCCGAGATCAAGGACATACAGCGAAGGCTCGGCATCACCACGGTCTACGTCACCCACGACCAGGAAGAGGCCCTCTCGATATCCGACCGTATCGTCGTCATGAACAAGGGGAAAATCGAGCAGATCGGGACCCCCTTCGAGATCTACAACCGGCCGGCGACTCCCTTCGTCGCATCCTTCATCGGCACCCTCAACCTCCTCGAAGCCTCGGTCGCCGATCCGGGATCGGGAAAACTCCTCCTCGACGGCCAGGAAATCTTCGCCTCAGCCCCGGTCGCCCAGGCGAAGGGCACCCGGGTGAAGCTCGCCGTGAGGCCCGAGGCCCTCGGCACGGAAACCGGGACCCCGGATTTCAACCGGATCAGGGGAAAACTCGCCAACGTCGTCTTCCTCGGCTCCATCGTGAGAATGATCGTGAAGACGAAGGGGAACGACATCTCGATGGACAGCTTCAACGATCCCCGCCTCGTCCTCCCCTCCATCGGGGAAGAGCTTTCCATCTCCTTTCCCCGCGAGGCCTGCATCGTCCTCGGTGCGGAATCGGGGAAAACCGGATCCGATTAAGCGTTTCGGCGAAGGATTTATTGCCAAAACCCCTCCGCAATGAACTACTATTATACGCGGAGGATTCGGGCAATGGGCAACTTCCCCAGGAAATCATCATCGAGTGCCGGTTCGAACGCCTCGGGCTTCACGGCCATGCTCGCATCCGCGGCAAAAGCGAATCCCGAGTATGAAACAAGGTTCAGGACGGTCTGCCTCCTCGAGGCGGACGAGGCCCTCGCCGAACTGGGGACGGGGAAAACCGGGCTTTCGGCCGAGGCGTTCGAAGACCGCCAGAGGGAATTCGGGCCGAACCTCCTCTCCGGCGAAAAGCGGCGCGGATTCTTCCTGAACATCTTCGACCGGGTGAAGGATCCCCTGGTCATCCAGCTCCTCGTGATCTGCATCGTCTCGCTTCTCATGGGCGACCTCAGGGCGGCCATCGTCGTCGGCGGCATGATCCTGATCAGCGTCCTCCTGGCCTGGTTCCAGGAACAGCGCTCCTCGGACGCGGCCGACAGGCTCAAGGAGATGGTCCAGGCGAGCGCCGTCGTCCTTCGCGAGGGGAAGGAAGCCGAGGTGCCGATGAGCGACATCGTCCCGGGGGACATCGTCGTTCTCGCGGCCGGTTCCATCATCCCTGCCGACCTCAGGATCCTCGCCGCCAAGGACTTCTACGTGAGCCAGTCGGCCCTGACCGGCGAATCCATGCCGGTGGAAAAGGACCCCTCCCCCGGCACCGAGGGCACCTCGACCTTCTCCCTCCCGAACGCCTGCTTCCAGGGATCGACCGTCGTCTCGGGGGCAGCCAGGGGGGTCGCGGTCAATACCGGCATGAGGACCTTCCTCGGCAGCGTCTCCGCCGCGATCACCGCGCCGAAGGATCCGACCGATTTCGACAAGGGGCTGAAGTCCTTCGTCAGGCTGATGGTCCGCCTGATGCTGATCATGGTCTCGGTCACCTTCCTCATCGTCGGCCTCACCAAGCACAACTGGGTCGAAGCCCTGCTCTTCGGGCTCTCCGTCGCCGTCGGCCTGACCCCCGAGATGCTGCCCATGATCGTCACCGTCTGCCTCTCCAAGGGCGCGATCGCCATGTCGAAGAAAAAGGTCATCGTCAAGAAGCTCAAGGCGATCCAGAACCTCGGGGCGATCGACATCCTCTGCACCGACAAGACGGGAACCCTCACCCAGGACAAGGTGATCCTCGAGAAGCACGTCGACGTCACCAACCGCCCGAGCGAGGACGTGCTGAAATACGCCTACATGAACAGCTACTACCAGACGGGACTGAGGAACCTCCTCGACCTCTCGATACTCGGCAACGAGGACCTCGACGTCGAACGAACCTGCCGCAAGGTGGACGAGATCCCCTTCGACTTCTCCCGCAAGCGGATGTCCGTGATCCTGGACTACGAGTCTTCCCACGTCCTCATCTGCAAGGGTTCGGTCGAGGCTATCTTCCAGGCCTGCGACAAGTACCAGATCGACGACGACATCTTCCCGATGATCGACGTGATCAGGAACGACATCACCGAGGAATACATGAGGCTTTCGGCCCAGGGCTACCGGGTCCTCGCCATCGCCTACGGGGAGTTCCCGAATTTCAGGGAGACCTTCTCGGTCAAGGACGAGTCGGGCCTGATCCTGCTGGGCTACCTCGCCTTCTTCGATCCGCCGAAGGACTCCGCCGAAACGGCCATCAAATCCCTCAAGGACAACGGCGTCCGGGTCAAGATCCTCACCGGGGACAACGAGCTCGTCACGAGAAAGGTCTGCGCGGACGTCGGACTCGAAACCGCTGGCGTCGTCACCGGGAAGCGGCTCGAGGGCATCGATCACGAGGAATTCCTGAAGGTCGTCGAGGAGAACGACGTGTTCGCCCAGCTGACGCCGACCCAGAAGGAGCAGATCATCCTCGGACTCAAAGAGGCCGGCCACGTGGTGGGCTTCCTCGGCGACGGGATCAACGACGCCCCGGCGATGAGGGCGGCCGACGTCGGCATCTCGGTCGATACCGCGGTCGACGTCGCGAAGGAGTCGGCGGACATCATCCTGCTCGAAAAGAACCTCCTCGTACTCGAGGACGGCATCCTCGAGGGGAGGAAACTCTTCAACAACATCGTCAAGTACATCAAGATGGGTGCGAGCTCCAATTTCGGGAACATGTTCTCGGTGGTGGGCGGATCCTACCTCCTGAAATTCCTGCCCATGCTGCCCGTGCAGATCCTGCTCAATAACCTCCTCTACGA
>DBTK01000130.1:30387-60760 GCA_002307015.1 Spirochaetaceae bacterium UBA1318
CAGATCCTGCTCAACAACCTGCTCTACGACGTCTCGCAGACCGGCATCCCCTTCGACGCCGTCGATCCCGAGGCCGTCGACAAGCCCCAGTCATGGAACATTGGCTACATAAAGAAATTCATGCTCTTCATCGGGCCGATATCCTCGATCTTCGACTACGCGACCTTCGCCCTCATGCTCTTCTTCTTCAACTGCGCCGCGTGGAGCCATCCGGGCACGACCCCGGAGATGAGGCTCTACTACGAGCAGCTCTTCCACACCGGATGGTTCGCGGAATCCCTCCTCACCCAGACCCTGATCGTCCACATCATCCGTACGAACCGGATTCCCTTCTTTCAGAGCATCGCGAGTTTCCCGATGATGTTAGCCTCGATTGCCGTCGCCGCAATAGCGGTCGCCCTGCCATACACGCCGGTCGCGGGATTCTTCGGGCTGGTACCCCTTCCGGCAACGTTCTGGATCTGGATCGCGGCCTTCCTCGTCTGCTACGCGGTCCTCACCCACATCGTCAAGACCCGATTCCAGAAACATTTCGGAGGTCGTAAATCATGAGAAGCTTGCTGGATGCGCTGCAGGAAGGCCGATTGGTGGAATTGCCGGACAACGACAAGGAGAAGGCCCTGGAATTCCTCGCCCTCCTCATCGAGGCCGTGCCGGACATCGGGACGAAGACCGACGTCGTCAAGGGAGTCATCGATCGGGAGGCCGAGTTCAACACGGGACTGGGGAAGGGCGTCGCCTGCCCCCATTGCCGCACCCCGCTCAACGGCGAGCTCCTCTGCGCGGTGGGCTGGTCGCCCGAGGGGATCGAGTACAACGCCCCGGACGGCAAGAAGGTCCATCTCGTCGTGATGTACTACGTTCCCGACGTGCAGAGGAACATGTACCTCAAGGAGGTCTCGGGCCTCGCCAAGGCGATCGCAGGCATCGACTACATCCAGACGATCGCGGATTTCCACGACATCCACACCGTGAGGGCGAAGCTCCTCGACTGGGTGAGTCTCGCCATCAGCTCGGCCGTTCCCGACACCAAGGCGAGGATGATCAAGCTCGAGGCGAAGGCGGCCTCGCTCGAGGCGGCCGCCCCCGAAGCCGCCGTAACGGGCTCCGCGGGGTTCGGCGCGGCCGAGGTGAGGATAATCCCCTTCCACCTCATCCTGTGGCAGGGAGGTACCTTGGTGCTCTCCCAGGACAAGGCCCTGACCGACTCGCTGGAGCATGCGACGAACCTGAAGCAGTTCTTCGTAGAGGCCAAAGAATTCGAGGCCTCGGGCTACCGCATCGCCGTCCTCTCCCAGTCCATCTATCCGCCCGACCGCATAGAATATGAAGCCGTCGCCATTACCGCCAAGTGAGGCGACGGCCGGCCTTGAACCCTTATTAGTTCCTCGAAGCTTGTTGGTTTGAAGCGACGGCCGGCTTCCCGAAGCCGTCGCCATTACCGCCAAGTGAGAAGCGGCCGGCCTTGAACCCTTATTAGTTCCTCGAAGCTTGTTGGTTTGAAGCGACGGCGCGGCGAAGCCGCCTCGAGGCCGAAAGCCGCCTGAGAATGTTTCCTTCCCGTCCTATCGCCTCGCGGCATTTCCCAACCAAGGCCGAATCGAGGCCGGAAAGCCTCGGCTCGGTCATATGGTTCCGCCCCAGGTCGACGAATTCCCGATACTCGGAGAACGAGGACCAGGGATAGTGCCGGTCGACGGGATCGAAAAGGACGTCGACGAGTTCACGGTCGGCCGATTGCTTGCTCCGGATCGAGAGATCGAGGAGCCTGAGGGCGAGATCGAGGCTGGAAAGCTCCCGGTCGGGCTTTCCCACGGGGGGCGACACGTCGAAGCCGATCACGAGGGCTTCCCGCCCGAGAAGGCTCATCGCTTCCCGGACGGGAAGGTTCGCCATCACCCCTCCGTCGACGAAGGCCGCGCCGCCGAACTCGACCGACGGGAAGATAAGGGGAATGGCCGACGATGCCTGTACGGCCCGGGCGAGAGCCTCGGAGCCGGCGACGGCGCGCCCCGCCGCTCCCGCGGGGGCGACCGTTTCCTCAAGCCCGAGAATGACGGGCCTTCCCTCCGCGAGGTCCACGGCTACCGCCGCGAATGGAATTTTCAGCGCCTCGAAACCGATGCCCCGAAAAATGCGGGAGAACAGGGCCGAGGCGTCGCGCTCGGCTATCATGGACGAGGTGATCATGGCCGTGCCGAGGCGGATCCCGGTCTTGAGGGTTTCCGCCACGCCGGCGACGAACCGTTCGAGCCCGATCCTGGACCCTTCGGCTTCGGGTTTGTCGAAATACTTCTGCTCGAACGATCTGAACTCCGGAGAAGCGAGCACCTCGTCGACCCGGTTGTAGACACCGGCCACATTCCCGTAGGAGGCGTAAAGGGCGCCGAAAAGGGCTCCCGCCGACGCGCCTACGACGAGGTCGGGCCTGACGCCTCGCTTCTCGAGTGCCTCGATCATACCGAGATGACAGAATCCCCTCGAGGCTCCGCCCGAAAGCACGTAGACGACGGGGACCCGGTACCGGGAAAGGACCGGATTCGAAGCGATTCTTTCAAAAAGATCCGACATGGTTCCTCCCGCTCATCGTGAACCGGCCCGGCCTGTACGGAAAAAATCCGGGACGAAGACCGTCCCGGACTGCCACGATCAGGCTTCCCACACCTTCTTGATCAGCGCGGGGTCGACCTTGGGTTTCCGGTCGGCCGTCATGAGCCCGTTCACCTCCTGCTGCACGTCGGTGAGCTGGGTGTAGCAGGCCCCGGAGAACATGCCTGAATCCATGGTGGCCCTGGTCATGCTCGCGAACCGGGCGACGAACTCGTCCTGGTTCGAGACGGTTTCGCGGTAGCCCCACTCGCCCGGCTTGATGTTCTTGAAGGCGATTCCGCCGTACTCGGTCAGGATGATCGGCTCGTCGGAATAGGAACTCCCGTCGGCGTAGATCAGCCTCCAGTCGGAGAAGGTTTCGAGGTAGCGCTTCTTGTCGGCAATCTTCTTCAGGAATTTCTCCCCCGAGGCGCCGTAGTCGTGGATCGCGCAGATGTCGCTTTCGACCTGCTCCCAGCCGTCGTTCGAGCTGACGAGACGGGTTCCGTCGATCGCCTTCGTCAGCGCGTAGAGGGCCTTCGAATAGGCCTGCATCCTCTTGTCCGAAAGGATGTTCCAGACGCCCCAGGATTCGTTGAGGGGAACCCAGGTCACGATGGAGGGATGGTTGTAGTCGCGGTTGATGAATTCCTGCCACTCGGCCGTCGTCTTCCCGATGGCCGAGGCGGTGAAAGAGTAGGCGGCCGGCATCTCGCCCCACACGAGAAGGCCGAGTCGGTCGGCCCAGTAGTAGTATCGGGGATCCTCGATCTTCTGGTGCTTCCTCGCCCCGTTGAAGCCGAATTCCTTCGTGCGCTTGATGTCCTCGACGAGAGCCTCGTCGGAGGGCGGCGTCAGGAGGCTGTCGGGCCAATAGCCCTGATCGAGAATGAGCTTCTCGAAGTACGGGACGTTGTTGAGCAGGAAAAGGCCGTTTCGGGTCGCGATCTTTCTGATGCCGAAATAGCTCTTCACCCGGTCGAGTTCCCGTCCGCCCTTCCTCACCGAAAGCTCGAGGTCAAACAGGTTCGGGGACTCGGGGGTCCAGAAGCAGGATCCGTCGAGCTCATCCGGCCAGCCGAGGTCGACCGTCAGCACGGGGGACGAATCGGAAACGGAGACGGAAACCCTCTTGAAGGGCTTGCCCTTGAGGGAGACCTCGGCGACGAGCTCGATTCCCTGCTCCCAGCCGTCGAGGCTCGCTTCAACGAGGAGAGATTTCCGGTCGATGTCGCCGGTCGCCCGAAAATGGTCGATCGAGACGGATCCGACCGCCTCGAGCCAGACCGTCTGCCAGATGCCGGTGGTGGGGGTATACCAGCAGCCGAAACGCTCGCCTTGGCGCCAGCTCTGCTTGCCACGGGGTTGAGCCGGGTCTTCCCGATCGAGGGCCCGCACGGCGATGACGTTCCCGGTTTTCTTCACGAACGGGGTGATGTCGAACGAAAACGAGGTGTTTCCGCCCCGGTGCAAACCGATATATTTCCCGTTGATCCAGACCTTCGCCTCGTAATCGACGGCGCCGAATTTCAGGATGGTCCGCCGATTGCGGA
Source organism: Spirochaetaceae bacterium UBA1318 (assembly GCA_002307015.1). GTDB lineage: Bacteria > Spirochaetota > Spirochaetia > Treponematales > UBA1318 > UBA1318. Next base: position 34,530 of record DBTK01000130.1, read on the forward strand.
ATCCGTCGGGCAGGTCGAAGGCCCTTCGATACCAGACGACGGTGTGAACGGCCTGGTCGTTTATCCCGCTCGCCTTGCTCTGGTAGCAAAACGGAACGAGGATTTTCCGGGAAAAATCTTCGTGAGAATACCATAAAGCGCGTTCACCGGATTCCTCATCATCGAATTCGAATTCCCATTCGCCGTTCAGGTTCATCCAGATCGATCGCTCGAGATCGGGCCGGGGAAACTCGGGCCTTGGAATACTGGGCATCGTTGTTGTCATCCTGCTACTCCTAAATATCTAATATTATTGATACTTTCACAAATAACCGATATATACCAAAAATAGTAGGATTTCGGACTCGTGTCAACCTCCAGCGAATATCAGCTATCTGCTTTAATGGTATGGAACAATTGTCAATGCGTTTTCGAGTTGATTGTATTCGGATTATATGATATAATCCTCCCATTCTGAACTGCAACGGATGAAAAATGGGAAATAAAGTCTACCTGGCCGAAAAACACGAGCTGCCGAACATCGTACGAGCCCTCGATTCGGATCTGAGACGAAGGATCCTCGAGCTGCTTGCCAAGAACCGGATGAATATCAACCAGATTGCCGAAGCCCTCGACATTCCCCAATCGACCTGCACCGTCAACGTGCAGCTGCTCGAAAAGGCCGACCTCATCGTGACCGAGCAGGTAGCGGCCAGCAAGGGCTCCCAGAAGGTGTGTTCCCTGAAGTACGCCGAGATCGTGCTTCCCATCGGTGAAACCATGAACTACGAAGAGGAAAACTTCGTCGTCACCGAGATGCCCATCGGGCTCTACACCGACGTCCAGATTTCCCAGCCCTGCGGGCTGCTCTCCGACACCTCGATCATCGGGTATTTCGACCACGTCGAGTCCTTCCTGAACCCGAAACGCGCCGCCGCCGGTCTCCTATGGTTCAGCCGCGGCTACGTCGAATACCGGTTCCCCCGGGAATACCTCGCCGATTCGAGCAGGATACAGGAGGTCTCGGTCACTGCGGAAATCTGTTCGGAATTCCCCGGGTACAAGAACGACTGGCCCTCGGATATCACACTCTGGATAAACGGGGTGGAGATCGGCACCTGGACCAGTCCTGGAGACATGGGAGGGGAGTACGGCCGGCTGACGCCCAAATGGTGGGACTTGAAGAACACCCAGTACGGCTTTCTCAAGACCTGGCGGATCTCGGACGAGGGCTCGTTCATCGACGGCGTCAGGTCGGGAAACGCGACCTTGGCGGATGCCAAGATCCGCAGCTGTGATTTTTTCATCGTCAGGATCGGGGTAAAACCCGATGCCACCAACTTCGGAGGGATGAACCTCTTCGGTCGCACCTTCGGCAATTACGAGAACGACCTCGTGTTCAGGATGGAGCTTTCCCCGAAGTAGGCTTCCCCTTTTCCTTGCTGCCGATCTTCTCGCTCAGTTCCGCAGCTATCCCTCTCAGGAACTCGCCGTACTCGGTCACCTTCGGCCCGATCCGCTCGCGGAGGCCCGAAATGCCGATGGCAGCCTCGGCCCGGCCATCGTAGTTGTAGATGGGCGCGGCTACGCAGACCACGTGCATCTCGTACTCCTCGTTGTCGATTGCATACCCGCGCTCCCTCGTCAGCCTGAGGTCCTCGAGGAGGGCATCGTAATCGGTAAGCGTTCGATCCGTGAAGGAAACGAAGGGGCCTTCGCCGAGGATATCCTTGAGCTCGGTCTGGGACAGGCGGCAGATCAGGCTTTTCCCGACGGCGGTACAGTGGAGTTCCTCGGTATCGCCCGGGTTCATGTTCGCCGAAAGGGTTCGAGACCCCCTCTCCCGGTCGATGAAAACCGCGAGATTCTGGGACCTCACCGCGATCTGGGCGTTCTCTTTCGTCTCGCGGACGATTTTCCTCAGATAGGGCCGGGCGACCTCGGTGATGGAAAGCCGGCCCTGCAGGGAACCGGCGAGCCGATAGATGCCGAAACCGAGCTGATACGAGCGGGATCCTGGATCCTGCCTCACCAATTCGTGCTTCCAGAGCGTCGCAAGAAGCCTGAAGACGCTGCTTTTGTCGAGGCCGATAAAATCGGTGAGCTCCCCGAGCGTCGCCGAACCGTCGGGGGTATCGGCGATGTATTTCAGAAGCTGCAAAGCCCGATCGACCGACTGGATGGTCGAACTGTCATCCTTGTTCATGGTTCCATAATAGCAGTAGTTGGGCAAAACGACCAGAGAAAAGCTCCGGACACCAACCAGGAGCCACTGATTGACGCATACCCCTCTATGCTCTATAGTTAGGTTTCTTTTGTTACGGCTGACATGGCTCATTCGCTGGCGTGGTGAAATCGGCAGACACGATAGACTCAAAATCTATTGGGGGCAACTCCGTACCGGTTCAATTCCGGTCGCCAGCACTAATATCGGATTCCCAGGATATATCGGGAGCGACCGGAGTCCCTACGCTTTACTTCGGGTCCGGTCGCCAGCACTAGTCTCGGATTTCCAGGATATATCGGGAGCGACCGGAGTCCCTACGCTTTACTTCGGGTCCGGTCGCCAGCACTAATATCGGATTCCCAGGATATATCGGGAGCGCCCGGATACGCTCACTTCGTTCGCTACCGGCCGCCAGCACTTCCCAGCGACTTACGCAACGCGACGGGACACGCTCACTTCGTTCGCTACCGGTCGTCAGCATTATTTATTTTTATACTGTGTAACATTTTAGATCGTAGCATCAAAACGTACACATGCGTTACTGACACCATTCTGACCTTGAGTCTGACCTTGAAGTTAGATTTGGGCCTTATGGAAGTAATGCATGAATCGCCCCAAACGTCCATATTCAATTCAGAAACGAAAAACAAGTAAAGTACATCGGTACATCATCATGTAAAACTCAGGAATCCTGATACACAATCCTGTATTACAGCCGTCTCATCTTGAAAAATGAATCGAACAGCGGCGGCGAATTGGGCATAATGGTCCTTCCCTTTCCACTGAGCAATATACAATAGCAAATAAAAAAGGCTTCCCCAAATGAATGAGGTTGCCATTTGCAAGATCGTTTTATAAAATGTAGATTTGCGGCTACCGCATGGAGGCATTCTTATTCAGGTTTTCTGTCCATTTTTTCATGCATTTTCAACATTACGAGCCGTGCGATCGGTTGTGCTACCAGTGCTTCTACAGCAAACGATATTGAGAAATTCCGCGGCCACTTGTAAAAAAACATTCGAAGAGGCTCAATGCTAACCGATCTGTTACCGATCCATGTTCCAATGATAGTCAGAAAGATAGACATCAAAAATACGGAGCATAAAATATTTACAATAATGTGCGCGTTAAAGCTGTCATCTTTAGCGACTATTCTGCTCGTTAGAAATTCAGCCATTTTATAGGTAAGCAGCACCAGAGCAACGACGCACAGCCAAATATAAGGCACTATTTGAATAACATTAGCCCAGACAGATAAGTGAAATCCAAGTTCAAAGCAAGTAATTAGCGGTGCAATTATATTGACCGAAATAATCGAAATCATTGCCATAAAAAGCGAGAATTCTTTTTTATTCCTGGGTAACTTCATGTAAAATTCCATACTTCATTTCCTCCTAAAATAGTGCGCGGCCAAGGCCCGATGTTCGAGGGTAAAAAAAAACAGCACGAAACTATAAAAGTTTCGTGCTGATCAATTATACGCACCTTAACTGAAAAGAGCTTACCAGAATGAATAAAAAAAGGCAAGCATGTTCACTAAAAAAGGTTCAGGATGTTAGGACAAGGCGTTACGTCACACATTTTTCTATTGCCGAAATCATTCCAAGCCACACTCCCCGACGACCGCGTCCCGTCTCTGGCAAGACGAGACATCGTGCATCATGGGGCTTTCATAGACTGAACGATACCGAGATTGATGTCCCGTTTGATGAATCCACCTTCAGGGAAGCATCGATCTGTTCCGAAAGCAGCCTGATCAGTGTCATCCCCATCGTGTTCGCGGTCGACATGATGACATCCTCGGGAATGCCGATACCGTCATCCGAAACGGCGAGACGAATGATGCCATCGTCTGACTTGAAAACAATCTTGATGATTCCTTCCCGATCTCCGGGGAATGCGTATTTGATGGAATTGGTCAACAATTCGTTTATTATGAGTCCGAGAGAAATCGCCCGTTTCGTGTCGATCTCGACGTGCTGAACTTCGAAGACAAGCCGGATCGACGTGGCATGAGCGGAAAATGTACTGAAAATGGAATTTGCCAATCCTTCAACATAGTTTCCGAAATCAATCGTCTCGACGCTTCCCGTGAGGTAAAGATACTCGTAAATGGCTGACATGGATCTTATTCTCGACTCGGTATCCATCAAGGCGCTTATTGCTTTCGAATCGGTTACCTCTTTCATCGTGATGTTCAGGAGACTCGATACGATCGAAAGGCTGTTCTTTACCCGATGTTCAAGCTCCTTCATCAAGGTCTCTTTGTTCTTGACCAATTGTATCAGGTTCTGGGACGCCTGAAGATCTTCAGTGATGTCCCTGAACACAAGGGAAAACCCCTCGTATTGGTCACCTAATTTATTCCGCGGTGAAACACTGACATGTATCCATTTGCGCTGTCCATCGGAACATACGATCGGTGAAATATAGTCGGTGAACTCCCCCCTTCTGCGTTTTTCCGCTTCCCGTTCGACAATTTCGACTCCCTCCTCATCGAGAAAATCATAGATTGTTTTTCCGACCAGCCCCTTCGATTCCACTTTCAGGATGCGTTCAGCGGAGGGGTTCGCCATAAGGAAGTGGCCCTTGTCTCCGGTATAGCAAAACCCTTCGCCGATGGAATTCAGCAGATCGAGATAATTGCGCTGGAGGATCTTCAATTGCTCATCCTGGCTCTTTCGTTCCGAAACGTTCATGGAGAGGGAGGTCGCTCCTATCACCTCCCCGCTCCCCGAAAAGATGGGATTGAACACCTCGTCCACATAGAGACCCATATCCGTAAAATTCCCCAATACCCTGACCGATTCCCCCTGGAGGGCCTTTTTGTAATAGGACAGCGTTTTCTGAAGGAAGCCATCCTTCTGAAGGTTCGCCAGGAGGTTGGTTCCGATTCCAATATCCAGACCGAAATTCCTTGCTTTGATGTCGTGATACGCCTGATTGCAGTACAGACAGTTGAAATCCTTGTCTATGGAAACAATGTAGATATTCTTTTGGCTGTCCAGCGTGGATTTCATCATTGCATAAGTCTCATCGTTTGCCCGTTCGGCCTTTACCTGATCGGAAATATCCCGGTAAAGGCTCATGATCGCCGGCTTATGCTCCCAGGTGATGGCCATTGCATTTATTTCGACCGGAATAATGGAGCCGTTTTTGCATCTCTGAACGGTTCTGAAAGACAGGGAACCGTTGCCATGTATTTGCTCAATTCTTTTCTCGGTAAGCCTCTTTTCCAACGTGGGATCGATTTGATCTATCGTCATGGAGAGCAATTCTTTCCTGGAATAGCCAAGGCGTTCGACAACTTTTCGATTTACCTCCAAGATCCTATTCTCGTTGTCATTGATCAAAATCGCGTCGCTCGCGCTGTCGAACAGAAGCTGGTATTTTTTCTGGCTTTCCAGCAAATCCTTCTTTATCGTCTTCCGCTCCGAAATATCACGATCGACGGCCAGAATCAATTTCCTGTCAACCGGCTCGAGGACGCAATATACATCGACCGGAAAACTCGAACCATCCTTTCTGACATGAACGGATTCGAATCTTTTCGATCCCGAGCCGATGATTTCCTCAATCAACTTCCGGATAAACGAATCATCCGCATTCGCATTCAAGAACCTGACATTCCTGCCGATCAGCTCATCGCGGGAATAGCCGGTGTTGTGGCAGACGGCATCGTTCACGTACATGAGATTTCCATCGAGGTCGAACACCTTTACGAAATCGCCCACGTTGTCCAGAAGGTTCGACTTCAACGTAAGCTCGTCTTCTTTCCGTTTTCTTTCGGTGATATCCTTTATGATCGCAATCAAGCACTCCTCGCCATTTATCACCACGATGCGAGCCGATACATTGCCAATAAACAGTTCACCATTCTTGCGATGGAAAGTCGTCTCATAGTCGAGGACCTCGCCGGTCATCCGCAATTTTTCCACAAAGCCATCCCTATCCTCTTTGTTTCTCCATATGTATCGGAGTGAGGAATGGCCCAAGACTTCCTCTTTCGAGTATCCGGTCATTTTTGTAAGTCCATCATTGACGTCGATATATTTCCCATCCTTCACGGTGCTGATCGACATATAATCCGGACTTGCGTAGAATACTTTTGAAAACAGATCCTCCGACAGCGTCAGCCTTCTGTTCGTGTTTTCGAGGGTTTCAATGGTCGTCCGCAATTTCTCGTTGCTTGCCTCGATTTCCATGCTGTTGAGATCCAGCTGCCTAGCCGCCATGAAAAGCTTGAAGGCCATCTTTATTGAGGCATCAAGAACGGTAAAGACCGAGGATTTCACGACATATCCGTAATTGGTAATTTCCTCGGTCTTGCGGACTATTTCCGGCTCCATATGGGATGAGAGAAACAGGATCGGTATTTCATGGGTGGTGAGGATCTGCTTCGCCGCCTGCGTGCCGTCCATCGCGCTGCCGAGGTCGATGTCCATCAGGATGAGGTTGATGCCGCCGGGATTTCCATTGACCAACTCGATCGATTGCTCGCCGCTCAAGGCATGGAGTACCCTATATCCGGCTTTTTCAAGCTGTCTGGTCTCGTGAAGGGCGATGATCGCTTCATCCTCCACCAGTAGAATGGTTTTTCCGTCCACATCGCTCATCGCCGCAACCCCTCATTTCAACCCCATCGACAGGGCCGATCTATCCCATGACGGATCCATGATGTTAATAGTATATAACCATGGTTTCTCCAGAATCAACATAGCTCGCAGCACGCTGCGGTGTATGAGCCCCCCAGCGAGTCAACAACCCGTAGCACGTACCGAACATCATGCAAATTTCCTTAACCAAACGCCGTCAAATCGGCTGATTCCAGCCTCTTTGATCGACGAGATACTGCTGCAGGCTTCGCAACTGCTGTTTGTCGATTCCCAGTACGATGCCGAAGTATTCAGGCCGGCTGTTCGACGGTATGTCATCCATCCAGTGCACTTCGGGAGGCCTGAAATTCAGCCTTTGCAGAGCCATCAGGAGATCGATTTCGGGATGATTGTTCGTGGAGTATAGGAAGAAGAAAGTTTCTGCGGAGGGGGAAGATTCCAGTCTCGACTTGATCTCATACAGATGCTTCATACGCTACCTCCCGTTTCCGAGGAAAGTATGCTGTTGTAGAGCCTCTGACCCGTGATTCTGATGGTTCGCGGTTTATCGTGCTATGGGAAGCACCTCCGTACATAGAATACTACACGCCACGGATGGTTACAAATTCATGATCCCGGCCGATGATATCCGGGCCTTATCGATACATCGGGGATTCCTCCCGCCGTCCGCTACACGATCTCGAGTCCGTCCCGGTCTGGAAGCTTGGGGAAGATGACAGTCGGAAGGGTCTGGTACCAGAATGCTACCGAGGCGATGTCGTCCTGGAGCGGGAGGTAGCGCCCGCCGCTCCGCCAGCCGAGGGCCTGGATGGTCACCTTGAGATCGCTCTCGAAGCGGATCGGATCCATGAGGTGCCAGCGATACATGCCGAATCGGGTCTGCGAGGAGTAGAGCCCGTCCGGACGGATAACCTGGGCGAGCCCGGAGTAGGGCGTATTGAATTCGCGGTAGCCGCCGTTTTCCTTTCCGAGGTCGAAATTGTACGCGCCGCAGAAATAATCCTCGGTCCCCGTCCCGCAGATGGTTGGAAACTCCCCGTCCCCGTCCAGGTAGAATTTGATCTCCCCTTCGCCCCACCAGCCCCCGTTTTTCACCCCCCAGGCGAGGTAGGTTCCCACGTACTGGCCCCGGCCCTTCACCCCGTCGAGGATCGTGACCACCTCCTTGTACGGAAGAGGATTCACCCGGCGGAACTGGGCATGGAAGTAGGCGGCATCGTCCGGAACCTCGGTGAGCGTGTAGTTGACCTGGTAGTAGAGGTTCGCAGGATCGGTGTGGAGATTGGTGAGGGTAATCCGGCAGTGTTTGTGAAACGGCATTTCCCAGTAGCAGTTGCAGGCGCTGGCCGGATTGACGCAGACCGGCAGCGAAGCCACCGGCGCGTACCGTCCCCAGCCGCAGGCGAAAAAATCGCCCATGGGGCATTCGACCGACGGGGTCTCCTGTCCATCCCAATAGATGCGGAGGATGAAATACCGCCAGAACGCGACATTCGGTCCGGTCATCCACAGCTGCTGGATCGCGCCAGGCCCGGCGATGTCGGCGAGCTCGAAGCTCTCGCCGGGCTTGATGACGACGAAGGGCGAAACCTTCCATCCCTGTCCGAGATCGCGGGCGCAGCCGGCGGCCGCCCCGTCGGTGGACATGCCGCCCTTCCCCTTTTCGCCGTGGAAATTCTCCGCGCTGATCGACCGCGTTTTCGCCGAGGAAATCCGCGAAAGATTCCCGAGGTTCAATCCAAGACCGTTGAATGACGACATGTCCCCTCCCGTTTCATACGAGTATACTACAGACCCAGGCTGATTCCATCCTTTTCACCGTGGAGCACCTCGAGCTCCTCGGTAATTTTGCCGGTTCCCGGGTTTTTCCGCCTCCGATAGACGCCCCAGGCGGTTCCGGTGCTCCAGAAGGTCGAGAACTCCTTGTCGCCCATTCTCGGCGCGAACGAAACCTTGCCCTTGGTCATGTCGTAGCGGAACCCGCTGAGCGCGAGCATGACGCTCCAGCTGGCCATCGACCTCGCATAATGGTGGCCGCACTCGATTTCATCCCAGGGGTTCCGGCGATAGCCGTCGAACCGTTCCCGCACCGAGTCCACGATCTTGAGCCCCTCGTCGACCAATCCCTCGTAGATGAGGTGGGCGGCGACCTGATACTCGATGCCGGTCCAGGCCTCGTCGCTGTAGATAAAGGGGATGCGCGGCCGACCGCCCCTCGGCCAGGTGCAGAGGACCAGGCCCTTTTCGTCGTTCAGCACGTATGTCCTCTGGACGTTCTCGTGGTTGGTGAAGTCCTCGCGGTAGTTGAACCTGAAGACGGAGGAGATGGCCGTGCGGACATGCTCCCGGGGAAGCAGGTAGCCGAGACCGGAGACATGGGCCAGGAGCTGTCCCAGCAGCTGGTCGGAAAGACAGCCCGTCCCGAACTGGTAGCGGTACCGGTCGATGTCCTCGAAGGACTGCTGGTAGTACTCGCCGTTCCAGAGCAGACTATCGAGCGTGGCGGCGGCCTTTTCTGCCGAGGTGCGGAATTTCGCTTCATGCGCCGCATCGCCCACGAAAGCGGCCATCTCTGCGCCGGCCTTGAGGGCCGCACAGAAAAGTATTCCCGTCAGCGGGTTCGGTCCGTAGAATTCGATATCGTAGGTGTTGTGCTGCCTGTCGTCGGGGACGCAGTCGCCGTCCTTGTCCCAGTAGGAGAAGGCGAAATCGAGGGAGGCGGCGACCTTGGTCCAGAGCTCCCGGACGATCGCGCCGTCCCCCGAGAGCTTCCAGTCACGATAGAGCCGGATGACCGTGCCGGGCTGGCCGTCGGCGGCCGGAAGCATGTCCCATTTCTTGAGCCCGAAGGTCTGTTGGGTCCGGAAGGCCATCCGGCCCTCGTCGTCCGTCTCGACGCCGAATTCGACCCTCCTCATGCTCCGTTCCAGCTCCGGGAACAGGAAGGCCAGGGTCTGGGCGTAGTTCCAGACGTGGGTGCAGCTGCCGTGGCAGCTTCCCTCCTTGTCATGGCAGCCTTCCCAGCCGTAGAACGTGCCGTCACCGGTCCGGAAGCAGGTGTTGGACCGCAGCACCGTGATCCCGCTCGAGATGGCGTCGAGGACACCCTGGGGGTAGGTGCTGCCGAAAAGGGCGTCGTGGAACTTCGCCGTTTCGCCCTCGAGCCTTTCCATGTTCCTGTTGAGGAAGGAAGCGGCATCCCAGGAACTCCCGAACAGCGTACCGTAGTAATTCCCGACCCTTCCCGCGGCAACGCTCTCATGGCTCCATCCGTTCGCCCGGTTGGGAAAATACCAGGCGAGGACGAACTCGAAGGTCTTCTCCTCTCCGGGGGCGAGGGTTTCGTGGATGCCGAGAGAGCCGACCTTGCAGGTCTTGATGGAAATCACGCTGCCCTTGGCCTCGGTCTTCGATTCCCTCTCCAAGAGGCCGTCCTCGGTGAAGTCCTTCCAGAAATCCTGGATGCCGTCGTACCATCCCGATTCGAGCCAGTTGACCTTGCTGGTCACGTTGGGACTCGAGGTCGACAGGCTGAGATCGCCGAATTTGAGGTTGTCGCCGATGGCCTCCCGAGTCCTGAAGAATATCCCCTTCTGGAACGCGTCCTCCCGGTACTCGTTCACGACCTCGCCCGCGGTTTCGAGGCGGTGCCATTCGTTGATGCCGTTGAAGGCGGCGGCGTTGACCAGGGATCCGGCTATCGTCACCTCGGTGGGCCGGTCGGACAGGTTTTTCACCTGGTAGCGCAGGATCGCGCCGGGTATGCCCGAATCGTCCGCGTCCAGGGGTATGAGCGGGGTGAAGGCCTCGAGGGCGAGCTCGAGCTTCAGGGCAGGATCGTGAAGCGTGACCCTGACGAAGGGATACTCCCCCTCCATCACGGAAGACCGGAACCGGGGCAGGCCGGCCACCAGGGTCGATTCGATGCCGGTCGCCGCGTTGAACGGGGGATTGAGCTTCGCCTCGAGGATCTTCGATATCGCCTCCCTCCCCTCCTCCTTCGCCCTGATGGCGAAGAACGTGTAGGGAAGAATGGTGCCCTTGTTCGGGGCGTTGAATATCTCCCAGTCCCGCATTTCCCCGCGGGCTCCGATAGAGAAATTGCCGGTACCGATGCCGCCCAGCAGGAAGGCCGCCTCGGCGGCGTCGTTCTTGTAGCTCTTCAATGTCTTGCTGAATCCCAGTTTCTTCCTGACCATCGATCCTTCCTCCAACATATGATTGTGCATGACACGTCGGACGGGGCGGTTCGGGAATCTCCGTTCCCGGTCTCCCCGGCTCGTTAATCCGACGTCACCGCGATGGCCGAGCCCGCCGGTATCGTCACGTCTTCGTCGAGAACTATCATCCCGCCGGCTTCGTGAAATCGGACCGACCGTCCATCGACGGCGACGCGTTTCGTTCTCCCCGCCCCCAGGAAGGGAAGATGCAGCTTTTTCAACGCGAGGCTCCCGTAGAGAACCCGAACCTCGGCCGAACCGGAGGTGGAGCCGAAAACGCCCCAGCCGTGATCGAGGGACCAGAAGCAGTTGAACCGGCCTTCGGGAAATTTCCGGGGATCGAACCCGATCACGCCCTTCACCAGGTCGTACTCGAACCCGCTGAAGGCAAGCAGCAGGGAATAGCTCGCCATGGAACGCGAGTAGTTGCTTCCGCATTCGAATTCGTTCCAGGGATTTCGCCGCTCGCCGTCGTACCGATCACGGATGGCCCTGACGACATCCATCCCTTCGCCTATCATTCCGGCCTGGATCATGTGGGCCGCGGACTGATACTCGAAGCCGCACATCGCCTCCTCGGCATAGGGGATCGGGTTCCTCGGCTTGTATTTTCCCTCGGGCCAGTCGCAGATGACCAGGGCGGATTCGTCGTTGAGCACGAAGTTCCGGCAGGGGTTGGCCACGGCGCGCATCGAGGGCTTGAAGTTGTTCGCGTACACGGCCCGCAGCGCCTTCTTCGTCTGGACCGGATCGAAGATGTCGCCCAGTCCGCAGAGGTTGGCGTGCCACTGGGCGAGCACCTGGTCGACGATGCAGCCCTCGCCGATCTGGTATTTTATTTCCCCCGCTTCGCTGTTCCAATACGCCTCTTCCGTGGTCACGCCGATCAGGGTGTTGTCGTGGTACGGGTCGAGGATGGACCTGTCCTCGAGATCTATCTTCTGGATGAAATACTCGCCGTTGAAAAGGTTTTCGGCTATCCACCGGCTTCCCTTGCGGAACAATCCATCGTATTCCTTCGCCGTTTCCGTTTCCCCGAAGAACGAGGCCATCTCGGCCCCCGCCTTCAGGGCGGCGAGGTAGAACCCGGTCAGCCACGAGTTGGGGCCGAAGAGCTCCATGTCCAGGGTGTGGTGCTGCCGTCCCTCGAGAACCCCGTCCCTGTCGGCATCCCACCCGTCCTCGTTGGTCGATTTCCAGGCGAACTCGATCGATTTCTTGATCGCCGCCCAGTTCGACTCGAGCCACCGGCTGTCCCCGGAGATCTTCCAGTCCCGGTAGGCCTTGATCACCCCGCCGAATTGCCCGTCGACGCAGGGACGGAATTTGCTTCTCTCCCGGCCGATCGGCAGCTGGAGGCGGAAGGCCATGCCCCCGTCGTCGCGCTGATTGTAACGGTAGTCGAGGTCGCGCATGGACCGCTCCAGGGAAGGGAAGAGGAAGGGAAGCGCGTAGGCGTAATTCCAGACATGGGTGCACGATCCCTCGCAGCTCCCGCACTCGCAGTGCACCCCCTCGAATCCGTAGAAGGAACCGTCGGCGAGCCGGAGGCAGGTCGGCGACTTCAGGATGGAGAGGTTCGCCGAGATCGCGTCGATCGCCTCGGCGGGAAGGCTCGAGGAAAAGAGGGCGTCCTTGAAGCGCGTGGTCTGTTCATGGAGGACGTCCCAGTGCTCGAACCCATAGACCGCGCTCCGGGTCGAGTTCTCGAACACCGAGGCATAGTGGTTCTTCCAGCTCTTGTTTCCGTTCTTCTGGTCGTCGGCCGGATTCCAGTAATTGATGCAGTTGGGAAAGTTCCAGGTGATCATGAACCGGACCGTTTTCGCCTCGCCCGGCGAAAGCTCGATGCGGGCCGCGAGGCTGCACATGTCGCCCTGCTTCCAGGCCCAGTCCTTCCCCGGGGAGGTTTCGTTGTAGCTTCGGTTCTCGAATCTCCCGAACTTCGCGAAATCCTGCCAGAAGACGCTGAGACTGTCGAACCAGTTCCCGCGATACCAGTATTCCTGGAAGGAAACGTCCCCGGCGTCGGTGGCGACGGAAAGATCGCCATAGCCCAGGTCGTCGGGATGCAGGTCGGCGTTCCCGAGGGAAATGGTGTGAAGCTTCCCGTCCCGGGCATATCGGTTGAAAGAGCCCTTCGAAGCCGCGGGATTCCCGAGGGAAAGGCTTACGGTGTAGGCGAGTTTCTGGGCCGTCGTGTTCTTCACCCCGATCTCGAAGAAGGCTCCCGGTATGCTCGAATCCCTGTCGTCGAGGGGGATGAAGGGATTGAACGCCTCGAGGGAAACCTTGCCCGGGAAGCTCTCGTCCAGGAACGACAGGTCGGCGAAGGGAAACTCGCCCGAAAACTCCACCTCCCTGAAATGGGGCATGCCCGCGAGGGTCTCCCGGTCGGGGCCGAATCCGTAGCCCCTGAAATTGTCCTTCGTGTAGTAGCCCGTGTAGGGCGGCTGAAGATCCGCGTTGAGGACCTTCGCGTCGAGCAGTCGGTCATCGGTCTCCGCCTTAATCGCGAAATGACTGAAGCTGTTCTTCCCTCCCTTGTTCGGCTTGTTGAAAATCTCCCAATCTATCAGCCTTCCGTTGCCTGAAAGCCCGATGCAACCGGTCCCGATACCGCCGAGAGGAAAGGATATTTCCCTCAGCTGACTGCCCGTGTAGATCATATGCTGCGCTCCTCGTTTGTCTAGCTCTTCAGCCCCGTCAGGGTCGTGCCCTGCAGAAGGTACTTCTGGCCGAAGGCGTAAATCAGGATCGGCGGAATGAAGGAGATGACGACCCCCGCAAGGATGACCGAAAGGCTTCCGGTTCCGTTGAAGCCGGACAGCACCTTCAGGCCCATCGGCAGGGTCATCTTCTCCCAGGTGTTCAGGTAGATGAGGGGGCCGAAGAAATTGTTCCACGAGCCGATGAAGCCCATCACGGAAACCACCGCCACCGAAGGCACCGACATCGGCAGGATGATGCTCCAGAACACGCGGAACCTGTCCGCGCCGTCGATCAGGGCCGCCTCGTCGTAGCTCTTCGGTATCGTCATCATGAACTGCCGCACGAGGAAAATCCCCAGGGGGAAAATCAGGTAGGGCAGGATGATGGCCCAATGCGTATCCATCAGCCCGAAGGTCTTCACCACCAGGAACTGCGGAATGATGATCGACTGCCCCGGGATCATGATGCCCGAAAGGATCGCGATGAACAGGAGGTTCTTGCCCTTGAAATCTATCCTGGCGAACGCGTAGCCAGCCATCGTCGAGAACAGGGCCTGGAACACGGTCACCGCGACGGCGACGACGATGCTGTTCAGGATGAAGGGAAAGAACGGAAAGAGCGTAAAGAGGCTCCCGTAGTTCGCGATCTGGAACGACGTCGGCAGGAACTGGGGCGGAAGGTTCAGCGAATCCTTCGGCAGCCTCAGAGACGTCGATATCGCCCAGAGGAAGGGAATGAGGAAGAAGACGGAAACCAGGATCATCACCACCTCGACGATGATTCGTGGCGCCATCCTCAGTCCGTCTTTTTTATCGGCTGCCATGGGGGACCCTCCGCGAGACGATGAAGCGGCTGATTCATTCATAATCATAGTTGACCCACTTCTTCTGGAAGCTGAATTGAATGACGGTGATCGCCAGAACGATGGCGAACAGCACGGCGGCGAACGACGAGGCGTATCCCATGTCGTAGGACCTGAAGGCCTGCTCGTAGATCTGCAGCGCTATCGTCCGCGTGCTGGTTCCCGGACCTCCGTTGGTGATCAGGAAGGGTTCGTCGAAAATCTGGAAGCAGTTGATGAGTATCGTCGTCAGCACGAGGAACATGGTAGGGGTGAGCAGGGGGAGTTTGATCTTGAAGAACAGATGGAACCAGTTGGCTCCGTCTATCTTCGCCGCCTCCATGTAGGAGTCCGGAATATTCTGGAGCCCTATGACGAAGAAGATGAAGCTGCTCCCGACACCCTTCCATACGCTGAAGATCGCGACGGCCACCAGGGCCCAGTCCCCCGATTTCAGCCACGGGACCGACTGTATCCCCACGAGATTCAGGAAGTAATTTATGACGCCGAAGTCGAAATTGAAAAAATACGTCCAGATGATGGTGACGGCGGATACCGTCACGACGACGGGAAAATAGATGGCCGTCCGGTAGTAGTACTTCAGGGGTGAGGCGATCTTGCGGCAGACCCCGAGTGCGAGAAGAAGGCCGATAACCACGTGGAGCGGCACGAGGATAGCGACAAATTTGAAGGTATTGAGGAATACCGTCGAACTCATCGGATCCGAAAACAGTTTCAGGAAATTCCTGAGCCCAACATAGACCGGGGGCGTCAGGATGTTGTATTTGCAGAAATCGAGAAAAAAGACCGACGCGACGATCGGTCCGCCGATGAAAACCAGGAAGGTCAGCAGCGCGGGCAGAATGAACAGATAGCCCGTCAGATTGTCCCTGAAATGCCTGTGTTTCCTCAAGTTACCCGCAACGAATGAACCCACCGATGACCTCCTCGAAGCAAGCCGGGCGCCGAGCGGAAACCCGCATCGCACGCCCGGCCATTTATGCCGCTATTTGCCGGCCAGAACCGCGTCGATCTCGGCGGTTGCCTTGTCGAGCTCGTCCTTCACGCTGACGGGCTTGGAGAGGATTTCCGAGAGGTACCTGTCGAAAATCGTCGCGATGACCGCGTACTGGGGCGGAGCCTGGACGGGGACCGCGATCTCGGCCGTCTTGTAGTAGAGGTCGTAATTCTGCGGAACCCCGGCTGCCGGGATGACCTCGTCGGCCACGGACTTGCGGGTGGGAATGGCGCTGTAGCCGTAGTAGTTCTTGATGAAGTAGCTCGAACTCATCCAGATGGCGACCCTCGAGGCCTCGTCGAGATGCTTCGAAGACTTGAGGACGACCGTTCCGCCAGAACCGAACTCGACGACGTTGGTCTTGAAGTTGGTCAGGTACTGCACGGCGACGTCGGTGAAATTGTTGTTCTTGTATTCCTGGACCGGCCACCGTCCCCACGATCCCATCGCCGTCTGGCCGGTGATCAGCTGATTGATCGCGTCGACGTTCGGATCCGGATAGGGGGCGTATTTGTACTTCTGGACCATGTCCTGCCAGAGCTGGAAGATCTCGACGGAATTGGGCTCGTTCAGCGTGCACTTGGTCATGTCGGCGTTGAGCACGCTCGCGTGGTTGTTGTAGAGCCAGGCCTCGGCACCGAAGTAGTAATTGGGAATGGAGATGGCGAACTGCTTTTTCCCGTTGACCGTTTTCGTCAGCTTCGCGCAATACTTGAGCAGGTCCTCCTTTCCCCAGTTCTCCTTGGGTACGGCAAGCCCCGCGTCCTTCAGCAGTTTGGTGTTGAAATGCATGACCACGTTGTTCCAGTTGTTGACCACGCCGTAGGTGTTCCCGTCGATCTTGAAGGGAACTTCGAGGTGCGGATTGATGTCGGTGAACGCGTCCCCGATGGCGTCCGGATGGGCCTTGATGAAGCCGTCCAGAGGCTGGGCGAGGCCCATCGAGACGAACATGCGGATTCCCTCGATGGCGACGTCGCAGATATCCGGCGCGTTTCCGCCGGCGATCATTGTCTGGATCTTCGTGAAATAGTCGTTCCATCCGCTGCCGCCCGCCGGAATGAAGGTAACGTCGACCTTGATCGTGGGATTGCTCTTCGTGAATTCCTCGAAGATCTTCTCGGTCTGCTCCTTCGTCACCGACTGCCCCTGCATGTAGGCCATCTTGATGGTCACCGGCTTCTTCTGCATCGCGCCCGAGCAGCCCGTGACGGCGAACAGGACCGTGGCGACGAAAAGAGTCAGCACTACGCTCTTTAACCTCATAGGATATCCCCCTTCTTTGTTTTTACGGGCACGTGCCCGTAGATTTATCTGGAATACCATGGTTTCCCTTGTTTGTAAATAAAAAAAACAATATTTCGGAATTTTTCCGGGCCTGAATTTGGAATTTCACCTTTTTTCCGGTCACGTGCCCGAAAAGTATCAAAATTACCGTTTCCGATACCTTACGTTTTTTCATCTTCCTGCTATAATGGCCCAGTATCGGTAACCGATTTTCAAACCGCGAACCGGGGAGCAATGCAATGGTGGTTACGACGAAAGACATCGCGAGGATCTGTGGGATATCGAGAGCCACGGTCGACAGGGCGCTCAACGGGAAAACCGGCATCAAGGAAGAAACCCGGGAACTGATATTGAAGAAGGCGGAGGAGCTGGGATACCGGCCGGACCTGCTCGCCCGAAGCCTCGTCAAGGGAAAGACGATGACCCTCGGCATCGTCGTCTTCGACGTACGCAACCGATACTTCGCGCAGATGCTCAACACCATCGAACTCGAGGCCAAGAAGCGCGGCTACTTCGTCTACATCACCCTGACGGAAAAGGATCCCAACACCGAAAAGAAACTCATCCACCAGCTGATCGACCGGCGGGTCGACGGACTCATCCTGAGCCCGATCAACAAGAGCCGGGATTTCGAGGAGTACTTCCGGGCCATCGGCACGCCGATCGTCACGGTCGGCAACCGGATCAGCAGCAAGTGGCACCATGTGGGCATCAACGACCGGAAGGCCACGCGGGACGGCCTCGACTACATCCTGAGCAAGAAATACCGGCGGGTCATTTTCCTCTGCCCCCCCCTCGTCAAGCGCAAGACCGAAAACATCTATGCCCAGGAGGAACGCGCCGAAAGCTTCGTTGAGTACTTCAAGGGCAGGACCGACATCGAGAGCGAGGTCGTCAGCGGGTGGGACTTCGAGGAAGCGATCATTGACTTCACCGCCGGCCGCAGGAAGACGGCGCTTTTCTGCTCGAGCGACACCTACGCCCTGAGCGCGCTCGAGATCCTCAAGAAGAACGGCAGGAAGGCGCCCGACGATATCGGGTTGATGGGATTCGACAACATCGACTTTATGCAGTACATCTCGCCTCGGGTCGCCACCATCGACTCCCCGATCGAGGCCCAGGCCGTGCTCGCCGTGGAGAGCCTGGTTCGCCTCATCGCCGGCGAGGCCGTGCCGAAACTCCAGTACATCCCGCACAGCATCGTCGAGGGGGATTCGCTCTAGACCCCATTTCCAGGCGACCCCGAGTTCCCGCTATCGCTCGATGATGTCCGCGTAGAGGATCTTCACCGGAGCCAGATGGAACATCTTGATCTCGGGATCCGAGAAGAAGGCGATCTCCCAGGGATTCTTTTCGACGAACCTGGCCTGAACCTCGGCGAAGATCGCGTGATCAGGCGGTATCGCGAACGCCCTCGCCTTGAAAATCGTATAATTCCAATCGATGGCCCGATCGAACTGGAATGATCCCCGATGGTCGATCGCGAAGCAGCAATCCGGATCCCTCAGGATGTTCGCGTACTTGAACGTGTTCGCCTGTGTTATCAGGAATATGTCGTCGCTCTCGCTCGAGAGGAAGGCCATGACCGTCGTGTGCGGCCTCTCCTCGGCGCGGGTGATCCACACGCCAAGCTTGTTCTCCCTCTCCCTCTCGTTCGGAAGGGCGAGCCTCGCGAGCGGGCTGATCGGAAGCTCCCGGATCGGTCGCTTCTCCGCAGGGAATGCGTACCCTGGGGCCCGGTAGGTCGCGACCACCCGCGTCGAGTAAACGAGGGAGAAATCGACCGGTGCGACCGTCATCGAAGCCCCGGAGACCCGCGTGACCACACCCTTGTACGAGCATCGATACACGCGCAGCTCTATGCTGTACAGCTCAGACCCGCTCCTGTCGTCGAGATGGATGGCGACCGCCTCGCCTGAGAAAAACGGGTTGGCCTTGGGAAAGTGCAGCTCGAGCGAGTCGTCCTCGGCGATTTCGACTCCCGCGATCTCGACGTCCATCAAACCGGAGCGGTAGGCACAGACGACACCGTAAATCCGACGGGGCAGGAATTTCAGGAGCTCGCCCATGGGTTTACCGTTTTTCCTTCTGCGGCGTTCCCGCGGCCGGGGACGGATAGCGGAAGATCGGGACGAGGCCCTTCGCCGAGGCGAGCACCGAGGCCTTTGCCGCCTCGTCGAGGGGCTTGAAATCCGCGGCGAGGTCGAGGGCCATCCGGAAGATCCTTTCGTCGCCGGGAGGTATGGCCGCGGTTATCGGCTGGGAGAGGGTGAAGTAGAGCGCCTCGCGGACCATTTCCCTGTCATCGATGGGGCGGTACCAGCACTTGGGGTAGGCCTTCTCCGCTCCCTCCGCCCAGGGCGTGTAGGCGAGGGCCTTGAGGGCGAGACGGGCGATCCCGCGCTTCCTCGCCTCCTCGATGACCTGGGGCCCGAAGTTGCCGTTCGCGAAGCAGACGTAGTTCGTCGGGAAGAGTATCGAGTCGAGGGGGAAACGCTCCATCAGGGCGAGGGCCGCCTCGACGGTGTGACAGGAAGCCCCGAGGTAGCGGACCTTGCCTTCCTCGCGGGCCCTGAGGAAGGTTTCGCCGGCCCCGCCGGGAGACGTGATGCGGTCGACCTCGTCGAGGCTCGTGACGGCGTGGAACTGGTAGAGATCGAAATGGTCGGTGTGGGCCCGCTCCAGGGAGCGCTCGAGTTCGGCCTTGGCCCCCGTGGCATCTCGTCGTTCGGTCTTGCAGGCGAGGAAAATTCCCTCCCGTTTGCCCTTCAGGGCGTTGCCCAGCTTGATCTCGGCCTCGCCATCGAAATAGCTCGGCGCGACGTCGAAGTAGTTCACCCCCCTACCGATCGCCCTGGCCACCTCCTCGTCGGCGCCGCCCTGCTCCATGCCGCAGACGACGATGCCGCCGAAACCCAGGATCGAGAGCTCGATTCCATCGCGGTATTCCCGGCGCGCGATTCCGCCTTTTTTCGATGACTCCATGATGCCCCCTGTTTCTTCAAGTATATCACCGAAGCGGTCGACCGGTTCAGGACTTTCGGCGAATGCCGGCAGTTTACCATTTTTCCCGAGTCAGGGGGAGGCCGCCGGGGGCGATGCCTCGATCAGCGGTCTGTCTCGATACCGTTCATAGGCCCCGTTCTCTCTGAGCCTTTTTTCCCAATAATGCGTATTGGCATTAATCATTATATGTTTCGCCATTTCCTCCGATATGGTTTCCGGCATGGAATAGGCGGCGAGAAGCCGTGGGTCAAAGAGCCCCGTTTCTCCGAATTTCTTGCCGATTTCGTAGGCGCCGTTCAGTATCTTTTCGTTGTCTTCCGCCGGCGTTTGCGACAGTTTGTCGCATCCTCCCTTTATGATCGTTCCCAGGTATCCGCAATTCAGCATAGCTGCCAGGTTCTCCAGGTATATTTCGAGGGGACGCGCGTGGACCGCTTCGGGAAAACCGTATTGAACGAGAAATCCGATTTTCACCCGGCAGTCCGCATTGGCCTGAATCGATTCAATGAACTCCTTCAGGGTTGACGGTATAAAATACACGTACAGCGGAAATGCCAACAGGGTATACTCATTCTTGTATAGAAGCCCCGCCGCCTCGGCGGCGCTCAGGTGATTCAGCCGATAGCTTTCACACTCATTGCCCTCTATGCTTGTACAGCCTGCGGCGAACCGCTCGCATAAGATGCCCGTGTTCGAGATTCCGTTCTTAGGCGAACCGTTTACTATTGTCAATTTCATCGGCAACCTCGCTTGGTTTTTTCGCAGTCGTCGCTTCGAAGGCGAAGATCCTCGTCTTTCCGCTTTTGTATACGGCGTCGATCGTATCCATCGTTCGCGCGTCGAGCCGCTCGCTCGCCTCCAGTAGCAGGGCGAGTTTCGGGTATTTATCGTAGCGCGGGACGTGCTGCATTCTACCGTCCTTGAAGTATAGAAACGGGAGGGCGAGAGGATGGGTGCGCTCCATGAAGCGTTTGAGAAGAGCGCTGGTGAAGCCGACGAGTACGGGGGACGCCAGAATCACCAATTCCGACATCAGGTAGGCGCGAAGAATTTCTTCGACGTCGTCGTGAAAGATGCAACGCCCGGGTGTTTTCAGCCAGCACGAATAACATCCGACGCATTGGTTCAACGTCCGTCTCCGCAGTTCGACGACTTTCACGATGTGACCGCGCGAGTCCAGCGTCGCGCACAGTTCGTTCACGTATCGGTTGAAGCCTGTTTGCTTCGCGTCAGGATCTCCGTTCAAAACGAGTATGTTCATCGCGTGCTCCTCCTTCGCCCATCTCGTTCAATCGCTTTTGCGCCTTGGCCAGCCGGGTTTTCACGGTCTTGATGATTCGCTCCTTGTCCTCGAGCAGGACGAGCAGCCCGTCTATATCCTCCTTGCACGATCTGATGGATGCTTCGTCCTGGGTTTCTCCTCTCATTATCCCGACTATCCGTTTCTCGATACCTGCGAAAATTTTAAGTTCGGCCATGGAGAAACCCAGCTTGTCTTTCTTTTCCCGCATTCTTATGAGGGACTCAATGTCCTCGTCGGTGTAGGACCGGTAGTTCCCTTCGCTCCGATTCGGTGCAATTATCCCTAATTCCTCATAATACCGGAGCATCCGTTTCGTGAGCCCCGTTTTCTTTTCGACTTCTTCGATTCGATACCGATGACCATCCATAATGCCGCTCCTTCTCCAAGGTACGCAAACCATACCACAACCATGACATTGACGTCAATGTCATGGTTACGCTATTCTGGTCCCGTTTTTGCCGACCGAAAGGAGAGTACATGAAAAACGATGGGAAGGAAGTTGTTGAAGCTACCGGAGGCTGGTTGGCTCCCGTTCTGATCTGCTTGATCGGCACGTTTATGTCGACGCTGGATTCGAGCATTGTCAACGTGGCCCTTTCGACGATCAAGGGCGTATTCAACACCGATATGGAGACGATCGAGTGGGTCGTAACGATCTATTCCCTTTCTTTGGGGATAATCATTCCGCTCTCGGGATGGATGGGCAAACGCGTCGGGCTCGACCGCGTATACATGGCAGCCCTTGTCGTCTTCACGCTCGGATCCGTCCTGTGTACGCTGAGCTGGAATATTTACGTCCTTATAGCGATGCGGGTGATTCAGGCGTTCGGCGGCGGGATGATCATGCCGACCGCCATGTCCATGATTAAGCGCATCGTTCCGCGGAAACGCTACGGGACGGCCATGGGAATTTACGGGATAGCGATGCTGATGGGGCCAGCCCTCGGGCCCACCCTGGGTGGCTACCTTGTCGAGTACGTCGGCTGGCGATGGATATTCACGATCAACCTGCCCATCGGCATCCTCGGCCTCATACTCGCCTACCTGTATCTGCCGTCGTTTCCCCGAACGGCAGGCGTTCGCATCGACGTCGCCGGGGTGATCACCTCGGCGACGATGCTTTTCTGTCTACTCCTCGCGTTGAGCAAGGGCGCCGATTGGGGGTGGGCATCCGAGCGGATCGTGCTCCTGTTCTACGTGAGCGCCGTATCGTTCATCCTGTTCCTGATCTTCGAGTTGAAGTCGGAAAACCCGCTGCTTGAGCTTCGGCTATTCCGGTATCGAACCTTCACCATGGCCAACCTGATCTCGGTCTCGATCACCGTCGGGCTCTACTCGGTGGTGTATTACGTTCCGATCTTTCTTCAGTCGCTCAGAGGCATGGGTGCGATGGAAACCGGCATGCTGATGCTGCCGGGCGCGATCATCGCGGGAGTGATGATGCCGGTGAACGGTTGGCTCTACGACAAGACAGGTCCACGGATTATGGCTGTTTTCGGCCTTTCAACCTTGGCGATTACGACCTACGTGTTTCATACGTTGAACATGTCGACGCCCACCGCGGCGATAACCTTCTGGATGGCTTTACGTTACTTCAGCATGTCTTTCGCTCAGATGCCGGCCGGCACCGCATCGATTGAATCGGTTCCCGCCGAGTTCGCGACTCAGGCCTCGGCGATATCCAGCATAATCACTCGAGTCTCGAGTTCGTTCGGAATCGCCATGCTGACGACCATCATGAGCAACCGCGACGCATATCACCTCGCGCGGCTGCGGGAGGGGATCACCACAGGCCGAATGGGCGTCGCGGCCTTTCTCCATCAGGGCGCGAACGCATCGATCAGCGCCGGTTCGCCGGAGGGGACTCGGAGGCTTGAAACGATCATGCGGTTCGTGAGCCAGACGGCCTTCGTGCAAGCTCTCGACGACGTCTTTATCATTGCATCCCTCGTCACCCTCGTCAGCATAGTGCCCGCGCTTTTTCTGAAACGGGGGAACCCGTGATGCCCGTGTCTCGACGGCTCTTTATGGCGCGAGAAGCGAAAGGAGCTTCCTATTCGCGGCAAGGAGATTTATACTCATCCCATGGATAACGAAGCCCTCTACCTTATCGATTGCTATGGCCTGATCTACCGGGCCTATTTCGCCTTCGCGAACCGTCCCCTCCGCGATTTTTCGGGGGAAAACGTGCAGGCGGCCTTCGGCTTTTTCAGGATGCTTTTTTCGCTCCTGGACGACCTGAACCCGCAGTACATCGCCGCCGTCATGGACAGCCGAGGCCCGACCTTCAGGCACAAGATGTACCCGGCGTACAAGCAGACCCGGCAGAAAACCCCCGAGGACCTTCACGCCCAGGTTCCGATCGTCGAGGAACTCCTCAGGGCCCTCGGCGTCCCCCTCCTCATGGCCGAGGGCTTCGAGGCCGACGACGTCATCGCGACCCTCGCGAGGCGCGCGGCGAACGAGGGCAGGCCCTGCTACGTCGTCTCGGGGGACAAGGACCTCCTCCAGCTCGTCGGGGGCGAGGTCAGGGTGCTCAAGCCCTCGGCCACCCCCACCTCACGTGCCGGGGACATCCTGGGCCGCGAAAAGGTGAAGGAGGAGTGGGGAGTCTGGCCCGAGCAGATCCTGGACTACCTCTCGCTCACCGGCGACGCCTCGGACAACGTCGCGGGCGTAGCCGGGATCGGCGACAAGACGGCCCAGAAGCTCCTCAACCTCCACCCGACCCTCGACGAGATCTACGCCCACCTCGACGAGATCGCGCCCGAAGGCCTGAAGAAGAAGCTGGCCGACGGAAAGGAAAGCGCCTATTTCTCGCGCTCCCTCATCGAGCTCAGGTACGACGTGCCCCTCGACTATCCCGACTGCGAATCCCTGAAACGGAAGCCCTTCGACCGCGACGTAGCGGCGGCCCTCTTCCTCAAGCGGAACATGAAGAGCCTCGCGGAAAAGACCGGGTCGGTCAAAAAGGATTCCATGCCCCCGGGCCTCTTCGACGAGTCGCCAGGCACAGGCCAGCCGGGAACGAAGGCCGAGCGGCCGGGTCCGGCGCCGGCCTCGCGGGACGCGGCGGAAACTGGTCCCGACGGCGAGACCGCCGCGGACGGTTCGGCGGCCCCGGAGGGCTCGCCTGAAGCCGGTTCCCCGGCCGTGAGGCTCCACGAAAGCCCCGAGGCCGCCGCCCTCCGTGGCCGGCTCTCGAGCCTCCCGAAGGGGAACTACGAGCTCGTCGACACCCCCGCCGCGCTCGCCTCCTGGGTGGCCCGCTGCGCGGCGGCCGGCAGCTTCGCCTTCGACTGCGAGACCACCTCCCTCGACACCCTCGAGGCCGAGCCCGTCGGCTTCTCCCTCTCCGTAGAGCCCGGATCGGGCTGCTATGTCCCGCTCCGTTCCTGCGGCGAAAAATGCATGGACGAGGAAGAGGCGAAGTCGGCCCTCAGGCAGCTCCTCGAGAATCCGAAGCTCACGCTGATCGCCCAGAACGGCAAGTACGACTACCAGGTGATGAAACGCTTCGGCGTCGAGATGAAGAACCTCGCCTTCGACACGATGGTCGCCGCCTGGCTCGTCGACTCGGGCCTCACCTCCTACTCCCTCGAATCCCTCGCCGAGCGCTATTTCGGCTACCACGGAATCGAGTTCGACGAGGTCGTCGAAAAGGGTGCCACCTTCGACTCGGTACCGCTCGACAAGGCCGTGGGATACGCGGCGGAGGATGCCGACCTGACGATGAGGCTCTTCCGCTACCAGTCCGTCATGCTCGCCGATTATTCCCTGGGCAAGCTCCTCGGCGATATCGAGATGCCCCTCGTGCCGATCCTGGCCGAGATGGAGCTCGCCGGCATCGTCCTCGAGCCCGAGTCCCTCGCCTCCTTCAGCATCGAGCTCGAGAAGAACCTCGCCTCCGTGCAGTTCGAAATCTTCAAGCTCTGCGGCCACGAGTTCAACATCGCCTCGCCCAAGCAGCTCCAGGAGGTGCTCTTCGTCGAGCGGAAGCTCAAGACCGGGAAAAAGACGAAGACCGGCTACTCGACCGATACCTCGGTGCTGGAGGAACTCGCCCAGGACGACCCGGTGCCCGAGCTCATCCTTCGTCACCGCGCCCTCGCCAAGCTCAAATCGACCTACGTCGACGCCCTTCCCCTGATGAGGGCGAAGGACGGCCGGGTCCACACCCACTACGTCCAGACGGGAACGGCGACCGGCAGGATTTCGAGCAAGGACCCGAACCTCCAGAACATCCCGATCAGGGACGAGGAAGGAAGGCGCATCCGTGCCGCCTTCGTCGCACCCGAGGGCTTCGAGCTCATCTCGGCCGACTATTCGCAGATCGAGCTCGTCGTCCTCGCCCATCTCTCGGGCGATCCCGGCCTCACCGCGGCGTTCATGGAGGGAAAGGACGTGCACCGCAGAACGGCCGGCCTCATCTTCGGCATTCCCGAGGAGGAGGTGACGGGCGAGCAGAGGCGCATGTCGAAGACCATCAACTTCGGGGTCATGTACGGGATGAGCGCCTTCAGGCTCTCGAACGAGCTCAAGATCCCGAGGAAGGACGCCCAGGACTTCATCGACCGGTACTTCGCCACCTACGCCGGGATCCGCGGCTTCATCGATAAAACCGTAGCCGAGGCGGAAAAGACGGGCTACGTCGAGACCCTCTTCGGCCGGCGGCGCACGATCGAAACCATCACGAGCCGGAACAAGACCGAGAAGATGGCGGCGGAGCGGATGGCGGTCAACACGCCGATCCAGGGGACGGCCGCCGACATCGTCAAGCTCGCCATGATCAGGGTCTCCCGGGCGCTCAAGGCCGAGGGACTCAAGACCAGGCTCCTCCTCCAGGTCCACGACGAACTGATCCTGGAATCGCCCCTCGCCGAGGTCGAGGCGGCGAGCGCCATGGTGAAGCGCGAGATGGAGGCGGCGGTGAAGCTCGACGTGCCGCTCCGTGCCGCCGTCGAGCACGGCAAAAGTTGGGGGGATTTCCATTAAAGGGTGAGGGGTGAGCGGTGAGCGGTG
>DBTK01000149.1:0-194 GCA_002307015.1 Spirochaetaceae bacterium UBA1318
GAGCTCGGCCTTGAGGATGCCCAGGAGCTGGCGGGACTGGAACTGGATGATCTCGGTCACCGTCATCACGCTGGGCTTCCGGTCCCGGATCACCAGGAGATTCACCGAAAGGGACTGCTCGCAGTCCGTGTAGGCGTAGAGGGCGTCCACCGTCTCCTCGGTGTAGACCCCGCGGGCGAGCTTGATCTCGATCT
>DBTK01000149.1:466-10193 GCA_002307015.1 Spirochaetaceae bacterium UBA1318
CTCGACCTTGTCGGTCGTGAAGTCGTTGATCCCCTGGATCTTGAGGTAGCCCTTCTTCGCCGCGTTCTCGATGCTCGCGATGAGGCTTTCCGTCGTCGAGCCGAAGGGAAGCTCGGTGATGACGATGCGCTTCGGGTCGCTCGTGTCCAGCTTGGCGCGGACGAGGACCTTGCCGTTTCCGTCGCCGTAGCCCGAGACGTCGCAGAGCCCGCCGGTCGGGAAGTCGGGATAGAGGGAAAACTTCTTGCCCATGAGGCACTTTTTCTCGGCCTCGAGGACCTCGATCAGGTTGTGGGGCAGGATGCGGGTGCTCATGCCGACGGCGATGCCCTCGGCCCCGATCACGAGGGACACCGGGATCTTCGCCGGGAAGACGACGGGCTCTCGGTTCCTTCCATCGTAGGAATCGGCGTACCGGGTGAGCTCGGGATCGTAGAGCAGGTCTTTCGCGATCGGGGTCAGGCGGCACTCGATGTACCGGGGGGCCGAGGCGTCGTCCCCGGTGAAGATGTTGCCGAAGTTTCCCTGCTTCTCGATGAACAGGTCCTTGTTCGCCAGGACCACGAGGGCCGAGTAGATGGATGCGTCGCCGTGGGGATGGTACTTCATCGTCGCGCCGACGATGTTGGCGACCTTGTGGAATTTCCCGTCGTCCATCTCGAACAGGGTGTGGAGAATCCTCCGCTGAACCGGCTTGAGCCCGTCCTCGAGGTCGGGAATGGCGCGATCCTTGATGACGTAGGATGCGTACTCCAGAAAATTGGTGTTGAACAGGGTTTTTACGTAGGCCATGGCGACATCCTAGCCCAGATCCGGCGATTTATCCAGTTCCCTCATCACCTCCGCGGCGCATTCGGGACAGTAGCCGTGGCTGAACTGGACCGAGGACCGCGAGCTGATGTACTCGTCCACCCGTTGCCAGTAGCCCCCGTCGTTCCTCACCTTCTTGCACCTCATGCAGATCGGGAGGATGCCCTGGAGGGCCTTGATCTCGTCCACCGCCTGGGTGAGCCTGGCGATAAGGGCGTCCTTCTCCTCCAGGAGCCTCGTCGTTTCCGAGACGTCCCTCAGGACGATGAGAGTGCCCATCGTCCTGCCCAGGTTGTCGAAGATGCGGGATCCGCTCACCTCGTAGCTGAACCCGTTCCTGAGCTTTATGGCCGACACGACCGGGGTCGACCTTCTCATGTCGCGTGTGGCCACGATGGTGGACTCGAGGGCGGCCGCCTCGGTCGCCCGGGCGATGGCGTCCCGGAGGGGATCGCCCGCTTTCCATACGCTGCCGACGGGGGATTCGGTGAATCCGAGGATGCGCTGGGCCCTCGAATTGATGTCGACGATGACGGTCCTCTGGTCGAGCAGGACGAAGCCGTCGGTGATCGTCTCGAAGAGGACGGATTTCGCGATCGGCCTGATCTTGAAGAAACTGAATCGGGTGATGCCGATGAGGATGGCCGCTGCGGTCACGACGATGGCCAACGGGGCGACGATGAGAAAAACCAGGTACTGGGTATCCGAAGGGTTCATGAAAACTCCCGGGAAGCTCCCTGAAACGGGGGACAGGTCCTCGTCAGGACCATCCGGCTGGTTGTTCGGAAAAATCGTGATATACTAAGGGCAGTAGCGCGCATCGGTCAAGCGCGTCATCCGTAAGGGGGAACGATGGAATCGGTCTTGATTGTTGATGATGACACCGCCGTACTGGGCGTTGTCTCGAGAATGCTCTCCGGAGCCGGATATCAGAATTATACGGCTTCGAGCGCTTCGGCGGCCGAAAAGCTGGTCGAGGAACATAAGATCGATATCATGCTCGTCGATATCGTCATGCCGGAGCGGGGGGGACTCGAGTTCATCATGAAGGAGTACCGCAGCAACCCGAAAGCGAAAACGATCATCATGTCGGGGAACGTCAATCTCGCCTCGGACTCGCTCAAGATCCTGGCGGAACAGTTCGGGGTCAAGTCCCTGATCCAGAAGCCCTTCACCAAGGAAGAGCTCATCGACAGGATCGCGAACCTGGGCTGAAGCGGCCCAAACTCAAAAAGTGCCGCATCCGGGCCCGTGCAAAAAATAAAAGTAGTACCTGAGCCACTTTCAAAAATTGGGACTTTTGAAAGTGGCTTCGTTTTTTTAAACGGGCCCCCGATCGGCGATCATCCGGCGACGTCGTCGATCAGGTTGTCCATGATGAACTTGCGCCGCTCTGGCGTGTTCTTCCCCATGTAGAACTCGAGCACCTCGGGAATCGCCTTGAGGGTCTGGATGTTCACCTTCACGAGCTTGATGTCGTTCCCGATGAACTGGCCGAATTCCGAGGGGCTTATCTCGCCGAGGCCCTTGAACCGGGTCATCTCCACCGAGGCGCCGAGGGCCTTGGCCGCGTCGTCCCGCTCCCGGACGTTGTAGCAGTAGCGGGTCTCCTTCTTGTTGCGCACGCGGAACAGCGGCGTCTCGAGGATGTAGACCCGCTCGCTCGTCACGAGTTCCTCGAAGAAGGAGAGGAAGAAGGTGAGCAGCAGGTTCCTGATATGGAAGCCGTCGTAGTCGGCATCGGTCGCGATCACGATCTTGCCGTAGCGGAGGTTGTCCACGTCGTTCTCGATGCCGAGGGCCATCATCATGTTGTAGAGTTCCTCGTTCCGATAGATGTCGGCCCGTTTCCGCCCGAACATGTTCTCGACCTTGCCCCTGAGCGAAAAGATCGCCTGGGTGTAGACGTCCCGGACGCTGATCATGGAACCCGAGGCCGAGTCTCCCTCGGTCAGGAAGATGGTCGAGTTTTCCCCCTTGGGGCCGTCCTCGATATGGTACTTGCAGTCCCTGAGCTTCGGAATCTTGAGCGAGATCTTCCGGGCGGCCTCCTTCGCCTCCTTCCGGACGGAGTTGAGCTCGGTCCTGAGCTTCTCGTTGGAGATGATCTTGTCCTGGAGCTTCCGGGCTATCTCGGGATTCCGGTGCATGAAGTCGTCGACGGCGGCCCTCGTCTCCTGGACGATCCAGGCCCTGATCTCGGTGTTGCCCAGCTTGTTCTTCGTCTGGCTCTCGAAGACGGGGTTCTTGATCTTGATGGCGACGGCGCCCGCGAACCCCTCGCGGATGTCGATGCTGTTGTAGCTCTTCTGGAAGAACTCGGTGATCCCCTTGAGGTAGCCCTCGCGGAAGGCCGAGAGGTGGGTGCCGCCGTCGGAGGTGTACTGGCCGTTCACGAACGAGAAGTAGCTTTCCCCGTAGTTCGCCGTGTGGGTAAGGGCGAACTCGATCCTCTCGCCCTTGTGATAGCCGATCGGATAGAGGGTATCGTCTCCGACCTCGGCGTAGAGCAGGTCGTGGAGGCCGTTCGTGGAGGAAAACTCGCCCCCGTTGTAGACGAGGGTGAGGCCCGAGTTGAGGTAGGCGTAGTTCCATACCCGCTTCTCGACGAACTCGTCGTTGAAGGCGTAGTCCCCGAAGATCTCGTCGTCGGGGGTGAACTCGACGTAGGTGCCGTCCCGTTCGGTCGTGGCACCGTGCTTCTGTTTGAGGATCTTGCCCCGCTCGAAGGTCGCCTCGCTGTACTTCCCGTCGCGGTAGGCGACCACCCGGAACCGGGCCGAGAGGGCGTTGACCGCCTTCGTGCCGACCCCGTTGAGGCCGACGGAGAACTGGAACACGTCGTCGTCGTACTTGGCTCCCGTGTTGATGATCGACACGGCCTCGACGATCTTTCCCAGCGGAATGCCCCTGCCGAAGTCCCGCACCGAGGCTGAGCCGTCCTTCACCTTGATCTCGATCCGATCGCCGAAACCCATGATGTACTCGTCGACGGCGTTGTCTATCACTTCCTTCAGGAGGATGTAGATGCCGTCGTCCTGGTTCGAGCCGTCGCCGAGCCGGCCGATGTACATGCCGGTGCGAAGCCTGATATGTTCGAGTGAGCTGAGGGTCTTGATCTTGCTTTCATCGTAGTTCGCGGCGTTTTTCCGTTCCATGCCGTTACAGTACACCGAAAAACGGCGGCCGGACAAGAAGGAGACCTGTGGAGTTTGCTTTTCGCATCGCTTCGCCATATTTTTACCCTAGGGGGCCGACATGACGGGTATTCTCTTCGCGTTCCTGATCAGCCTGGGCGTCAACGCCGTCTTCTTCGCAATCGCCGCGATGAAGAAAACCGACCTTTTGACCGACCTCTCCTACAGCCTTTCGTTCCTCGTGATCACCGCGACCATCACCCTCGCCTACCGGGCCTTCAGGCCCGTCCAGCTCGTGCTCGCCTTCCTCGTCGTCGCCTGGGCAGTCAGGCTCGGCGGCTATCGCTTCTTCCGGATGAGGCGGATCGGGATCGATCACCGGTTCGACGGAATCAGGGAAAAACCCCTCGCGTTCGCCCGCTTCTGGCTTCTCCAGACCTGCACGGCCGGCATCGTCATGATGCCGGCCGTTCTCGTCCTGTCGACCCAGACCATCCGCCACATCGGTCCCTGGACCGTCATCGGAAGCCTCCTGTGGGCGGGCGGCTTCCTCCTGGAGACCCTGAGCGATGGGCAAAGATCCTCGTTCGGGTCCGATCCCGCGAACGAGGGCAAGATTCTGGCCGAGGGCATGTGGAAATATTCGCGGCATCCGAACTATTTCGGAGAAATCCTCGTGTGGCTGGGAATCTTCCTCTACTCGATCCCGAGCCTGACCGGTCCCCTCTATGCGGCCGCCCTCGGTCCCGTCTTCATCACCTTTCTCCTGGTCTTCGTGACGGGTATCCCCCCCCATGAACGGGCCGCGAATGAAAGGCACGGTGACGATCCGGCCTACCGGGAGTATAAAAGAAGAACGAGCGTCCTCGTTCCATGGTTCAGGGGGAAGTGATCTGGCCCAGCCCCACTCCGTCAGCCAACCGGTGCATGGATCGATCCCGCGCCCATCGGGAGGAACCGGATTGTCGAAAATCGCGTTGAAGACTCGCCGTTCAGGGATATACTGGTATTCAATGTGCCGCTTTCCTTCAGACCTTCGTAAGCCGATTTTCTGCGCCGCGGGACTCGTTCTCGTCGCCATCCTTTTCGCAGGCTGCTCGATCCAGCCCATCCGTTCGGCCTCGGCCGTACGGGGAATGGCCGATCTCTCGCGCGACGGGGATCTCGGCAACGGTAGACTCGTCAGGCTCGACGGAGACTGGGAGTTCTACCGCTCGGCCCTTCTCGGCCCTCCGGATTTCGCGCTTCCCGGCCTTCCCCCGCCGGCCTTCCAGAAGGTGCCCGGACTCTGGGCGGCGGTCAGCGGCTTCGAGCGGGCTTCCGTTCCGCCGACCGGCGTCGGCACCCTGAGGCTCCGCGTCCTTCTCCCGCCCGGGGTCGGGGACCTGGCCCTGAGGCTGCCGAACGCCTACAGCGCGGTCAGGCTCTACGTGGACGGGTCACTGGCGGCCGAGGTGGGCCGGGTCTCCGACGACCCCTCCCGCTACGTGCCCTCGAACGGCATCGCCATTCCCCGGTTCCGCGCGAAAGGCGGAACGCTGGACATCGTCATGCAGGTGGCCAACTTCTCGACCCCGGCCATCGGCACCTGGGACAGTCCCCTCCTGGGCGACGCCTCGGCCATCCTCCTCAAGCGCCAACGGGACATAGCCTCGACCTCGCTGATCTCGGGGGCCCTGCTCATCATGGGCCTCTACCACCTCGGGCTTTTCCTCCTGCGCAAGAAGGACCACGCATCCCTCTCCTTCGGCGTCATCTGCCTCCTCATGACGGTCCGGAACCTGATCATGGGAGAACGGCTTCTCATCGACCTTTTCCCCCTCACGCAAGCCGCCTGGGAATGGGCCTTCAAGCTCGAGCACCTGTCGGCCCACCTGACCCTCCCGCTGTTCGCGCTCTTCTTCAGGCGGCTCTTCCCTCGGCAGGTCCACCGCGCCCCGGTCAGGATCATCGTCACCGTCGGCTGTCTCTGGGCCCTCCTCGCGCTCACGACCCCCGCGATGACCTACCAGCGCTTCCTCCACTGGTACGAGTATTTCCTCATCGCCGCCGGCGTCTACATAATCGGGGCGATGGCCATGGCCGCGATCCGCAGGGAGGAGGGGGCGGCCATCGTGATGGTCGGCATCCTGCTGCTCATGGGCACGGTGGTCAACGACGTGCTGCTCTCGGTCGGCATCCTCGGGAAAACCTTCTATATGGCCTCCTACGGGGTCTTCCTCTATATCTTCGCCCAGAGCTTCCACCTTTCCATGATCTTCTCGAAGACCTTCCGCGACGTGGAGGAGCTTTCCAACGGCCTGAAGAACAGGAACCGCGAACTGGAATCCCTGCATACCATAGACCTCGCCATCGCCTCGAGCGCCGATCTCAACGGAGTGCTCGACCTCATCCTGGAACAGGCGGTGGACCGGATGGGCGTGGACGCGGCCGACATCCTCCTCCTGGACGGCGCGGGGGAATCCCTCTACCTCGGGGCGAGGCTCGGCTTCCACACCGAGGCCTTGCTCCACACGAGGCTCCGTCAGGGGGAGGGCTTCGCCGGCCAGGCCATGCAGAGCGAAAAGGCCGTCATCGTCTCCGACCTGGACACCCACGCCGAGGGCTTCCGCCGGTCCCCCGCCTTTGCCGCCGAGGGATTCTTCTTCTACGCGGGGCGCAGGCTCACGGTGAAGGGAAAGACGGTGGGCGTCCTCGAGCTCTACCGCAAGAGCCCTTTTCGCCCCTACCCGAGCTGGGAGCTCTATTTCGAAACGCTCGCGGGACAGGCCGCCGTCGCCCTGGACAATTCCTCCCTCCTGCGCGGCCTGCAGAAGGCCAACGAGGAGCTCCAGGAAGCGAACGAGGCCGCCATCGAGGGTTGGGCCTCGGCGCTGGAACTCCGAGACCGCGAGACGGAGGGTCACAGCCGCCGCGTAACCAGCATGACGATGGAGCTGGCCAGGCGCTTCGGGATTACGGGAGAGGAGCTCGACCGCGTCCGGCACGGCGCCCTGCTCCACGACATCGGCAAGATGGGAATTCCCGATTCGATACTCCTGAAGCCGGGCCCGCTCACGAAGGAGGAGTTCGAGGTCATGAAGCTCCATCCGACGATCGCGAGGGACCTCCTCTCACGGCTCCGCTACCTCGACAAGTCCCTCGACATTCCCTACTACCATCACGAAAAGTGGGACGGCTCGGGCTACCCCTGCGGCCTCGCGGGAGGGTCCATCCCCCTGCCGGCGAGGCTCTTCGCCGTGGTCGACGTGTGGGACGCCCTCCGCTCCGACAGGCCCTACCGGGCGGGCTGGCCGGAGGAGAAGGTTCTCGACCACATCGCCTCGCTCTCAGGATCCCACTTCGACCCCGAGGCGACCCAGGCCTTCATCCTGCTCCGGAGGGAAGCCCAGGCGGCCTTTCCGACGGGCACCCCGGGTTAATGGAGGCTCACCGCGGTCTCGCATTTTTCTTGACAATTCGCAAACCCCAGCCTTATCATGTTCAGAAAATGACGCTCTCATCACGCCGATAACAAGGAGTATGTATGGGGTACAGCACCGACAGGATTCGCAACGTAGCGATTGCGGGACATGGCGTCACGGGAAAAACCACTCTCTTCGAACACATCCTTTTTTCGGGCGGCGTCATCCAGAAGCCCGAAAGCGTCGAATCGGGAAAGACGGTCTCCGATTATTCCGATGAGGAAATCGAACGGAAAATCTCCGTCCACGCGGCGTTCGCCCACCTGAACTGGGAAGACACCAAGATCAATTTCATAGACACCCCCGGATCCTCCGATTTTATCGGCGAGGTCCTTTTGAGTTTTCGTGCATGCGAAATGACCATCGTCCTCGTCGACGCCCGCGCCGGCGTCCAGATCGAGACCGTCAAGCTCTGGCGTCACCTGAACGAGGCGAAAAAGCCCCGGATCATTTTCATCGACAAGATGGACGGCGAACGCGCCGATTTCGAAAAGACCCTCGCCGATGTCAAGGAAAAACTGAAAGGCGAGTTCGTTCCCCTCTGCGTCCCCATGGGCGGGTCAGTCGACTTCAAGGGGGTCATCGACGTCTTCGAGCGAAAATCCTTCGCCGTCCCCGCCGATGGCCAGAGGGAGACCCCGGCCGAGGTTCCCGCCGAATTCGCCGAATCCGTCGAGAAGTTCCGCCAGGAGCTCGCCGAGGCCGCGGCCGAGGGCGACGACGAGCTTCTCATGAAATACCTCGAAACCGGCTCGATGTCGGACGGGGATGTGAGGAAGGGACTCGCCCAGGCCTTCAGGGCGAACATGATCGTCCCGATCTTCGCGGGCTCCGGCCTCAAGAATTCAGGCATCCTGGGCCTCCTCGATTTTATCGCCGAGATGGGGCCCGACCCGACCATCGGCCAGGAGATCCTCTTCGCCAAGGACGAGACGATGAAGGCCGTCCAGATCTCCCCCGACCAGCCCTTCTCGGCCTTCGTCATCAAGACGGCCATCGACCAGTTCTCGGGCAAGCTTTCGTTCATCAAGGTGATCACGGGCAAGCTCGCCCACGATACGGAAATCTACAACGTCAAGGAAACGAGGAAGGAGAAGGTCGGCAAGCTCTACGCCGCCCAGGGCAAGAAGCTCGAGGAGGTCCAGGAGCTCGTCGCCGGCGATATCGGCATCCTCACCAAGCTCCAGTCCGTGCGCACGAACGACACCATCACCATACAGGAAACGTCGTCGACCTACCGGCCCCTGATCCTGCCGACCCCGACCCACCGCTCCGCCATCAACGCGAAATCGAAGAAGGAAGAGGACAAGCTCGGCGAGCTCCTCGTCCGCGCGGCCGAGGAGGATCCGACCTTCCGAATCGCCTTCAACCCGGAAACCAAGGAAACCGTCATCTCGGGCATGGGGGAGCTTCAGACGGCCATCATCCTGGACAAGATCAGGAAGGGCCAGAAGATCGAGATGGAGACCCACGTGCCGCGCGTCGCCTACCGCGAAACGATCAGGAAGGCCGCGGCGGCCGAATACACCCACAAGAAACAGACGGGAGGCCACGGCCAGTACGCCAAGGTCTCCCTCGAGATCAAGCCCCTGGCTCGGGGCGGCAACTACAAGTTCGAGAACAAGGTATTCGGCGGCGCCATCTCCAAGGGCTACATCCCGGGGGTCGAGAAGGGCGTGCAGATGGCCCTCGAATCGGGCATCCTCGCCGGCTACCCCGTCGTCGACGTCGAGGTCGCGGTGACCGACGGCAAGGAACACCCCGTCGATTCGTCCGAACTCGCCTTCAAGCTCGCCTCCCGAGGAGCCTTCCGCGATGCGGCGAAGAACGCCCAGGCCGTCCTGCTCGAGCCCATCATGAACCTGTCGGTGTTCGTCGACGACCAGTACCTGGGCGACGTCATGTCAGACCTTTCGGGCCGGCGCGGCAAGATCCAGGGGGAGAATTCCATCGGGGGCGGGATCCAGGAGATCAAGGCCCAGGTGCCGCTCTCGGAGCTCCTTCGCTACTCGATCGACCTGAGATCCATCACCTCGGGAACGGCATCGTTTGAAATCGAATTTTCGCACTACCAGGAATTGACCGGAAAGCTCGCCGACGACGTGATCAAGAACGCCGAGGCCTTCAGGGTCAAGGAAGAAGAGGAATAGAAGAGTCTTCCCAGGGGCGTGACGCCGGTGGCGTCGCGTTTTCCCCGACCGGGAGGATGAGGAAAAGGAGGAAGGCGTCAGGCCTTGGCCGCCGTACGGGCGGCTTTTTTTTGCCCCGAGGTCCTCGTCGCCGGGCGGCTCTGGCCGCCGTACGGGCGGCTTTTTT
>DBTK01000090.1:0-33884 GCA_002307015.1 Spirochaetaceae bacterium UBA1318
CGACGGGTTCGGGGTTACGGCCGTCGGAGTAGCCGCTGTCGGTGCGGAAGGTGGTGACCTCTATCTGTCCTTCCTGGAGGAGGACGGTCACGGTTCCATGCTCGATCCCCGTCGGCACCACGCGCCTGAACAGCTTCATGACCTGGGCCGGCGTGGCATCGGTCGCGATATCGAAATCCTCAGGCTTTCGTCCCATCGCCATGTTTCTCGTCGCGCCGCCGACGAGAAAACAACCGTACCCGGCGTTCGAGAGCCGGAGGGCGAAGTCTTTCAGAAATGCGGGAATTGCATAGGGGTTCATAGCGCGGTTATAATGAACGAATAATCGGGCCTCGGCAAGAAGGAGATGAGTCCCCATGACTCCAGTGAAAAAATCGGCCGTCGTGCTTATCGGCGGCGCGTTTCCCGAACGGCGCCGCGTGGAAGGATGGCTCGACGCCTCGGCCTTCGTCATCGCCGCGGATTCGGGGCTCTACGCCGCGGAGGCCTACGGTCTCGTGCCCGATCTCATCGTCGGGGACATGGATTCGATCGGCGACCGTTCGATCCTTTCCCGGTTTCCCGCCGAAAAAATAATCGGCTTCCCCGAAGACAAGGACGAGACGGATTCCGAGATCGGGTTTCGGATGGCCCGAG
The DNA here is from genome assembly GCA_002307015.1 of Spirochaetaceae bacterium UBA1318. Taxonomy (GTDB): domain Bacteria; phylum Spirochaetota; class Spirochaetia; order Treponematales; family UBA1318; genus UBA1318. The sequence continues at coordinate 637 of DBTK01000090.1, forward strand.
AGCTCGGCTATGCCGACATCGCCATCGTCGGAGGGGGTGGGGGACGAATGGATCACTTCATCGCGCTGCTCGCCCTGTTCGATCGTCCCCATCATCCGGCAACCTGGCTCACCGACGCCGACGAGATCCTGGCCGTCGATTCAGAACTGACGATCGAAGCCGAGGCGAACGAGACCCTGTCGTTCTTTCCCGCCGGAGAGGGAGAATGCAGGATGACCTCGACCGGGCTGCGATGGTCCCTCGATCCCCTCACGTGGAAAAAGGGCGACGTCGGGGTCAGCAACAGGGCGATCGGCGGACTCGTATCGGTAACGATGAGAACGGGACGGCTTATCATGGTCAGGCGTTATACGGATTCGGATCCGAGGAGGAAATCCGGTTTATCATGCCCATGAAAAATCACCAGGAAATCCTGCTCTATTATCTCATCAAGCGCATGACCATTTTCCTGGTCATCGCGACGCTTTTTTCCTTCGGCTTTTCCATGATCGGGAATCTGCAGAGTTTCCTCGACTCGACCCAGGTCTTTCTCCTGAACCTCGCCCGCTTTCTGGGACTCGCGTCGACCCTGAGCGCCCTGAGCGGATGCGCCCTCAACCTTATCCTTTTTTTCCACGATCGCCGACTTCGGCGTTTCGCTTCCATGATCCGGTACGGTCTCGCGGCGGGGGTGGGAATCCTGGTCACGGTGTTTTCGGCCTTCATCTCCGCGTGGACCCGAACGTGAAAAATCGGGCCTGTCCGTCACCGCCGCTTCTCGCGAAGAAAATGCTCCAATCACTTGACTCTGCTTTTCGTTTCCAGTATAGTTGCCGAGTTCGTTACGCCATCTTAGCTCAGTTGGCAGAGCACGTGACTTGTAATCTCGAGGTCCTCGGTTCGATTCCGAGAGATGGCTGTGACAGACGATAATGGGGAGATTCCCGAGCGGTCAAAGGGGGCAGACTGTAAATCTGTTGGCTACGCCTTCGAAGGTTCGAATCCTTCTCTCCCCAAAAGCCTTTCCGTATCTACGGGAGGGCTTTTTTTATGACTAGTCCCCTTTTTTACGAACATGGTCTGCGCTTTTCATGTACGAGATGCTCCCGTTGTTGTCGCCTTGAGCCCGGATTCGTCTTTCTTTCCGTCTCCGACATTCCGAAACTCCTTGATAAATTATCAATTTCGTATGATGATTTTATAGAGACATTCTGCCGTTGGGTTCCGTCCCCGGACGGAGACCGGCTCAGCCTTCGAGAAAAAGCCAATTTTGATTGTGTTTTCTGGGAAGCCGACGGATGCGCCGTGTATGAAGCGCGTCCATTTCAGTGCAGGAGTTTTCCTTTTTGGGTATCCTGCCTCCGGTCGATTGAAGAGTGGAATCGTTATGCCGATGATTGTCCTGGAATGAATACTGGAGCCTTGCATGCCCGAACTGAGATCGATTCGTGGCTCGCGGAACGGCGAACCCAAGAGTTCATTACGAAGCCGACTTCGCGGTAGCCGTTTGTGTGCAACCGAACCTTCCCGTGGAGGTTTGCCCTCATGAATGTCCATTTCTGGGGAGTCAGGGGTTCCCTGCCGACTCCCCTGACCCCTGCCCAGCTTCGCAGCAAGATCTCATCGATTATCCAGAGGGTTCGCCCTGACGATCTGGCCAGTCCCGAAAACAAGGAAAAATTCCTCGCATCGTTGCCCGACTATCTTTTCGGTGCGGTCGGAGGCAACACCCCCTGCGTCGAGATATCGTCTTCGTTGACGGAGGGAGCGAAGGTTGTGCTTGACGCGGGAACGGGTATCCGCGAATTCGGGCTCGCCCTTCTGAAAGAAAGGCTTCCCTCCGTCTCCTGCCACATCCTGTTTTCCCATTTCCATTGGGATCACGTCCAGGGTCTTCCGTTTTTTGGACCGGCCTTCAATCCATCGAACTCCCTTTTTTTCTACAGCCCCGTTCGCGATTTCCGAGAAACCCTTGAGCGCCAGATGACTCCGCCGCATTTTCCGATCACCATGGAAACGATGGGTGCCCACAAGGAATTCCGCGTGCTTGAAAGCTCTCCCTTCGCAATCGGAGGCCTGAAGGTCTCCTTTCGGTTGATGAACCATCCGGGAGGCTGCTACGCCTATGCCTTCGAGGAAGGGGCGACGAAGATCATCTATTCCACCGATACCGAACTTGTTCCCGCCGATTTCGAGAAGAACGAGGAAAACACCACATTCTTCCGCAACGCCTCCGCGCTTATCATCGACTCCCAGTATACCCTCGGAGAGTCGATCGAGAAATTCAACTGGGGCCATTCGGCCTTCAGCCTGACGGCTGACTTCGCCGCCAGCTGGAACATCCGCAACCTCATTCTCTTCCACCATGAACCGGAAAAGGACGACAAGAAGGTCCTGGGAATGCTCCGTTCCACCCGATGGTATATCGATCACCTCGAGAAAAGGGGAGTTCATGTGCTGCTTGCGCAGGAAGGGATGGACTTTGCATTGCAATGAACGACGCCACCGATAGATCACTCAAACTATCGCTGGAAGAAACCCTGGGGCTTTTCCTTTTCCTGCGGGAGAAGGAAGCCGATCTCGACAGGGAACTCCTCGGAATTCTCTCCAAGGTCGAAAAGATGCTGTACGACAGCATGTCCATCGAGGAACTCGAGCAGGTGGTTGCGTCACATCATCCACGGAAACAGTAGTTGGGGGACTTGGAAATGAAAGCTCGGTTTTTCCATGCCGCGGTCATCGCCTCGATAGCCATCGCCCTCGCGTCCTTCGTGTCGACATCGATATCGGCTGATTTCAACCCACCGCCAGGCGGTCCCGATCTCCCCGCGCTCTGGTCGGCCTTTTCCGCGGCCTCGGGCTCCTCGGGTGCCCAATACCGTGGCCCCGCGTCATATCGTGACAATCCCGCATCCCCTGGTTTCGCCGAAAACGCGGCGATGGAAATAGCCGGCGGCTATTTCCCCGGCTCCACGCCAGGGGGATCCTTTTCGACCTCGCTTTCCCTTCCGTACCAAACGCTTGTGTTTTCCGGCGGGATCCAGGGGATCTTCTCGCCTTCGAACGGTGCCGTGCCCGGCAATTCCTTCACCGCGGGGGGGGGAATTGCGAGAAGGGTCTTTGAGGATATTTCGGCCGGCGCTTCGCTGGATTTTTCCGAGGGAAGCGGGAATTCCCTCGACTGGGGGTTGGGACTTTCGCTCGGGATCATGGCCAAATTTCCCCGGCTTTTATTCCTGGATAATGCGTCCCTCGGGTTTGCCATGAGAGACATTGGCAAGATGTATGAATCCGTGGATGGCTTTACCAGCCCCGTTCCGGGGTTTACGCCGGCGGCCTCGGTTTCCGGCATGTTTTTTTCGAGCAAGTCCCTCTCTTCCGGGTTGAGCGCCGAGATTTCCGTACCCTCGTTTCAGGACTTGAGATTGACCACGGATACATTCGTCGCCGGAACGGCCTGGAAGGGGGATATCGGGTTCGTCCTCGATCTCGTGGATCAGTTCACCCGCCAGGGATCAAGAAAACGCATTCTTTCACCCTCGATCGGGATTTCCTATCGAATACCTGATTCCGAGCGGCTTTCCTCCGATACCGAGTATCGCGACGGCCTGGTTACGGGGCTTTCGGTCACCCCCCTGGGGAACGGAAAGGCAGGAATTCTCGCCGGAGCCATCGTGCCCCTTTCGAAACAGAAACCGATTCCACCGGAGGTCCTGGTGGATCTGTCCGAAGACCCGAGCATATCGCCGCGATTGAACCGGGGGCTCAAGCTACCCGCCCAATTCAAGTCGAGCGCACCGATAGCGGCCTACGATTTTTCGATTTTCGATTCGGCTCATCGCGAGGTTTTCCACTTCGGCGATGCCGTCGCGAAACCGGACCGAAGCTTCGGCGGTTTCTGGAAAGCCCTGCTTTCGGACAGGGGATCGGTCCTGCCCCCGGCCTTTTTTACCTGGGACGGGTATTCCCCCGAGAAGACGCCAGTCCCTGACGGGCTTTACGCGTTTTCGATAGGTGCCGTCGATTCCCGGGGAATCAGGGCTTCCAACGCCGTCGGGAGCTTCGAGGTCAACTCGACCCCTCCGGCCCTGAGCCTGTCATATTCGAACCCGAGCCTGGTCTTTTCCCCGAACGGGGACGGCATCGCCGACAGCTTCGATATCGTCCAGGATGGGGCATTCGAACCGCTATGGGTGGGCACGATAGCCGATTCCACGGGAAAACCCATCCGGAAAATCACCTTCGAGAACGGATCCCCCCGACCATTCTCCTGGGACGGAAGGGACGATTCCGGACGGCTCGCTCCCGATGGACTCTACAGCTACACGATAACGGCGGAGGACAGGGCGGGAAACAGGACTGCCAGGTCGATTCCAGGCATCAGGCTCGATTCCCGCAGGACTCCTGTCGATGTGGATGTCTCGCCGACCTCCTTTTCGCCCGATGGCGACGGAATTCAGGATACCGTCACGTTCAGGCTTTCCATCCCCGACCGGGTTGGAATTCTCGGGTGGAAACTCGAGGTTCTTGCGACCGATGGAACGCCGAAGCGGACCTACTCATCCGACGCCGGCCAGTCGTCGCAGCCGCCCTCTTCCATCGTTTTCAACGGCCGTGATGAGGGCGGAAAAATTCTCCTCGACGGAAGATATCGGACGAGGCTCTCGGCACGGTACGACAACGGCAACCATCCCGAGGTCTATGGTCCGTCGTTCCTCGTCGATACGGCGAAGCCGACCGCGAAGGCGACGTCGAGAGTTTCCGTTTTCTCTCCCGGGTCGGGTGGCGATCGGGATACCGTGACCATCGATCAGGTGGTTTCCAAGAGATCGGTCTGGAAGGGCGAGGTCACCGATTCGTCCGGAACCGTCGTAAAGAGCTATTTCTGGGACGGAACGGCTGATCCGGTTCTGGTCTGGGACGGACGCAACGACGATGGTTTCCCTTGCGCTGACGGCAGATACCAATACCGGCTTTTTACCGTCGATTCGGCGGGAAACGTCGGGACAAGCATGCCGATTTCCATCGCCATCGATACGACACAGGTGCAGATCGCGCTCACCGCTACGGCCGTAGCCTTCTCTCCAAACAGAGACGGCACCGACGATACGATAGGACTCGTCTGCCGCATACTCGCCGATCAGGCTGTTCAATCCTGGGAAATGGACATCAAGGACGAGAAGGGTGCAAACGTAAGGAATTATTCAGGATCGGGCGCCGTCCCGCAGAAAACGGAATGGGACGGCCGAACCGCAGCCGGCGCCGCGCTTCCTGACGGAACCTACTATGCCGAATTGACTGTACTTTCTCCGAGCGGGGTTCGAAGCCTTTCGAGGAGCAAGACTTTCTCCCTCGACACGGTTCCCCCGACGGTCACGGTCAGCGTCCCCTTCCTCGACTTTTCCCCATCGGGCGGAATGCGCACGGTCCTTCCCTTCACCCAGGAATCGAGCGTCGAAACCGGCTGGACAGGCCTCATCTCGACCGAAACGGGGAAACCCGTGAGAACGATCGAATGGAAGGGCAGGGTGGAAAGCTTCGTATGGGACGGCACCGACGATTCGGGCGATCCTGTTCCGAACGGCCGGTATCGATATCGAGTCTCGGCCGTCGACGAGGCGGGAAATCGGGGCGAAGCCTCCATAAACGGAATATCGCTTGACCGGACGGTTCCTTCCGTCGGGCTCCGCTACGAAACGACGGGATTCTCGCCCAACGGCGACGGAACCGCCGATTACCAGACGTTCTATCCCCAAATTAGGCCGATTGAGGGTATCACCGATTGGAAACTGGAGGTCATGGACGGAGACGGAACGGTACGGAAGACTTTCTCTGGCTCGGGCGGAAACCTTCCGGACCGGATTTTCTGGGATGGAAAGACCGATTCTGGTATGATGGTCGACGGCACCTATTCGGGGCGGTTGTCGGTACGTTACGTCAAGGGCTATAATCTTTCCGCCTCGACGGGAACCTTCCTTCTCGCGGCCACCCCTCCGGAGATATTTGTCGACACCGATCCGGTTCCCTTCGCGCCTCGGGGGAACGGCATCGACGATCTCATGAGCATCAATCTGAATGTCCGTTCGAAGGCACGCATCCGCGATTGGTCGATACGCATCACCGATCCGAAGGGAAAACCCTTCATGTACTTCGCCGGCAAGGACGCCCCGTCCCAGCCGATTTCCTGGGACGGCCGTTCACTCGAGGGTGAAACGGTGCGTTCGACGGAAACTTACGGCTATGTCGCCGTCGTGACCGACGTTCTCGGAAACAGGGGGGCGACCCACGGGACGATTCCCGTGGGAGTCGCCTTCGAAAAGGAGGGGACCGGGCTCCGCACCCGGATCTGGGCCCTCGCCTTCGCCCCCGGCATGGATTCGCTCGTTACCGGCGACATCGGAACCGATACGAAAAACCTCGCGGTTCTCGCCGAGCTCGAAGCGGCCTTCGCGGAGTACCCCGGATATGGCATCACGATCGTCGACCACGAATTGAACCAGACGGGCACGGAGAAGGAAGAAACGACGGTACTTGCCGATCTATCGCAGCGGCGTGCGGACGCCGTTCTGAACGCCCTTTCGAACGCCGGCGTAGACAGGGCCAGGATGAAGGCGAGGGGAGCGGGGGGACGGGAGCCCCTCGTCCCGTTCACGGATCTGACGAATCGCTGGAAAAATGGGCGGCTAGAATTTATCCTTGAAAAATAGCATGATGCCGAAACCATGAAAATGCTCATCAAGATCCTCGTCGGAATGTTCATATGCGTCCTCGCGCTTGCCGCTGGAGGTTTTATCGTCGCCTTCATCCTGAACTCCCCGGCTCCCGGCATTCCCGCCGCAGGAAGGATATTTTCGATCGAGCAGGGGGAAAGCACCGACCTCATCGCCCAGAAGCTCGAACGTGAAGGGCTCGTCAGGTCCTCCCTTTTCATGCGGCTGCTCGTCAGGGTTCAGGGCCTGGGCGGCCGCTACCGCTACGGTTCATACCAGATCAAAAGCGGGATGACGACGCTCGAGATCAAGGAACTCTTCGAGACCGGCAAGCAGATGCTCGTGAGGCTCACGATTCCCGAGGGCTGGACGAGCGGCAAGATCGCTCATTACCTCGATGGCCTGGGAGTGTGCCCCGAACGGGACTTCCTCGCCGCCTGCGCGTCGCCAGATCTGATCAAGGAATTCGGCATTCCAGGAAAGACGATGGAGGGATACCTCCGCCCCGACACCTATTTTATTCCCAAGGATTTCGTACCGACGGAAATCGTCAGGATGATGGCGAGGAATTTTTTCCATACGCTACGGCAGCTCTATCCCGAGGCCTCGGGGCTTACGCCTCAGCAGATCTTCGACAAGGTGAGGCTCGCCTCCATCGTCGAACGGGAATACCGGGATCCGGCCGAAGCGCCGGAGATCGCGAGCGTTTTCTATAACCGTCTCGCCATAGGAATGGCCCTGCAATCCTGCGCGACCGTCGAGTACGTCATCACCGAGGTTCTCGGGAAGCCCCATCCCGAGGTGATCTACGACCGGGATCTCAAGCTCAAGGATCCCTACAATACCTACCAGTATCCCGGGCTGCCGCCCGGTCCCATTTCCAATCCCGGCAGCATCGCCCTCAAATCGGTCTTTTTTCCCGCGAAAACGGACTACTGGTACTTTCGGTTGATCGACCCCGAAAACGGGCGGCACCATTTCTCGAAAACCCTGGCCGAGCACAAGGATATCGGCGTTCTCTACCTGCAGCGGGAAAAAAGCGCTCAATGAACCGAATCCCGGAGGAAACCATTCAGCGAGTCATCGAGCGGACCGACATCGTCGATGTCGTTTCCGGCTACGTGACCCTGACCCGAAAGGGCGGCAGGTACTGGGGTTGTTGCCCCTTCCACAACGAAAAAACCCCGTCCTTCTCCGTCGACGGGGACAAGGGCTTTTTCTACTGTTTCGGCTGCCAGAAAGGCGGGAACGTGATCTCCTTCCTCCAGGAAATCGAGAAGTTCAGCTTCGTCGAGGCGATCGAGGCGGCGGCGAAAAAAGCCGGCATCGAGATCGTCAGGGGAGACGCGGCGCCGGAGGATAAGAATCGAACGGCCCTGCTTGAGCTGTATCGCAGGGTCGCCTCGAGCTTCCAGTTCATTCTGTCCAACAAGGATTTTTCGAAGTCCGCGAAGGATTATCTTCTTTCCCGAGGGCTGACGGCAGAGACCATCGAGGTATTCCAGCTCGGATTCGCCCCGCCTGACCGGCACTGGCTCCATCGATTTCTCAGAAAAAAGGGTTACTCGGCGGAGTTTCTCGAACAATCGGGGCTTTTTTCCAAACGCTACCCCGAAATATCCTTTTTTTCGGACAGGATAATCTTTCCGATCATGAATTCGCGGGGAGAAATCGTGGCGTTCGGCGGCAGGACACTCTCAGACGAAGGGCCGAAATACTTGAACTCACCGGATTCGCCGATTTTCTCGAAAAGCGATACCCTGTTCGGGCTCTGGCAGGGGTTCTCCGATATCCGAAAATCCGGTTCCTTCATGCTCGTCGAGGGCTACATGGACGCGATATCCCTCCATCAGGCCGGCGTCAAGACCGCGATCGCCCCTCTCGGAACCTCGTTTACCGAAAATCAGGCGAGACTCCTGAAGCGCTATGCGCAAAAGGGAATTCTGCTCTTCGATTCGGACGCCGCCGGCCAGAAAGCGACCCGAAGGGCGATCACGATCTGCGAAAAGGCCGGTATATCCTCAGAGGTAGTGGTTTTTTCATCCGGAAAGGATGCATCAGAGATATTACAGAAATTTGGTGCAGATACATTGCAAAAGTTGGTGAAATCATCTATAAATTCATTGGAGTATCTTGTAAACGGGGTACTGTCACTTTATGATATTAATACGGTAGAAGGCAAGACCCAGGCAAGCAAAGAAATGTTTTCATACATTGAAACACTTGACTCGGAAGTGAAGCGTGATGCGTCCTTTTCCTTGCTTGCGGAGCGGTTGAGAATAGACAGAGATTCCCTTATCAAGGATTATTCCGATCGCAAGATTCGACCGGTGCGAGCCGAACACGGCGAGGAGCGTCGAGTTCAGTCTAGGCGTATGAATGCCGATATGTTCTTCGTGCTTTCGCTGGTCGTCAACAGGGGTGCGTTTCCGGCGGTCAGGACACAGGTCCATTTCGACGATCTCGAGGATCGCGACGCCAGGAGTATCCTAATAGCCCTCGAAGAGTGTTATCGAAACGATGAAACCGATATGGAGAGTCTTCTGAAACGACTCGGAGACGACAATCTTAGAAGCTTCGTACTCGAAAAAAGCTCATCGGACGAATTTTCCATCAATGCAGAGAAACTGACCGCCGATGGTCTCATGAGGATCAAGATCAAGAACCTCGAGAACAGGCAGGCGGAACTTCAGCGCCGGATGATCGGGTTGGCCGGCACCATCGACGAGGAACATCACGGAATCGACGAGTTGATCGCCGAAAAAGTCTTTTTGGATAACGAACTACGCAAACTGAAGGGTAACGGCGAATGAATGAACAGCAGCTCGATCCTGCAATAGAAAAGCTTCTCGTATACGCGAAAGCGAAGAAATCTATCAGCTATGACGAGCTGAACGATTTCCTCCCCGAGGAAATTCTCAATTCCGATAAGATCGAAGAGGTCCTCGCGTTACTGGAAAGCAACAATATCCACCTCGAGGAAGAAGACCTGACCGTCGAGGAGCCCGCAGAGGAAGAGGACGTCGAGGAACAGAAGGAAGAAGAGGAAAAAAAGCACCTCCTCTACAACGAGAAGGATACCTCGATCGACGATCCCATCCGGCTCTACCTTCGCGAAATCGGCAAGGAAAACCTCCTTACCGCCGAACAGGAAGTCGAGCTCTCCAAGCAGATGGAAGACGGGGAGAACATCATCAAGGGGATCATCAAGGAATCGGGGATGATCATTCCCGAATTCTACAGCATCGCCCAGAAAGCGTTCTCCAAGAAAGACCCCAAGGAACTGAGCCTCAACAAAAAAGAAATAACCGAGTATATGGCCGAGCGGCGCAGGCTGAATACCTTCTACCGAGACATCCTGAAAGAGGTCCTGCCCGATCTCAAAAACTACATGGACCAGAAGAAGAGAATCGTCGCGCGGGGAGGAAACGTTCTCAATGACGAACGTCTGCTCGAGGAACGGAAAAGGCTGATGGAGATTCTCGTCAAGGCCGAGATGCATCCGGAGGAGATTTCCTCGTTCTCGGAGCGCTTCATCCAGGCCGCGAAGCGGATCAAGAAATACCGGCGCGAGCAGGAAAAGATTGAGAAGGTCCTGAAGGTTTCCAACCCGCGGGAGCTTCGAGCCCTTGGCCGAGGCCTCACCATCAAGGAAGATCGGGATACGATCGAAAACGACCTTGGGCTCTGCGCCGACGACATCAAGGACAGGATTCGGCAGGTCCAAGTCACCGAAAAGAAGATGAACCAGCTCGAGGTCGAGTTCGAGAATTCGATCGAAGAGATCATGAAGATGGCACGGGAGATCAACCGCGGACGGATCATGATGAAGAACGCGAAGGACAGGCTGATCAAGGCGAACCTTCGCCTCGTCGTCTCCATCGCCAAAAAATACACCAACCGCGGTCTCCATTTCTTCGACCTGGTTCAGGAAGGCAACATCGGCCTGATCAAGGCCGTCGAAAAATTTGAGTATCGCAAGGGCTATAAGTTCTCGACCTACGCGACCTGGTGGATCAGGCAGGCGATCACCAGGTCGATTTCCGACCAGGCGAGGACAATCCGCGTTCCCGTGCACATGATCGAGCAGATCAACAAGGTCGTTAGAGAATCTCGGCAGCTCATGCAGGTTCTGGGACGGGAACCCAACGACGAGGAGATCGCGGAGCGGCTCGGCTGGACCGTAGCCCGGGTCAAGGCGGTCAAGAACGTCGCCCGCGAGCCGATTTCCCTCGAAACCCCCATCGGAGAGGAGGAGGATTCCCTTCTCGGCGATTTCATCGAGGATAAGGATGTCGAAAACCCCGCGAACCAGACGGCGTTCAAGCTCCTCCAGGAACAGCTTCGAAACGTACTCGCGACCCTGCCGCCCAGGGAGCAGGAAGTCCTGAGAATGCGTTTCGGGCTCGATGACGGCTATTCTCTTACATTGGAAGAAGTTGGACTCTACTTCAACGTGACCAGGGAACGTATCCGACAGATAGAGGCCAAGGCCTTGAGAAGGCTTAGGCATCCGAAGCGGAGCCGCAAGCTCAAGGATTACCTTGACCATTGATCGATTTTTCATGTATAGGATAGGAACGAGGAGAAAGCACGCATGATAATGGAAGAAGTATTCGATAAATTGAAATCGCTCCAGGACGTACTTTCCCGGAAGTACGCCATTGAAACCGAGATTCAGGAAGCTCCTCGTGCCCTTTCCACCAAGGAAGAGCTCCTGTCACGTCTTAAAAAATCCTACATCGACAAACATGCGCTATACGAGGATTCCCAGGCCAGGATCGCTGACCTGAAAACCAAGATGGCCGAGGCCGAAAAGGCCCGCGAGGATGCCGAGAAGCTGATGGATTCGATCTCGACCCAGCGCGAGTACGAGACCCTTGACAAGCAGATCCGCGAGGCTTCCGACAAGGAACAGCAGCTCCGGAAGGACCTTCAGAAAGAAGAGAAGATTTTCGTCGAAATGGACGAAACGCTGAAACGCGACGAGGAAATGATCAAAGAACAGGAGGACGAGCTCAAGCAGGAGCAGTCCCATATCGATCAGGAGATTTCAGGGAAACGCAAGGAACTGAAAGAATGCGAATCCCAGGAGAAAAACCTCATCCCGGGTCTCGAAGAGGATATCGTTTTCAAATTCGAACGTATCATCAAGAGCAAGCAGGGTCTCGGTATCGTTCCTGTCATCAATTCCGTCTGCACCGGCTGCCACATGGTTCTCCCCGCCCAGTTCGTCAACGAGGTTCACGAAGGGCAGAAGATCGTCTTCTGTCCCTATTGTTCGCGAATCCTTTTCTACCAGGACACGGAAAACGACTCTTCCTACTTCACCGAAGTCGACGCCGGCAGCCTTTCCGACCTCGAGGATTACGAGGACGAGGGCGACGAGGACAGCGAGTTTGAGGACGACGAGTCCGAAGAGATTGAAAAAGAACCCCTCAGGAATTTTGAGGAGGAGTAACAACCAAGGTCAATCGGAAGACAGGCCGGACCATCGCGTGCGGCGCTCCCCCGGGAGTGCCGCAGGAGGAAAGTCCGGGCTCCGGAGAGCATGATGCCGGGTAACGCCCGGGCGTCGGGGGCGTGAGCTCGGCCTTTGGGCCGGACTTACTGCTTCGGATGACAGACAGCGCCACAGAGAATATACCGCGCGGGCCATCGGGATCCGCGTAAGGGTGAAAAGGTGGGGTAAGAGCCCACCGCGATCCGGGCAACCGGGTCGGCACGGCAAGCCTCATCAGGAGTAAGATCAAGCAGCGGCGACGGATTGCTCGTCCTTGCGCCGCGGGTAGGTCGCTGAACGGTCGTGGCAACGCGATCGATAGAGAGATGATGGTCGATGTCCGACTTTCGGGGCGTAAGCCTCGGTACGAGGGCACCACAGAACCCGGCTTATAGGCCTGTCTTCCTTATTATAATTGACTTTTTTAAGTAAAAGTATTTTAATCGTTGTCAGTACATGCGTGAATTCCCACGAAAGCAGCGCGACTTTTTATCCCATAAGCAGAGACGAAGGAGACGGTTCGTCTTTATCGGAACCGCGCTCGTTCTGACTCTCGTCTTCTTCCTCGGCATCCTTCCCGCAATTCGGGACGGATCGGTGAGACATGCTTCGCCCGACGACCTGATTCTGAAGGATTATTCGCCCTCGAAAATTCTTTCGCTCTGGAAGGCGAACGATTATCCGGGAATCCTTCGATTTACCTCCGTCTACCTGAAAAAACATCCACTCGATTCATTTGCCCTGACCTTTGATGGATTTGCTGCGTTCTACAATGGCCTGAACCAACCGAAGGACGAGGACATGCTCCCGTTCATCGACGAGGCCGTTGTCTCGCTCCGAAAAGCCCTGTTGACCGGACACAATCCGCTTATTCGCGACCTTTACTACGTACTCGGAAAGGCCTACTATCACAAGGGACATTTCTACATGGATTCCGCGATCCTCTACCTCGATGCCGCTTTGAGGTCGGGATACGGTCCAGGCGATGCCTACGAATACCTGGGACTCGCATATTCGCAATTGACACGATACGATAAAAGTGTCGAAGTATTTCTCAAGGCCATGAAAACGAATCACTCGGACGCGCTTTATATGACTGTCGCTCAATCATATATCCATATGAACGACTTTCCCGACGCGGAGAACTACCTCACGCAGGCGATCAACAGCACCCGCGACGTTACGGTGGAAGAAAAATCGCGGTTTCTCCTGGGAGATATTTATGTAAAGCAGAAAGCGTACCAAAAGGCGATCGATCAGTATACTTCAATCCTTACGAAGAACACCGATTCAGCCGATGCGTATTATAACCTTGGTTTGCTATACCAGGAAATGGGCGATACCGTCAGGGCGCGTGCGGAATGGCGTAAGGCGATCCGACTCGAGCCGACGCATGCCGGTGCCCGTCTTCACTTGAAATCATAATCTGGAGGAATGAATGGCCTTTAAATTGTTCGACGCTTTTTCAAGCGATATAGGAATCGATCTTGGTACGTGCAATACGCTGATTTATGTACGGGGAAAGGGTATTACGATCAATGAACCCTCCGTCGTCGCCGTGGAACGCGGTACCAAGAGAGTCGTCGCCGTCGGGGCCGAGGCCAAACGGATGCTCTGGAAAACCCCGGGAGACATCATCGCCATTCGTCCCCTCCGTGACGGCGTCATCGCCGATCTCGAAACGACCGAGAAAATGATCAAGTATTTCATCGGCAAGGTCCTTCCCCGAAGCTGGTTCGTAAAACCCCGAATGGTTATCGGCGTTCCGACCTGCATCACCGAGGTTGAGAAGCGAGCGGTCGAAGAAAGCGCCTACAAGGCAGGAGCGAGAGAGGTTACGGTGATTCCTGAGTCCCTCGCGGCGGCCATTGGTGCAGACATCCCAATATTCGAACCGGCCGGCCACATGATCTGCGACATCGGCGGCGGAACGACGGAAATCTCCGTCATTTCGCTCGGCGGCATGGTCGTCACGAACGCGATCCGCCTCGGCGGCGACGAGTTCGATCAGGCCATCATCAAGCACGTCAGGAACGTCCACAACCTGATCATCGGCGAGCAGACCTCGGAAAAGCTGAAGATCGATATCGGCAACGCCTCACCCGACAAGAAGATTGAGAAGGTCGAGATAAAGGGAACCGACGCGATCACGGGACTCCCGCGGCGCCTCGAGATCGATTCGGTCGAGGTACGGGAAGCCCTCCAGGACCCGATCTCCCAGATCATCGAGGAAATCAAGCGAACCCTCGGCCAGACACCGCCAGAATTGGCGGCGGATATCGTCGAGCGCGGCATCGTCATGACCGGCGGCGGCTCCCTGCTCAAGGGCCTTCCGAAGCTGATATCGAAGGAAACAGGCGTTCCGGTCATTCTTGCCGAACGACCGCTCGATTGCGTCGCTCTTGGGGCGGGGAAGTACTTCGAGCAGGCGAAGGACATGGACCACACCAGAACGATCTACGACAGCCTGAACAGCTGATAAGCGCGCCGATCCATGGATGAAAAAAGAATAATCCCGATCAGGGAGCGAAAAGGGCTTTTTTTCGCTCTCCTGATTTTCGTCAGTTTCATCACCCTCATCGTTTCGACCAAGAGCCTGATGGTTTCGCCGAAGCAGATCGGAATGACGGTCTTTTCGGTATTCCAGAAGGGCTTCACCGGGATCGGAGGCTTCTTCGGCGACACCTTCGATTCGATACGCGAGATCGACCGGTTGCGCGGCGATTACAACGAGGCCGTCTCCCAGATCGAAAAATACAAGAACATCGAGCGCGGCTACCTCGAGATCAAATCCGAAAACGAGAGGCTCAGGGAACAGCTCGGGTTTTCAAGCCAAATTCTCTACAAGCACATTCCCGCCGAGGTGATCGCGAAGGATGCTGAAAACCTGTTTTCGACGATCGTCATCAACAAGGGTTCGCGGGACGGCATCCGTACCGAAATGCCGGTGATCGCCTTCCAGAACGGCGTTCAGGGCCTCGTCGGAAAGATAACCGATGTTGGATTGAGCTCCTCGGTCATTTTGCCGGTATATGATTCCTTCAGCTATATTTCGGCACGCTTGGCGGATTCCCGCTACGAGGGACTGGTGACTGGCGACGGTCATTCCGATTCTCCCCTCGTCATGAAATACGTCAACAAGCGCGCCAAGGATGAAACCCAATACGGGGACATCGTCGTGACCTCGGGACTCAATTCGCTGTTTCCGCGCGACCTCTACATCGGCAGGGTTCGAAGCATCAAGATGAAGGATTACGAAACCTCCCTCAATCTCGAACTCGACAGCGTGCTCGATTTCTCTAAGCTGGAATATGTTTTCGTTCTCGACGCAACGGGGCCGTCCAATGATTAAATCGATCGTCTTTTCCACCATTGCGATAGCCTTTTTCGCTACGCTCCAATCGACCATTCTCCAGCATATTGCCATTCTTAACGTCACGCCCGACCTCGCTCTCCTCGTCCTGCTTCTTGTTTCCCTCAGAAACGGAAGCATGGTGGGGCAGTTTTCCGGGTTCTTCGCGGGATTCGTGCAGGATTTCATCTCATCGGCTCCGCTTGGTTTCCATTCCCTTATCAACGTGGTCGTCGGGTTTCTGTACGGAATCTTCAAGGGGAATTTCTTCATCGACAAGATTCTCGTGCCGGTCGTGATCGCCCTGACGGGGACGTTGCTGAAGGCCTTGCTTTCCAACATCCTCGGGTGGCTTTTTCCCTCGGCCATACCTTCCTACAGTTTCGTTTCCGTGCGCTTCTGGGTGGAGGCGGGGTACAATACCGTGCTTTCTCCGTTGGTTTTCCTCCTCATCGGTTTCATCAGGCCCCTCTTTATCGTCGAGCGGAAGATATAATGAACGACAATTCCCCGTTTTCCAACAACTCGGACAACGGAAATCCGGAAACGGGGTTCCGGTACGTGGTCATATTCGGAATCCTGTTCGCGATCTTCGCTTTCTATATCGTCTACCTGTTCTCGCTCCAGGTGATACGGGGCAGCGAATATCAGGGCAAGGCGCGGCGCATGTCCCAGCAGGTGGTGACCATACCAGCCCAGCGTGGCGAGATCTACGACAGGAACGCGACGGTGCCGATGGTTCTGAACGTCGATTCCTTCGCGGTCGACATCGTCCCCGCCGAACTCCCGCGGGATCGCCTGGACACGGTTTTCCAGAAACTTTCGGGATTTCTCGGCATCGCCGTCAGCGACATCCGCGCGAAGGTGCCACCTGCGTACTACCATCTCTACCAGCCGATAGAAATCAAGAGCAACATCGACTATGCGACGATTGCGACGATCGCAGAACACCTGGACGAGCTGCCCGGGGTTTCCTGGCACAACAAGCCGATCAGGAATTACCTCGAAACGGGATCCCTCGCACACGTCATCGGCTATGTCGGAGATATCACCAAGGACGAGCTCCAGGAGCTCTACAACAAGGGCTATACGGCCGGCAACATCATCGGGAAGACGGGCGTCGAGAAGCAGTACGACTCGTTTCTTCGCGGTACCGACGGAAAAGAGTACAATACCGTCGACGTCAAGGGGAAAAGGGTCACCACCGAACAGTTCGAGACGATCGCCCCCTCCATGGGCGACAACCTCGTGCTGTCGATCGACAAGAACATCCAGCAGATCTGCGAGAAGGCCCTCGGCCAGCGAATGGGCTCCGTCGTCGTCTTGAAGCCAGCCACGGGTGAGGTCTTGGCCCTCGTTTCCTATCCCTATTTCGATCCGAACCTTTTCAATCAGCCGAACGGGGCGAAAATCTATTCCCAGCTTCTCCAGGATCCAAACAATCCCTTCCTCGATCGTGCCATCCAGTCGAGCTATCCGCCCGCTTCGACGTTCAAGATCGTCATGTCTACCGGCATCATTGAGGAAAACGCCTTTCCCGTCGACAAGAAGGTCAACTGCCCCGGTACGCTTTCCTACGGCGATCGAATTTTCCATTGCTGGATCGGAAAAACGGGACACGGGTACCTCGACCTGAAAGGGGCCCTCGCACAGTCCTGCGATATCTATTTCTGGACGGTCGGACGAGATTACCTCGGCATCGAACGGATGGTCAGCTATGCCCGTGATTTCGGCTTCGGCGAGGCGACGGGAATCGATCTTCCCGGCGAGCTTTCAGGATTCGTTCCGACACCGCAATGGAAGGAAAAGCGCTTCCACGAGCCTTGGCTCGGCGGCGACACGATGAACATGTCGATTGGGCAGGGCTACATGATGGTTACGCCCCTCCAGATGGCTGACATGGTCGCCATGGTGGTCAATGAAGGAACGGTCTACAAACCCCACATCTTGAAAGAAATTCGCGATCCCCTGACCAACAATGTCATCCGCTCGGTCGAACCGGAGGTACTCCTGACCTCGAGGGTCAAGAAGGAAACGTTCCGGACCGTGAAGGAAAACATGAGGGCGGTAATCACGGAGGGAACGGCCAAATTCCCGATGATGAACAAGATCGTGCAGATCGCGGGGAAGACGGGAACGGCCGAAATCGGCCTTCACGATCATTGGCATTCCTGGGTCGCTTCCTACGCCCCATACGACGCTCCTGATCCCAAGGATGTCATCGCGGTGGTCGTGATGGTCGAAGCCTCCAATAAATGGGAGTGGTGGTCGCCCTATGCGACCAACATCATCTATCAGGCGATTTTCGGGAACCAGAGTTTCGAAGACGCCGTCAAGACGCTTAAATTCGATTACCTCGTACCCGCGCAAGGACGCCGCGAATGAACACGAAACAAACCCTCGATTTTGACTTGACCCTGTTCATCAGCGCGATGCTGCTGGTTGTCGTCGGCATTTTATTCATCTACTCCTCCGGCACGACCTCGACGGGGCTCATCTATTCCAATGAGTACGTCAAGCAGATCATCTGGGCCTGTCTCGGAACGGGCCTGCTGTTCGCCGTCAGTCTCGTCGATTATCGAAAAATGAAGGATTTCGGCACCTATTTCTATTTCGGGGTTTTCGCCCTGCTGCTGTATTCCCGGCTTTTCGGTCGCGTCGTCAATGGCGCCAGGGCTTGGATCGGCATAGGCGACATCGGGCTCGAGCCCTCCGAGTTCATGAAGATCGCCACGATCATCTACCTGGCGAGTTTTCTCGAGGATTCCGCGAATCGATACAATCCGGTTTTCCGCTTCCTCATTTCCTTCGCGATCGTCGGTGGGCCGATCCTGCTCATCATGTCCCAACCCGATCTTGGTACGGCCCTGGTGTTCTTTCCGATCTTTCTCATCATGACCTTTATCGCCGGATGTCGGCCCCGATACATCCTTTTCATGATGCTCACCGGTTTCTCGACGATCTTTTTCACGATCCTTCCCCTTTTCGAGAAGTATATCGTCAAGCGCTCCGTGGCCGTTTTCTCCATTTTCACCGAGCCTTCCTTGGTTAAATACACGATACTCACGATCGCAATCGTACTGATCCTCTCGCTCTGCGGATTCCTTTTTTTCAAGAAGCGGTACTATTACTGGATTGTCTACTCGTCCCTGATCGTTTCGCTTGGACTCATAGCGGGCTCCCTCGCGAATACCGTCCTCAAAGAGTACCAGATCATGAGACTCATCGTTTTCCTGAACCCCGAGATCGATCCGAAGGGTTCGGGATGGAACATCATCCAGTCGATCACGGCGATCGGTTCGGGCGGCTTTTTCGGCAAGGGATTCCTTCAGGGAACCCAGAGCCATTATCGCTACCTGCCCCAGCAGAGCACAGACTTCATCTTTTCCATCATCTCGGAGGAATGGGGATTCATCGGCGGGCTGATCGTGTTCGGGCTCTATTTCGCCATCACCTACCGCGGCGTCAAGATTGCCAGCACCGTCAAGGATCCCTTTGCCGTCTACATCGCATCGGGCATCGTGGGCATGTTCCTCTTCCATTTCCTTCTGAATGTCGGCATGGTCATGGGCATCATGCCGATTGCCGGCATTCCCCTCTTCTTCGTTTCCTACGGGGGATCCGCCCTCTGGACGGCCCTGATCTCCGTCGGTTTTCTTATCAGCATGTATTCCCGAAGGTTCCGGTATTAAATGATCATTGTTCCCGAAAAAGACCTGGTTCGCGAGCTTCTAGGCGTCGAACGCCCCGGCCGATATACCGGCGGCGAATATGGAAGGACAAAAAAGAGCGATAAAACCGATTTCAGGATTGCAATCAGTTTTCCTGATCTCTACGAGATCGGAATGTCCAATACCGCCATCAAGGTACTCTACTCCGGGCTCAATGCACTCCCGGGAGTGCGGTGTGAACGGGTTTTCATGCCCGCGCCCGATTTTGAATCGGCCTTGAAATCCCGTTCCCTGCCGCTCTACACACTCGAGACGGGTACGCCACTTTCCGAGATGGACGTCGTCGCGTTTTCCGTAGGTTACGAGCTCTGCCTGACCAACATCATGACGATACTTGATCTTGGCGGGATTCCGATCGAGGCGAAGGATCGCGGACGCGAGTCCCCGATAGTCCTCGCCGGCGGCTGCGCGGTCACCAACCCCGCACCCTTCTCGAAATTCATGGACGCCTTTTTCATCGGCGAAGCAGAAGGCGGGTTCTTCGAGTTGATGTCCGCGGCTGCAGCGGCGAAGAGGGGAGGGGCCGACCGGGGCTCGCTGATGAATTCTCTCATCGACCACCCCTCGATCTGGGTCAAGGGAAAAAAGGCAAAGGCCGCGAAGTTCCCAGGTTTTTCTGATGAAAAAAACACGGCAGGAATTCTCTCGTTTCCCGTGTCCTCGATGAAGGCCGTCCAGGACCACGGAGTGGTCGAGATCATGAGGGGTTGTCCGAACGGCTGCAGATTCTGCCACGCGGGCATCTACTATCGCCCGATGCGGATGAAGCCGCTT
Source organism: Spirochaetaceae bacterium UBA1318 (assembly GCA_002307015.1). Taxonomy (GTDB): domain Bacteria; phylum Spirochaetota; class Spirochaetia; order Treponematales; family UBA1318; genus UBA1318. The sequence goes on from DBTK01000090.1 coordinate 20,686, forward strand.
TCCGTCATCGTCAGGGAAATCGACAATCTCGTTTTCAAGTTCGGCTACCGGGAGATCTCCCTGTCGTCGCTTTCGTCGGGAGATTTCCGGTCCATCACCGAACTCGTCCGGTATCTGAACGGGCGATACGGTCCCCACAAGGTTTCCTTCCAGCTTCCGTCGCTTCGTGTCAACTCGGTGACCCTGCCGCTCCTCTCGGAGCTTTCCGAACTTCGGAAAAGCGGCCTGACCTTCGCCGTGGAAACTCCCGTAGATGCCTGGCAGCGGGCGATCAACAAGGAGGTCTACCGCGACAGGATCGTCGATATTCTCAAGGAGGCGAAGAACCTCGGCTGGCGGTCCGCGAAATTCTATTTCATGATCGGGCTTCCCGTTCCCGCAATCGAAGGGGTATCTGAGGATGAGGCCATCATCGACTTCATCGGCGGCATTCTCCAGTCCGTGAAAATGCAGTTGAATGTCAACATCGGAACCTTCGTACCGAAGGCGCACACACCGTACCAGTGGGCTCCTCAGCTCATGGAAGAAAACGCCAGGCAGGAAATAGACAATATCCGTTCTTCGTTCAGGCACCGCGATGTCCATGTCGGATTCCATGATCCCTTCCTTTCCGTCCTCGAGTCCCTTTTTTCCCGAGGGGACGAAAGGGCAGGGGACATCGCCCTGGCCGCATACAGGGCCGGCTGCAGACTCGACGCTTGGGATGAGTATGTCGACAAGGATGCATGGAGAAAGGTACTGGCCGAATCCGGGTACGACGTCCGGGGGGAGATAGCGAGGCCTCGAGGCGAAGACGAGGATCTTCCCTGGGATGGGGTTTCCCTGAATGTCTCCAAGCGATGGCTGCTTGCCGAAAAGAAGAGATCGGACGATTCGCTTTTCACGTCCTCATGTTCTTCCGATTGCGATCATCCCTGCGGTTCGTGCACAGATGATGTGGGCTATGTTTCATCCGATTCCCCCTTCGAGCCTCCAATCCCCGGCGCAGCGACCGATCGCGTTTCAGAACCCACCACGGAGCCATATCGGCGAATACTATTTTCCTTCGAAAAGACGGGCACTGCGGCCTTTCTCTCGCACCTGAATCTCGTCAATATATTCGAGCGTACTCTCGTCATGGCGGGAGTCGATGTCCAGTATTCCAACGGCTTCAATCCCATACCGAAAATGGAATTCGCCCTTCCTCTTTCCCTCGGCCTGAGCTCGAAAGAGGAGATCGCCTCGATCTCCGTACGCCCCTTCGCGAGCGAGGCCTTCGTTTCCAGAATGAACGCGGCGTTTCCCGAAGGTCTCAGGATCGTCAGGGCCGTGCCATTCAAGACTCCGGTACCTGGCGAAAAGATCAGGAGCCTCGGCTCCCTCCTTTTCGGTTCAATTTATTCCATGGAAGCGCCAACCATCGAAGAGGCGGTTCGCATCGATTCCATGCTCCGGTCTATCGTCGGCTCGGCGAATTGCCCGGGAATGATTGAGATCACCACTGAAGGTGTCATAATTTTCATACGTATTAGGATTGGCAGCCCCAAGGAACTCTCGATTTCCCGCCTTCTTGGAAAGATCAACGAAGAATCCGCAACCATGGTTCACTGTACAAGGGAAAAACTCCTTTCCTGCGACAAGGAAGGGAATCCGGTAAGCTTCTTTCAGTATGGCCAGCAGGACTGAGGGGTTTTGGCAGCCCCCGGCAAAGGGACGCATTCCAAGCGGAAGAAGCGATTCGGTTCTTGGTAGATTGTATTGGTAGACAGAATATATCTTATAGGAAGTTAATCGAACTAGAAAACGTAAAATCCCTGACTGTCAGGATTCTTTGTAGTTCATGGCAACGGTAAAGATCCACAGAAACACGATGGCCCCGCACGCGGACGGGATCATGCCCATATAGGGTTTCCCGACCGGAAGCAGAGCTCCTCCGAAGAAATACTGCGCTACCCCACCGAAAAATGAACCGATCAGGCCTATGGCCAAAACGATCCAGAACCGCGGAAAGTATCGGCGGTTCCAGAAATAGAACACGAGGGATATGCCGAAACCGATGACGAAATACGTCAGTCCGATGCTGATGAAAAAAGCTATCATGAGCTTCTCCTAATTTGTAACCATATACTTATACCCCAGACTCGTCGCCTTGCTGTAGACGAGGCTTTCCGAACTATCGACACCGATGACAAAAACGAAGAGATTCAGATAGTATTGGCCGTTGTTATTCGCCAGGAGAACATAGTTATTAGGATTGTCGGGATCGTTCGCTATGATGTTGAAGAAATCGTAGGTACGCGAACTGCTCGTCGTTCCCAAGCTTCCCATATTTCTGTGCATGTAGACGGGAGCGATGCCAGTGATCGAGTCTCCCGTGCTGTTTTTCGTAATCGATACCTGGGGAAGATCGGGATTCTGGGGAGTCGCTCCGGCTCTCGTTGAAAGCGTGAATGAAACCTTGATGATGGCGCTCGTATCCGAAGGCGTGATCGAAAGCCGGAAATCGTCCTGGGAGTTCGTATCAACTTTTTCGCTGGTGGAAAAAAGGATCGGCAAATAGCCCAGGCTCTTCAGTTTGGAGAGTTCGTCGGAACCTGAATAACTGACCGTTCCGCTCGAATCGGTCGAGTTCATCGCGTCGATCACGGCAATATCTGCCTTTGGAATTGCCTCAACATCGCCGCCCGATGTATAGGAGCAAAGACGGTAATAAATCACGAAGCCCTGCATGCTGGCGGAAGTCGCCGTGGGCGTGCTCATGTCGTAGATGAAGCTGCAGTTGGACGACGGAAGTGATTGGTTTGCGGAAAGCTGCCCCACCGCCGAAGACGGCACTTCCTGGATATAGGTATAGGTTTCCAGCCCACACGATGATAGTACGAGGCTGATGCCGAGGATTGCGAGGAGAAATGGAGCGATTCCTGATTTCATGATCACCGCTTGTTCTTCGGATCGGGGACTTGCCTGGGCGCTTCGATTCCGTTCTCGAAATCGATCAGTTCGTAGATCAGGACCGGCTTGTTCTTGCCCTTTACGCGGATATTGTCCAGCTCGCGTACGATCGCGTCGTCCTTCACGTAGCCGTAGGTGAACTCCGACATGATGATATTCGTGTAGTATTGCTTGTTCGTGCCCTCGAGCCTCGCGCCGAGGTTGACGTTGTCCCCGGTGAGGGTGTAATTCATCCGGCCGGGCGATCCCATGTTTCCGACCGTCATGATGCCGGAGTTGATGCCTATGCCGATGTTCATGCGTTTCTGGGGCGGCCATTTCTCGTTCAATTCCCTGAGCTTTGCAATCTGCGCGATCGCGCATTTGCAGGCGCGATCGGCGTGATCCGATTGCGGAAGCGGAGCTCCCCAGAAGCACATGATTTCGTCGCCCACGTACTTATCGAGGGTTCCTCCGTATTCCAGAATCAGGTCCGTCATCGCGGTGAGGTATTCGTTCAGGAGGTTGACCAACTCCTGTGGCGACATATTCTCCGAGAGTGTCGTGAATCCCCTGATGTCGGAAAAAAGTACGGTGAGCTCCTTGTCCACTCCCCCAAGCTCGGGAGGATTTTCAAGAATCTGGTCGACGACCTTGGGCGATACGTATTTGCCGAACATCTCGCGGATATGCTTTTTATCCCTCTCCTCCGTCATCGCACGGTACGCGACGACGGAAACGAAGGCGAGAACGATCGATACCGACGGCGAAACGGTGTCGTACAAAACCGCGGTGGAATCGAACAGGAGGGTCCCTGCCAGGAAAATGCCGAGAACGGCGACGAAGACGGCGAGCCCCGACCAGAGCGTCGAAGTCCGCGATGTCAGGAAGGCGAAGGCGATCGTCAACGCGAAAAGAACGGTGAGGTTGATCCATGCGGGCGAATGTCGGATGAAATTGTTCATGAGGATCGTGTTGAGGGCGTTCGCCTGTATTTCGACACCGTACATCAGGCCGACGGGAGTCGTCCGTTCATCCTCGGCGATCCCTTTCGCGAAGGCGCCGACCATCAGGATCTTGTTCCCCAGGGCCTTCGTTTTCGGCCAGGTCGATTGATCGGGTCCAGGAGCCTTGTCGGCGTATCCCGCGTAGGACCTGACCGGGAAGGTATGGGTACCTTCGCTCGTGGAGCTCGAGGGAAGCCCCATGAAATTGATGAGCATCTCCCCGTTTTCGTTAATCGGGATATTGATTTCGCCGAGCACGCTCCGCTTCCCTTCACTGACGAGATTTCCCGATTTATCGAAAACATCGTCCGATGTCTTGATGGAATACGGCACCCACTGGTGCTTTTCCTGGTCATAGGTTTCAGGATTTGGTATTCGAATATGTTTGCCGAGCACGATCTCGACGTCGTTAAGGTTCTTGTGAAAATAATCGAGGGCGAGGGCGAAGGTGACCGAAGGGATGAAACTGTCCTGGTATTTCCGGACGATGTAGTATGAGACATCGGGATTGCCGTCTCCGTTCGTGTCGTCAATTTTGAGGGGAGCTTCGGCCTTCATTTGGGCAGCGAGGGTCCTGAGATTCGTCTCGGTCAGGGGATAGGAAATCGAATGCGAGCTTCCGTTCTTGTCGATCCAGGCCAGCCGCTCGAAATGGACGGCATCGAGTGAATATCCGGGCTTCAGGTCGTCGAGCTTGAGCGTTTCCTTGAGTATCGAGATCTTGGCGACGAGGGATTGCTCCCTGAAAATCTTGTCGCGATCCGGCACGAAGCTCGCGTGTCCATATCCATGAATCGCGTCGCCGTAGGGTTCCAGCGGGGGATCGAAGCCAAGGAAGGAGGGCATGTTCTGCCAGTCGCCGCTGACGTTCGAGAAGGTCCCGAATTTGTTGTTCAGGAGAAGCTGGCGCTGAACGTATTCGGTATCGGCGTCCATGAAAAGCGGGTTCTGATCCAGCATCGTTTCGAGGAAAACCTTTCCGTTGCTCCTGATGCTGTCGATGAGAACGGCGTCGTCGATCGCGTTTTTGTCGGGCTCGTTGAAGGTAACGTCGAGAAATACCGACCGTTCACGGTCGTCCTTGTTCTTGATTCTGGAGAAGGTATCGAGCAGGGTCGCATGACGATTGCGGGGGAAAGGCCATTTCCCGAATTTGGCAAGGGCCTTCGAATCGATGCCGATCAGCATGATATCGTCCGATATTTTGGGATTCTTCTGGCTGACGGTCACCCCTTCCTGGATCGAAGTCGATCTGGTTTCGTTCTTCAGATTGAAATCGGCGTCAAGGACTTTTGTTTCCAGAGAGCCGATGAAGCCGGTCGCCGCATTGAGAGCGACAATCACCAGGGCGACCGCAAAACCGATCAGCAATCCAAAATAGCGTGCTTCGAATATCTTCGCGTTTCTGTTGGCCATCGATTCCCCTCGGATCGTAAAAAAAGCCTGAGCTGGCGCCCAGGCTTTTCCGGATGGATTATTTCTTCCACAACCCCTGGGCGGTGAGGTAAATTATACGATCTTTGGCCATTTTTGTCCAACTCTCCTCCGGGTACTTCTCCTGGAGCTTTGAATAGGCTTCGACCGCCTTGGCGAAATCTTTCTGGGATTCGTTGAGTCTGCCGAGCGAGAAGAGGGCATGCGGAACGAGGGGCGTCGTCTTCTCGAAATCCTTCACGAGCTTTCCGTAGAGGTCGATCGCCGCCTTTTCGTCGCCCTTCTCTTCCGCGACGACTGCCGCATTGAAGAGGGAAACGGCGCTCAGATAGTTCTTCGGGAAATCCGTCGCCGCCTTGCCGTACTCGTCGCCGGATTTCTGGAAATCCTTCTTGTCGTAGTAATAGTCTCCCATGAGGGTATAGGCCCGCTGCGCCACATACTGCTTCGGATATGCGGCGATCAGAGCCTGAGCGGAGGATTCGAGGGTCTTCTCGAGAGCCGCCTTCTTGGTCGCATCGCCCTCGGTTCTCCACGCGTCGAATTGGTCCTGAAGGGCTTCGATCTTGATCGTTGCCTTGACCCTGGCGCTGTCGACTATTTCGGTATAGATCCCGTAGCCGATGAGGCCCAAAAGAACGACGCCGAGAATGACGAGCAGAAGCTTCCTGTTTTTTTGGATGAACCGTTCCATCTTATCGGTAACTCTTTCGCCTGTTCGCTTAATTTCGCCGGTTGTTGCCATCGATGTCTCACTCCTTTGCGATCGTGATTTCCAATTCCTTAATCAGTCTGGACAGGTAGGTCCGCTGGATCTTGAGCGCCTTCGCGGTCTCCGTCTGGTTCCAACGGTTTTCCTCGAGGGCCTTCATGATAAAGTGTTTTTTAAAAATATTCAAAGCCGTTTTCAGATCTTTATCGCGAAAATCGTCGGCGGTTTCGCCGAGGGGATTGATCAGCAGATCCTGGGCGTGAATGTAATCGGATTTGCCGATGACGACGGCGCGCTCCACCGCGTTCTCGAGCTCGCGGATGTTTCCCGGCCAGGGATAGGACAACATGGCGGACATGGCGTCATCGGCGAATCCCTTGAACTGCTTCTTCGTCTCGCGGCAGAATTTTTTCAGGAAGTAGTCCGCCAACTCGGGGATATCCTCCGTTCGCTGTCTCAGGGGCGGGATGTACATCGGAAGGACGTTGAGCCGGTAATAGAGGTCGCTCCGAAACTCTCCCCTCGCGACGAGCTGTTCGATGTCCTTGTTGGTGGCCGCGAGGATGCGCACGTCGACCGTCAGCGAATCGCTCGAGCCGACCTTTTCGAAGGTCTTCTGCTGGATAACCCTGAGGAGCTTCGCCTGGAGCTTCAGGGAAAGGTCGCCGATTTCGTCAAGAAAGATGGTGCCGGCGTCGGCCATCTCGAACCGTCCGCGGCGGTTCTGGACGGCGTCGGTGAAGGCGCCCTTCACATGGCCGAACAGCTCGCTCTCGAGAAGCCCCTCCGGTATGGCCGCGCAGTTCACGCGGACGAAGGGCTTTCCGTTGCGCGGGCTGCGCAGGTGGATCTGCTCGGCGAAAAGCTCCTTGCCGACCCCGCTCTCCCCCAGGATGAGGACAGACGAATCGGTCTTCGCCACCCGGTCCAGCATCTCGAGCTTTTCGAGGATGAGCTTGCTTTTCGCGACGAACGTGTGGTAGCCCTTGTCGGTCTGGATCTGGTCCTGGAGGAAATGGATTTCATCCTGGGCCTTCTGAAAGTATTTCGCGTTCTGGATCGCCATTGCGGCCTGGTTGGCGAATATCTCAAGCCACTCGACATCGTCCTCGCTGAAGTATCTTCCGCCGTTCTTGTTGAGAAGCTCGATGACGCCCACGCACTCGTTCTTGATGCGCATGGGAACGCACATGATGCATTTGGTCGGATAATCGATCTGTTTGCTTATTTCCGGATAGAATCGGGGATCGTTCGCCACGTCGCTTACGGAGAGGGTCCGGTTATGCTGGGCGACCCAGCCGGCAATCCCCTCTCCGACCTTGACGGTGAATTTTTTGAGCTCGGGCCCCTTGGGCCCGAGGGCTATTTCGAAATAGAGGGTGCCGCTCGCCTTGTCGAGGAGAAGGAGGCTTGATGCCTCCCCCTCCGTCAATTTCATCGCCGATTCCAGAATCCTCGTCAGGAGGGATTTGGCATCGGTGTAGTTAGAGTTGATAAGATTGTTGATCTCTATAAAGGTCTCAAGCTTATTAACATCTATCTTCGATGAAAACATTCTTGGCTCATGGATTCTGCAAGGAATTCGAACCCTTGTCTTTCAGGAAATCGCCGAGAGTCATGCCCGACGTCTCTTCTTCGTCATCGGATATGTACTTCGAAATTTCCTCTCGCTGCACTTTTTTCTGATAATCGCGGAGGGAGAAGGAAATCTTCTGGCGCTCCGGATGCATTTCGGAAACGATGACCGAGAGCTTCTCGCCGACGGTGAATTTCTTCACCGCGTCTTCGTAGGGCTCGACGCGGGAATCGCTGACGTTCATCTTGTTGATGAGACCTTCGATGCCGCTCTGGACCTTCAGGAAGATGCCGAAATCCGTGATGGAGGTGATTTCGCCTTCGATGATGCTCCCGACGCGGAAAGCCTTCGCAAAGCTCTTCCAGGGATCTTCCTCGAGCTGCTTCACGCCGAGGCGGATGTTGTGGTCATTGGGATTGTTGTCGATAACCATGACCTCGATTTCCTGTCCGACCTGGAGCTCCGAGGAGGGATGCCTGACCTTCTTCGTCCATGAAAGGTCGTCGACGTGGAGGAACCCGTCAATGCCTTCCTCGAGTTCGATGAAGGCTCCGGCGTTGGTCAGCTTGACGACCTTCCGTGTTACGCGCATTCCGACCGGATACTTGTCGCCGATGCTTTCCCAGGGATTGGCGGTTACCTGCTTGAGTCCGAGAGAAACCCTTCCGGCCTGGAGATCGAAGGACAGGATCATCACCTGAACCTCGTCGTCGACTTTGAGGAGCTCTTCGGGCTTGCGTACTTTCTTGACCCACGAGAACTCAGAGATGTGGGCGAGGCCCTCAATACCCTCTTCGAGCTCGATGAACGCGCCGAAATCGGTGAGCTTGGTGACCTTGCCCTTGACGACGTCGCCTTCGTGGTACTTCTCCTCGAAGTGCGTCCACGGATCCTCGGTAAAATGCTTGAGGGAAAGGTTGATCCGTTTTTCCTCAGGATCGAGCCTGATGACCTTCAGGGTGATGGACTGGCCCTTCTTCACGAAGTCCTTGGGTCGGGTGACGTGTCCCCAGCTCATGTCGTTGATGTGAAGGAGGCCGTCGAAACCGCCGAGGTCGATGAAGGCGCCGAATGAGGTGAAGCTCTTGACGACGCCTTCGACGGAAGCCCCGATGGCGACAGTCTTGAAGAACTCGTCGCGTTTTTTCGCTATCTCTTCCTCGAGATAGTTCCGGCGCGTAAGGACGATGTTCACCTTGTTGTCGGAGTACAGTCGATCGATATAGAAATTGGATTTGACGCCCAGAAGCTTCTCGGGTTTGTCGACCTTCTGGATATCCGCCTGAGAGAACGGCAGGAAGGCATGGACCCCGTGGCCCAGGTTGACGTCATATCCGCCCTTGACGGATTTTTCAATGGTGCCCTCGATGGGCTGATGCGCCTGGAAAAACCCCTTTGTGTTTTTCCAGAATATCTTGTCGTCGGCTTTTCGCTTTGACACGAGAAGCTCGCCTTCGCGGGTTTCCTTGCGAACGAGGATGACCGGAACCACATCGCCGACTTTCGGGAGGACGTCGAACTCTTCGATGGGGATGCTGCCCTCGGACTTGTAACCGACGTCGACGAACACGTTGCTAGAGGTGATCTCGACGATCGTTCCGTCGACAAGCTGACCTTCCTCGAGCTGTTCCAGCGATTTGAGGTATTCTTCTTGTAATTGTGTTTGGACGTTCGCGCCCTCGTTCTTTTTCGGATCGTCCATTTCCACTTCCATCTGACTCATACTATTCCCTTGTTGTTCAAGAATTTTTGCTTTTACTTTCTCATAAACTTGTTCTATGGTCAAGTACGAAGTGTCCAAATATGTCGCATCGGGAGCTAATTTCAGGGCTCCTTCGGGTTTGGACTTGTCGATGTCATCGCGCATGCTGATGTTGCCTCGGATCTCTTCCGGGGTGAGGCCGCTCGTTCCCTGGTGGTACCGCCGGTCGGTGCGGGCGTCGACGGAGGCGTCGAGGTAGACTTTCACCTCGGCGTCGGGGAAGACGACGGTCGTAATATCACGCCCCTCCATGACCGAATTCTGGGCTTTCGCGGCCGCCCTCAGCTTGTCGGTGACGATGCGCCTGACGGGTATGATGGCCGAGTGCTGGGCGACCCAGGCGTCCACCGAATCTGAATGGAGGAAGGCCTCGACGTTCACCCCGGCGAGAAAGAGGATTCCCCCGCGGTATTCCAGGTCGGCCTTCGTCGCGAAGGAGGTTATCGCCTCGGTGTCAGCCGGGTCGATCCCGGCCGAGAGTACACCGTAGGTGATGGCCCGATAGAAATTCCCCGAGTTCACGTACACGAAGCCCATTCGCTCCGCGAGCATGCGGGCGACGGTGCTCTTGCCGGTCCCCGCGGGGCCGTCGATGGCGACAATCACGAATTACCTCCGGCGAGTGCAGAAAGGGAAGCGACTTCGGCTTCCGTCAGCAATCGGTATTCTCCGCTTGAAAGCCCCTCGAGGTTTATTCCGCCTATGCGGATGCGATGGAGCCTCAGGGGTCTGACGCCGCTCGAGTCGAGGACCTTCCTGATCTCGCGGTTCTTGCCCTCGATGAGGACGATGTGGACCATGAAGGGAGAGGTCTTGCGGTATTCCTTGAGGCGGTAGGTCTCGCCCTCGACCACGACACCCTTCTTGAAATTTTCGAGCAGCAGGTCAGGTATCTCCCGATCGGTCTCGACGACGTATTCCTTCTCGATCATCGCCGAGGGATGGGAGATCCGTCGGTCGAAAGCGCCGTCGTTCGTGAAAAGAATGAGGCCGGATGAACGGTAATCGAGGCGGCCGACGTTGAAAAGCCTCTCCCTGAAAAAGGGCTTCAGGAGATCGATGGCGAGCTTCCGTTCGTAACCGTCGGAGGATGCGCAAAGGTATCCGGGCGGCTTGTTCAGCGCGATGTATACCAGATTCGCCGCGGGAGAAACCACCGCCCCGTCGAAGCGCACCTCGTCCGAGGGACCCACCTTGACGCCCATTTCCGTCACGAGGGAGCCGTTCACCTGGACATGACCTTGAAGGATGAGAGCCTCGCAGGCCCGGCGTGAGGCGACGCCTGCCCTGGCGAGGTAGGCGTGGAGCCGTATCGTCTTGTCGTCGCTATCCATTGAGTTCAAACCGCTCCTTGTCGATGTCGTCCAGCTTCGGCAGGTCGGCTATGCTGTTCAGCCTGAAGAATTTCAGGAAGTCCTTGGTCGTGCCGTACTGTATCGGCTTTCCCGGAGCGTCCTTCTTCCCCGTTTCCTTGATGAGACCGCGGTCGAGCAGGAGGCGGATCATCGTATCCGCCGCGACGCCACGGAGGGACTCGATCTCGCCCCTGGTGATAGGCTGGGAGTACGCGATGATGGAAAGGGTTTCGAGAGCCGCCTTGGACAGCTTCGAATCGTTTTTCTTGCCGTAACGCTCTTTCAGGTATTCCCAGAGCTCGCGCTTCGGGGAGACGATGTAGCCGCCGCCGACCTGTACGATCTCGATGCCGTGAACCTCGGCCGAATACCGTTCCTTGAGGTTCTCTACCGCTTTCTCGACCGCTTCCTTCGAAAGTCCCGAAACCCGCGCGATGGTCGCGCTGTCCAGGGGTTCTGTTTCGAGGAAAAGGATAGCCTCAATGAGCGCCTGTTCCTTCTCCAGCTCCGTTTCCATTTTCGATCCTTTCACCGTACGCGCAGATACGGATATCGCCAAACAACTTATTTTGAAGTATTCGAATGACCCGTTCCTTCACGCACTCGAGTATGGCCAGGAAGGCGCAAACGACGTCCATCATCGAATTCCGATGCACGATGAGGTCGGAAAACATGAAGTCGCCCTTCGTCTCGAGGAGCTCGTCGATCAGCGTCATCTTCTCGTTGATCGACACCTCCTCGTAGAGGTCGATGATGCGTTCCGAGGTGAGCGAGGTCATGACCGTCGAGAAGGTCTGGAGGAGATCCCAGATATCGATCTGCTCCCAGAGGACCTCGTCGTCGGGGAAAGGCAAGGGCCGCTGGATCTTCTTGCGCTCGATGATCCACTCGGCCTCCATCCCCTTCTCTTCCATGAGATCGGTCAGCTTCTTGAACTTCTGGTACTCGATCAGCTTGTCGACGAGCACGCGCCGGGGATCCTCTATCTCCTCGTCGAGATCGATCTCGACGGGCAGGAGCATCCGGGACTTGATGTAGACGAGGGTCGCGGCCATATCGTAAAAATCGGTCAGGTTGTCCAGATCTATTTTCGTCGCGTACCGGAGATACTCGAGGTACTGTTCGGTGATTTCCGAAATCGGGATATCGTAGATGTTTATCTCGTTCTTCTTGATCAGGAAAAGAAGGAGATCCAGAGGACCCTCGAAATCCTTCAAGTGGAAGCGTTGCGCGCTATCCTTGGCGTCGGCGAGAGTTGTCGCATCTTCAGACATGGCGGCTGCCTCCTTCGGGGCTGTCTACAAAATTATACGCGCAACCGTCGGCGAAGTAAATAGCTTGTCCCTTCAAAGCGGGGAGGAGGCTCGAAAACCTGAGCCCCGTCCGGGGATCTCGGAGGTCGGGATCGAGCTCGAGCAGGGGGACAAGCACGAACCTCCTCTCGCCCATCCGTTCGTGGGGAATGACGAGACGGTCGCTGTTCAACACCAGATCCCCGAAGAGCAGGATATCGATATCGAGGGGCCGCTCGCCGTACCTGCGTTCCAGGGAACGGTCCCTCCCCTCTCCCGCCTCGATCTCGTTCACCGCCTCAAGGAGGGCTTCGGGTTCGAGGGCCGTCCTGCCGGCGACGACCAGGTTGAGGAAGTCCGGCTGGTCGGTGACGTAGAGCGGACTCGTCCGGTAGATCCGCGATCGTCTCATGTCCGAAAGCAGGCCCTCGAGACGAACGCAGGCACGGGCGAGGATGGCCGCCGAATCGCCGCGGTTGGAGCCGAGTCCGAGAAAGACCCTTGGTTGTACGCGATCGATCAGAAAAGCCCCGTCTCGGGAACGGTCGCCTCGTCGGTCTTCTGCCGCTTTCCCTCGGCCGCGGACTTGAGCCCGAGCTCGACCTTCACCGCCTTCTCGACCTTGGCCGCAGCCGCCGGAACGGTCGCGGGTGCAGCCTCCCCCGCCGCCTTTGAGGTGAATGCCTCGAGTCTGTCGGAGGATGCCTTTTCGGCGGCCTTCGACCGGCTCCCGTCGGAGTTGATGCCGGGGAATATCATTTCCCGCAGCTTTGTCTCGAGCATATGCGAGATGTCGGGGTTGCTTTCGATGAAGAGCTTGGCGTTGTCCCGACCCTGGCCGATCTTTTCCTCACCGTAGGAGAACCAGGCGCCCTTCTTCTCGATCAGGTTGTACTTGATCGCCGCGTCGATGAGGCTGCCGGAAAAGGACATCCCCTTCCCGAACATGATCTCGATTTCGGCCTTCCGGAACGGCGGGGCCACCTTGTTCTTCACGACCTTGACCCGGACGCGGTTTCCGATGGCATCTTCGTCGCCCTTTTCGATGGTCTCGATCTTCCTGACCTCGAGACGGACCGAGGAATAGAACTTGAGGGCGTTTCCGCCCGTGGTCGTCTCGGGGTTTCCGAACATGACGCCGATTTTCATCC
>DBTK01000090.1:34210-54010 GCA_002307015.1 Spirochaetaceae bacterium UBA1318
TGCGCAGGGCCTGGCTCATGAGGCGGGCCTGGAGGCCCATGTGGGAGTCGCCCATATCTCCCTCGATTTCCGCCTGGGGGGTCAGGGCCGCGACCGAATCGACGACGATGACGTCGACCGCGCCGGACCGGATGAGGGATTCGGCGATATCCAGGGCCTGTTCGCCGGTGTCAGGCTGGGAGACCCAGAGTTCGTCGATGTTGACCCCGAGGTTCTTGGCGTAGATCGGGTCGAGGGCGTGTTCGGCGTCGATGAAGGCGGCAATGCCGCCGATCTTCTGGGATTCCGCGATCGCATGGAGGGCGAGCGTCGTCTTTCCCGAGGACTCCGGACCGTAGATCTCGATGACCCTTCCACGGGGATAGCCGCCGATGCCCAGGGCCTCGTCGAGCAGGATGGAACCGGTCGGGATGACCTCGATGCCGGCCGCGTTCGCCGTCGAACCGAGCTTCATGAGCGAGCCCTGGCCGAATTGCTTCTCTATCTGCAGCCGGGCGGCTTCCAGAGCCTTCGTTTTCGATTCGAATTCTGCGGCTCGTTCGAGTTCCCCGGAGTCCTTCTTTGCCATACATGCCTCCCGCTGGTTACAACCGCCCCATACGACGGATCGCTTCAATTTTGTAGAGTGTATCTGAATCATGGAAAAAAATCCACGGTATTTTGACGAGGTTCGAAAAAAGGGGTATGATTGGGCCATGAGGAACGGATTGATCGTTTTCGCTACTCGGTCGATGATGCCCTACGCCGATCGTGTCGTCGAAAGGATCCTGAGCTTTCCTCAGTTCAACGGGCGGGACCCGTCGGAGATCGCCTCGTGCCTCTCGGTCGACACCTTTGCCGACGGCGAGATGGAAGTGGCCATTTCCTCCTCCATTCGCGGGAAGGACGTGTTCCTCTTCGCCGGCGCATCCAGGAACGAAAAGGGATTCACGGTCGAGCAGAACAAGATCGAGTTGTACCATGCCATCGACGCCCTCAGACGGTCCCAACCGGCCCGCATCGCCCTTTTCGAGCCCTACGTCAGCTGCTCGCGCTCCGATCGGACGACGAGGCGGAACTGCGTCGGGCTCTGGGTGCACTTCAAGATCCTGACGAGCCTTGGCATCGACCAGTTCATCACCTATCAGCTCCATTCGGACAAGTCGAAGTCGATGATGGATCCCTCGGCCTGCGCCTTCGACGACGTACCCGCCTTCGTGCTGCTCCAGAAGTACCTCTGCGACCAGTTCATCCGCACGACAACCGAATGGGAGGAGAGGGTCAAGCCGGGCTGGGTTTTCTGCTCGGTCGACGCCGGCGGCGAGAAGATCACGAAGCAGTTCGCCCAGTCCTTCGGGTCCTCCCTCGTGATAGCCCACAAGCAGCGGGACTATTCCCGGACGAACGTCGTCGAGAAGATCACGATCCTCTCGGATACCGACATACGGGGCAAGGATATCTGGATCGTCGACGACATGATCGATACGGGCGGTTCGGTGTACGAGCTTTGCAAGGAGCTGGGAAACCGCGGGGTCGGGTGCGTCAACGTCGCCGTCGTCCACGCCGTATTCTCGGGGCTTGCCAAGGAGAGGATGGACGAGCTCTACCGGGCCGGCCTCCTCAAGAACCTCGTCGTGACGGACACGGTGCCCTACGTGTGGACCCTCCAGCCGAGCATGCCCTACCTCCACGTCGTTTCCTCGGCGAAGCTGAGCGCCGACATCGTCGCCTCGATCTACGAGGACAAGTCCCTGTCCCACATGTTCAAGCCCCTCGACACCGGCACCTACCTCTCGAATCCCCGACTGCTCTAGCGGGTTTCCGAAAATCCCATCGGGGTTTTTCAAGGCCCCCGCTAAAAGGTTTTCCGCGAGTCGAGGAGGATCGTGATCGGTCCGTCGTTGACGTATCTCACCTTCATGTGGGTCTGGAATCTTCCCGTCGCGACCTCGAGCCCGAGGGTCTTGAGGGAGGCCACGAAGGATTCGTAGAGGGGCTCGGCCGTCTCCGGTCCCGCCGCCTCGCCGTAGGAGGGACGCCTCCCCTTCCTCGCGTCGCCGAGCAGGGTGAACTGGGAGATGACGAGGATGGCGCCGGAGGTCTCGAGGACGGAGCGGTTCATGGTTCCCCCATCGTCGGGGAAGATGCGGAGGTTCGCGGTTTTTCCGGCGAGGTAGTCAGCGTCGGCCTCGACGTCGTCGGCGGCGACCCCGAGATAGACGAGAAGCCCGCTCCCGATGGCACCGACAACCTCGCCGTCGACCGAAACGGATGCGTCCTCGACACGCTGCACGACGGCCCTCATTTTCCGAGCTGGTGAATGGAGAGGGCCGAGAGCGAAAGGTTCTTTCCGTCGTACCTGACGGCACCCAGGATCTCGTAGGGGAAACTCGGATCGAGCACGGCGGCGAAGCCCATCGAGACTGGAACGATTCCCTCGAGCACCTTCTGCTGGTCGTAGCCGACGAGGAAGTCGAAGGTTATGCCGCTCGGTTTTGTCGTAAGGTTGGTGATCCTGCCCTTCCACGAAACGGCGCAGTCCTGATAGAGGTAGGGATCGGCCTTCACGTCCTCGTAGGCCGGCACGTCCTTCAGGTTTTCGAAACTCGGCGAAACCACGTAGTCGTCCAGTATCCTCGCCTTCTGCTTGATTATGGTCGACGCGTTCGAATTCAGTATCCGGTTCAGCTCGACCCTCGCGCGGTTGTCGCGGAAAGCCTGGAAATAGCCCTTGGCCTGGTTGAAGGAATCGAGAACCTGCTTCTTCGTCAGAATGTACCGGTACTGTCCGCCCAGCTCGGTGAGGTTCTCCTCGTTTTCGATGGTGACGGCGGCGACCTCGGGCCGCGCCGGACGGGGTTTTCGCTCGAAGATCGAACGAGACTGGGGAATGCCGAGGAATACCCCCAGGACGAGGGCAACCACGATCACGCAGGCGATCGCCTGGGCGATCCAGGGCGGCGCAGGCAGGGGATAGACCTTGCGGAGCGAACCGCCATCGACAGACTCGGCGAGGGTATCGGGATCGCCGTGCTTCCTCAGGAAATTGAGGGCCTTCTTCGCCGTGCGGTTTCGCGGCTCGTCGTCCAGCACCTCGAGGTAGAGCTCGACGGCGTCGTGGAGTTCCCCCTTGCGGACATGGACAGCCGCGAGGGCGTTCATGCTCTTCGCGTCATGGGGCTTGATCTGCCGGGCCCGTCTCAGGTAGGTCTGGGCTCCGCCCGTGTCGCCCGTGAAGAGGCAGCTCGCGCCGAGGAGGTAGTAGAACTGAAACGAATCCCTGAAGGTGAAGATGATCGGCTCGAGAAGCTGGATCACCTCCGGGAAGCGTCTACGGTCGAATAGTTTTTGGGCTTTCGAAAGCGGTGAAGCGGCCATGACGGTCAATAATTGTGCTGCCTTTTTTTCAGTTCATCAAGTACCTGCCGAAAAATCTGAAGATCGTCCTTCGACAGGGGCTCCTTCGAATCGAGCTTCCTGTCCAGCTGATCGATGAGATCGCGGATGGAAATGAGATCGGTCTGCACCGAAACCTGCTTGTCGGTGGAAAGGGAGGCCGCGTTGATCGCCGTTTGGAAGAGCTTGGAGGCACTCGAGGTCTCCTGGGGAAGGGCGGCGAAGCCCTTTTCGGAAAGCTGGCCCATGGCCAGGTCGAAGGTCCGCTTCCCCCCCGGATCGACGGTGACGGGATTGAAATAGAATGCCGCGGCCGAATCGTTGATGGAATACGGCAGGAGGCTGAAATCGCGGCCGGGGTTGACCGTATAGGTCCACGCGCTGTCGATGAGCCGTTTCCAGTTGGCGAACACCACGAGGTCGGGCCTGGTGATTCCGGAGCCGCCTATCATCCACTGTAGCGACACGCCCTCCTCCCCGGGGGACACGAGGTAGGCGTCACCATCAAGCCTGGTGAGTGCGAGCTCGTTCGTGATGGACTTGCGCACATCGGTGGAAAAGTGCTTGCCGCTTTTTTCCCCGAGGTAGGTATCGGCCAGGAAGCGGAGGCCCAGCTTCTGGGGTTTGTCCGAAAGGTTCTCGACATCGATCGAGATGCGGACTCCGTTCGCGAGGTCCTCCCCGTTCGAGCGTATGAAGGTGAAGATCTCGTTCACCGCGACGGTCGGCGAGGAAAAGCGGAAGCCCGCCCCCGAATCGCCCTTGACGATGACGTTCCTGAAGTTCAGATCCTCGCCGAGGCGGTAGTCGCGGTTGTCGACGAGGGCCGTGATCACGCTCGTCCGCGGATCGGAGTCGAAGATCAGGGGAACGTAGGTGTTCTTCTTGACGTCCGAGAGGTAGTAGAGCGAGAACCGGCCGGTATTCTCGGTGAGGACGAGCTTCATGCGGCCTTCCTTCATCTCGAGGGACGGAAGCAGCGCCGAAAGGCCGATCAGCATGAGGCCGGCCAGGATCAATGGTTTTCTGCTCATTTGGAACCGCCGTTTTTCGCGAGCCATTCTATATAGAAATCCTTCAGTTCGAGAGCCTCGTTTTTCATGGAGAGGAGGGTCTCGCGGTCGTCCGTGGTGGCCGCCGGAACCGCCGCGACGATGCCCGGCGAGAGTGCGTTCAGCTGCTGGGTCAGGGCCGCGATCGCGGCATCCTTCTCGTTCAGGCGCTGGGTCAGGTCGGCGTTCTGCTTCTCGAGATCAGCGATCCTCTGCTCGAGCTCGGCCTGCCTGGTGTCCTTGAGCATGTCGGCGATCTTTCTCTGGAAGGCGTTGATCGCCTGTTCGTAGCTTTTTTCCCTGCGCTGGAATTCCTCGATCGACTTGAGCGATTCCTCGTGGCTCCATTTCAGGAGCTTGAGCAGCTCTATCTCGCGGTACTTCTGCTCGATCAGGTCGAGGCGATACTGGGCCGTCTCCCGTTTCACGCTGTCAGGATACTTGTCGACGAGAACGCTGAAGGCCTTTTCGGCGTCGGCGAACTGCCCGAGCTGGTACATGCATTCGCCCGCCCAGAAGAGTGCCGCGGGGTACATGTCGTGCCGGGGATAGGCGGAGATGAAGGACTGGAAAATGCGGAGGGCCTTCTCGAAATCGTCCTTCAGGAAACTGAGGCGGCCGTTCTGGTAGATGACGTCGGGATAGTGAGGATTGTTCCGGTAGTTCGCGAGAAAGAACTCGACATCCTTCGTTCCCGAGTCGAAATCCTTGAGGGCGAGGTCGGAGAGGATGGACCAGTAGTAGGCATCGGGGGCGAGGGAGGAATACGAGGGGTTCGCGATCACTTTCCGGAAAAGCACGAGGGCGTTGCGGTAATCGTTCTTCGAAAAGAAGGACATCCCGCTGTCGAAGATCGCCTTCCCCTTCCCCGCCGCATCCGTCGTGGACTTTGCGCCATTCTGAGCCGCGAGGGAACTGAAGGAGAGAATCGTCAGCAATAGGAAAAGAATCGCTTTTTTCTGCATACGGGTCTTCCTCTTCGGCCTAGGACGAAACGAATCGCGACATACCGCTACCGCCTCGTCTAATTCTCGTCCGGATTTCGCAAATACTCAACCTCTTTGCGTTTGTCGGCTGCGGAAAAGAATGCCGATCCGGCGACGATGACGTCGACGCCCGCATCGATGGCCGCCCTCGCGGTGGATCGGTTGATTCCCCCATCGGCCTCGATCAAATAATGGTAGCCTTTCTCTTCCCTCATGGTCCGGAGCCATCGGGCCTTTTCCAGGCATTCGGGAATGAGCTTCTGGCCGCCGAAGCCGGGATTCACCGTCATGACGAGGACGGTATCGACGAAGGGGAGCAGCTCGGAAAGAAGGGACACGGGCGTCGAGGGAACGATGGAGATGCCGGGAGCCTTGCCCAGCTGGCGGATCGACTCGACGAGACGATGGGCGTGGACGCTCGCTTCGAGATGGAAGGTGATGCGGTCGGCTCCCGCCTCGGCGAAGGAGGCGACGAGGTTTTCCGGATGGACCGTCATCAGGTGGGCGTCGAAAACGAGAGCGGAAGCGGGCCTCAAATCGGCCAGCATCTTGGGGCCGAAAGTCAGGTTGGGAACGAAAATGCCGTCCATGACGTCGAGATGGATCCATTCGGCGCCCGATCCCGCTATCTCGGCGACGGCGCCATTCATGTTCCCGAAATTCGCCGAAAGCACCGAGGGGGCGATGAGTGTTTCTTTCATGCCGTGATTCTATAAGCCGACCCGGGGTTTTGTAAAGCGATGATCTATCGATGAAGGCTTTCCGGGCCCATTCAATTGACTAAGGGGGCGGAATAGTATAATAATGGAAAGAAGAATGTCAAAGGGAAATCGACGTGAGCACTGAATCTCTGACGGATTCGATACCGGCTTTGTTGCAGCACGCGTACGAGCTCTTGAAACAAAAAGATATCGTGCAGGCGGATGAATTACTTGAAAAGGCACTCTCGGTCGATTTCGATCATCCCGAGGTCGTTTACGCCCTCAAGTGCGTCAATTTCTGGAAGGAACGTGAAAATCGGCTCGCGGGAATTCAGACCGGATTCGAGAAGGGCGAATACCTGCTTTCCCAATGGAAAGCCTTCCAGGGATTTCTGAACAAGCTCGGCTCCGGCTACGAGCAGTGCCTGTACGCCTTCCGCCAGTTCGTGTTCACGAGCGCCCTCGACGCCTACCGGAGCATGCTCATCGACTCTCCGAACCAGGAAGACGTCGAGCTCCTGCTCCGCATCGGCAAGTGCGACAAGGGCAAGGGCGACTACCTCGAGGCGATCAGGCACTTCGAGTCGGCGGCCCAGCTGAAGCGCGACGATCCCGAGGTTCTCGCCGAGCTGGGCGACTGCTACGCCCTCGTCAACGAGATGAAACCGGCAAAGGCGTTCTTCCGCGAGGCCTTCTTTCTCAATCCGCAGAAGATCGACCTCGAGGCCCTGGAATCGGAGATGATGAGGCGGCTGGCCGCGAAGCTGAAGGGCATGGGGCTCGCCTCCCCCGAACTCGAGGAATGGATTCCGGTCTACGGCGTCCTCTTCGGGGTTTTCACCATCAAGCGGGAGCTCAGGCCGATCGAGATCGGCAAGCTCAAGCAATCGATATATCAATTGGAAAAGGAACTGAAGGAATCCGGAGCCGATGCCCGCTGCCTGACGCCGCGGCTCGTCAACCGGTACTTCTGGCTGATAGATCATTACATCATCACGAAGGAAGACAAGTCGAGAATCGATGAGGTCCTGTTGAAAATCAAGCTTCTCGACGCTTCCGTTTACAAACAGTACATATCCTAACCTAAGGGAGTTGATACCATGGCCGACGATGCTGCTATCGTGAAATCCGTCCAGGAAATGCTGAATGAGGAGAAATGGACCCGCGCGGCTCTCAGTAACTATTCGATCAATAATTTCAAGGAGCTGGATTCCGTCGTCAAGCAAGCCAAGCAGGAACACCTCCTCGACGAGGTGAAAGAGGTCTGCGACGAGCACCTGAGCCATACGAAGAACTCGATCATCGCCCTGTACTTTTCCGGAATGATCGCCCTTTCGAAGCAGATGGTCGACGACTCGAACCTCATGGTCCTGATGAACATATTCTCGGACAACAAGAAGTGGAACATCGTCGAGTACCTCTGCGGCAGGATCCTGGAGTACGGGGAAAACAAGTACGCCCTGAGGACCCTGGCCGATTGCTACCACAGCGAGAACAACGACCAGGCGATCTTCCCGATCTGGGAAAGGCTCATCAAGGTCGATTACGACGAGGCGGACATCGTCAAGCTTCTCGCCGAAAAAAAGGAGAAGGAAGGGGCCATCCCCGAGGCCATCGATTTCTACAAGAAAGCCCTCCATCGCTATATTGCGAAGAAGCTCTTCGTCAACGTCAAGGAGATCTGGAACAAGCTCGTGCAGTACTGCCCGACCGAGTTCGATTTCTTCATGCACGTCCAGAACAAGATCGCGAAGAACATCTCGAACGACAAGGCGGCCCTCCTCCTCCAGGACCTCTATCCCGCCTTCAAGCAGGCCGGAAACTGGGACGTCTCCATCGAGATACTGAAGACCATCCTCGAGTACGACGAGAAAAACTCCTGGGCGCGAAAGGAGATCGTCGAGTGCTACCGCGGCAAGTACCAGAACCACTCACATCTCGATGACTACATCAAGCTCTCGAACCTCAACCAGTCCTACCGGAACGCCCACGAGGCCATTCTGGACTTCGAGAAGCACATCGCCTTCGACGCCGGCAACTTCGTCTGCCATCGGACCTGGGGAATCGGCAAGATCGCGAGCGTCAAGGGCGACGAGATCGTCATCGACTTCGCGCGGGACCGCGGCCACAAGATGTCGCTCAAGATGGCCATCAGCTCGCTCAAGACCCTGAGCCGCGACCATATCTGGACCCTGAAATCGATCTGGTCGAAGGAAAAGCTCCACGACAAGACCAAGAGCGACATTCCCTGGGCGCTCAAGACCGTCATCAAGAGCTTCGACAACAAGGCCGACCTCAAGCACATCAAGGCCGAGCTCGTCCCCTCCGTCCTGACCGTTTCCGAATGGACCTCCTGGAACACCCAGGCGCGGGAGATCCTTCGCACCGACCTGATGTTCGGAAACGACCCCAACGACATCGACGCCTACATCGTCCGCGATCGGCCGATCTCGATGGAAGAAAAGATCTTCAACCAGTTCAAGGCCGAAAAGAACTTTCACGGAAAGGTCGAGGCCATCCGCGCCTTCATGAAGGACGGCGAGCCCGACTCCGAGTATTTCGCCGAGATGTTCAACTACTTCTACAGCTACCTGAAGTCCTACACCGCGGTGAACGAGTACGTCCTCGCTTCCTACATCATCGTGAAGGAGATCATCACCAAGTCCCCCTACCTGAACCCGGGGATGAACCTGAGCTTCGCCGACCTCCTGTCCGAGGTCGAGGATCTTCCCGGCGTGTTCCAGAGCATCAAGGACACCCAGATCAAGCACGAACTCCTGATCCACATCAAGAATTTCGCCGCCAACTGGGCCGATTCCTACATCCAGCTCTTCCCCTACCTCCTCAACAGGACGATGCTCGACACCTTGAGCGAGGAGGGCTACGAAGACCGGGTCAGGGCGATGATCCAGACGATCGTCGAGAACTACCGCGAGTACCGGGACGGCTTCCTCTGGGTCTTCAAGAACGTGATCGAGGAACCCTGGTTCAAGGACCTCGGCTACAGCTACGAGAAGCTCCTGATCGATCTCATCCACCTTCTCGACGTGACCTTCCGGGAGATCGAGAACCACCGGGAGACGACCCTCAACCGCAAGCTCAACAAGCAGGTCCAGACCATCCTCTTCAAGGAAGAGACCCTGACCAACTACCTCGAGAACGCCGACGAGGATACCCTCACCCGCATCTACACCCTCGTGGAAGACGTGAAGGACCTCGATCCTGCCATCAAGATGGGCATGAGGAAGAAGATCGTCGACCGGTTCCCGAACTTCAAGTTCTTCGGAACGGAGGAAAAGGCCGTCGTCACCCACGGACTCATGGTCACCGCGGCGCAGTACGAGGCGAAGCAGCACCAGCTCCAGAGGATCATGGAGGTCGAGATACCCACGAACTCGAAGGAACTAGGATTCGCCCTCTCCCTGGGCGATCTCCGGGAGAACGCCGAATACAAGGCGGCCAAGGAAAAACAGGAACTGCTCAACACCACCGTCGGCAAGCTCAAGGACGAACTCGAGCGGGCCCAGATTTTCAATCCGGCCTACATCAATTCGTCCAGGATTTCCTTCGGAACCGTCGTCGCGCTGCACAACAACAAGTCGGGCTCAGACGAGACCTACACGATCATGGGACCGTGGGAGTCCGAGCCCTCGAAGAACGTCATTTCCTACCTTTCGCCATTCGGCAACATGCTGCTCAACCACAAGGCCGGAGATACCGTCGATTTCATCATCAACGAACAGGATTATTCATATCTTGTAAAATCGATAGAAGAGGCGAAATTCTAAAAAAATGAAACGATTGATTGCATCGGTAGTGCTGCTGTTCGTCTTCTCGTTCGCCTTCGCGGCGGAAGGCGACAGCACGGTCGATCTGGTCGTGCTCTTCGACACCTCGGAGAGCATGTTCCCGTACTTCGAGGATGTGATGAACTACGTGGTGTCGGACATCGTGCGGGATTTCCTGCGCTACGACGACACCTTCCATCTCATCTCGTTCTCCCAGTCGACCCAGATCGAGATAGCCCAGCCGATCCGGACGAAGGACGACGTCAAGAACATCCTTTCCCGGCTCCTCCTGCTCTATCCCCTGGGCAAGAATACCGATCTCGTTTCAGCCATCAAGTACCTTTACCAGTATACGGCCGACCTTCCCGAGAACAGCTCCAAGGTCCTCCTCGTCATCACCGACGGGGTCCAGGATCCCGGAAAGGGAAGCCCCTACTACGGGCTTTCGCCGGAACAGGTCCAGAAGGAGATCGTCGACACGGCGACCCGCATCCGTTCGGCGGGGTGGAAGGTCTACCTCATCAAGCTTCCCCTTTCCCCGAAGCCGGGCAGCAAGATCGCTGAACTCGCCCCCTCTTCGCCCTCGACCAAGACCGGGACAGGCCAGGCGGCCGGCGCCCAAATTGACGAGGAGTTCAACCCCCTTCCGGGCTCCGACAGGCTCTACCTCGAGTTTTCCAAGGCGCTCGGAACGAAGGTCATCGATTTCTCGTCCGAGAAGAAGGACCTGATCGCGAAGCAGACCCTGGGTTCGCCGATCGCCATCTTTCCCGAACGGCTCGGAAAAAGAGGCTACGATTTCTCCTTCCCGTTGAACATCGAAAATATTTCCGACAAACCGGTTTTCCTGGACCTTCGTGGGGTTCAATGGAACAATGTGGACATCCTGCGCAAGGAATCCTCCCTGAGGCTTTCGGGACATTCGAAGGGCAGCCTCCCGGTTTACATCGAGCTTCCCGAGACCTTGTCTCCGGGGGACCAGTCTCTCGACCTCGATCTCCAGTTCGCCGGGAACCTGCGCGTATCCCCGACGAGGGCGACGGTCTCGATCAACCTCGTGCGCGATCCCTTCGCCTCGACGATCAGGAGGGCCGGCCCCGTCCTCCTTTTCATCCTCATACTTTTGGCAGTCATGGCCCTCGTCGTCCTTCTCATCACCGTTCTCAAGCGGATGCCGGGCAAGGCTCGGGAAATCGTCGTCGAGACGACTCGGGATGCGGAAAAGGAGGCGAAGATCGCCAGGATCGAGGCCGCGGAATCAGCCCGGCCGGCTTCCCGCCCCCAGCCCGCGGCCGCTTCCGCCCGCCCGAGCCTTTCCGTCGCGGATCACGCGAAACCTGCGATTGCTACGGTCGGCGCTGTGCCTGAAACCGGTGCAGTGACCCAGGTACCGGTTGTTACCCGGCCCGCCGCCGCTTCGATCTTCGCGCGGCTCTTCTCGAAGAAGGCTCCGGCATCTCCGGTTCCTGCGACGGAGCTTCCCGGTTCGACCAAGATTTCCCCCGCGGCATCGATCTCCTCCGCGGCAGCACCGGTTCCATCGGCCGTTTCCGCAAAACCCGCCCCAGCCGCCAAGGCTCCTGGCAAACCGCTTCCCGCATCGGTGCCCGAGCCGAGACCGGCGGCGGAAGCGAAACCGGCGGCCCTCGTGCCTTTCAAGGCCCCAGAGACTCAGGTTGCCCCTTCCAAGCCCGGAACCGCCGCCCTTGCAAGGGCTCAGGCGGCCGAGGAGCGGAGGGTCGCGATGGCGAAGCGACGGGAGGAAGCGGAAGAACGCCGCATAGCCGTCGCCGTATCGAAGCGCCCCGTTGCCGTCGCGAGAAAGGCTACGATCGTTATAGAGATGAAAGTGAAAGAGCAGAATCCGAACACAGGCATGAGGAACGTCCACATCATGGACTCAGGCACCAGGAAGACCTTCGGCGGCGGAGCCTCGGATTTCCTCGTGTTCCTCGTCAAATTTCCCTCGAAAATCGGGGAGATCAGCTTCGACGGCGAGCGCCTTTCCTTCGAGCCGCTTCAGCCCCGATTCTTCCCTTCCATCAACGGTCGGCTTGAGGATTGCCTGAATACGACGATCGTCGCCGTTTCGGCGAAGGGATACAAGGTCGAAATCACCTTCAGAAAACACGTCAAGGCCGTCGACCGGATGAACCGAATGCTTCGCTGCATCGAGTATGTGGGGCCGGCCAGGGCCGAAGACTAAAGGACGGCCGCCTCCCGGAGGATAATCGGCGGGTTTCGGCGCCTTCCTCGAAGCCTGTTGGTCGGCATCCGGATGGATTTCGGTTCAGGCCAACAAGCTTCGAGGAACTTGTGGCCTTCGGCCTGGCCGCTGAAAGGGCTGAAGGCTCCTAAAAACCCTAGAGCGTATCCAGTACCGACTGGGCCCGGGCCTTCACCGAGGGCACGGGATCGTTCGCGAGCCTCTCTACCAGGGGCTTCAAGGATACAAATTTGTTGAGCCTCACCGCTTCCAGCCCGAAATACCTGATGACATAATCCTTGTGCTGGAGGAGCTGGCTCACGAGGGGCTCGATCGCGGGAGACTTGGTCTGTGAGAGCTCCTTCACGATGAAGTTAAAAACCGTCTGGTCCTTGCTCGCCATCTCCTTCTGGAAATTCGCGTTCAGGAAATCGAAGGAATTCGCCGCGTCATTTCTCACGATGACGGACAGGGCCGTCAATCGAATGACTTGGGGATTTTTTTCGTTCGCGTAGAAATCCCTCAGGTACTTGACCGACTCGGGGGTTCCGACATCCATGAGGGCCTTGAGGGCCTCGTTCTTGACCGAGGGTTCAGGATCGTTCTCGGCCCGGAACTCGAGGTAGGGAATGGCCTCGGCGAGTTTCTTCCTTCCGGCGCCCTTCGCCGCCGAGATCCTCGCCTTGTAGTACGAATCCCGCAAGGCCTGGACCACGGCTTTTTTCGCGCCGTCGTCGTCGAAGAGGCCCAGGGCGTCGACGCTCGAGTTCCTGAGGTTCGGATCGGTCTGGTCGTTCGCTGCCTTGACAAGGCCCGGCACCGCCGAGGGATCCCCGAGCTTGCCGAGGGCCGCCGCCGCGCTGTACCTGAGGCTCTTGTCCTCGTCGGTGTTGCCGAGTATGGTCGTGAGCTTGTCCACGGTCTTTTTCGATCCGCAGGAACCGAGGGCATCGATGAGGTCCTGCTTGATCGGGACTCCGGTCTGCTTTTCGTAGTAATCCAAAAGGAAATCTTCCAAATCTTTCCCACCGATCTTGCCGATGGCCTTGACCGCGGGAGACGAGAACTTGGGGTTGTTGAGGTCGAGGATTTTCCGTATCGGATCGAGTGCCCTGGCGTCGCCCGTCGTCGCCTCGTAGGCCATCGCCGCGATGACGACGGAATCGGTCTCCTCGTCGGGGGAGGAAACGATCGCGAGGGCATCGTCCTGGATAGTCTTGTCGCCGAGATCCGACATGAAGCCGAGGATGCCTTCCTTGAGCTTGGTGTTCCTGGTCTGCCTCAGCACGTCCGCGAGATCGGCATCGAGGGAGATGTTCTTGTCGGCCTTGAGGGATTTCATGAGATCCAGAATCTCGTCGTCCATGCCGTAGCGGATCGTCTGGCGGTTTTTTTCCTTTTCCTTGTCGGCAGCCGAGGCGTCGGCGGTCTTGCATGCGGCGCTCGAGGACGCAGCGGCTGCGGGCGAAGCCGGGGAAGCCGCCGTGGACGATGCGTGCGCAGAAGACCCGGTCCCTGCGCCCGCAGGGCTTGCGGCGGCGTCCGGGGAAGCCGGGGCGGCTTGAGCCAGGATCCGGGCCGGCGTGAACCCGGTGGCTGCGAAAACCGCGAACCAGACCGCCCCGGCGACCGCCACGCGAGAAACCGTCATCCGTCCCGCCCTCTTTTTCATCTCAAGCCCCTTGCCCCTGCGCGTAGTCCTTGAGGAACTTCGCCTTGTACTCGGCGAAGCCGCCTTTCTCGATGCTCTCCCGGATCTCCAGGATCAGGTGATGAAGGAAGTAAAGATTGTGGTAGGTCGCCAGCATCGAAAAAAGGATCTCGTTCGACTTGTAGAGATGCCTGAGGTAGGCTCTGCCGTACTGGGTGCAGGTAGGGCATCGGCATTCCGGGTCGGCGGGCGAGAAATCGAGGGTCCACCTTTCCTGTTTGATCGAAAGCGGGCCTCGTCTCGTGAAGAGGAGTCCGTTCCGGGCGGTCCGGGTCGGAAAGACGCAATCGAAGATGTCGATCCCGTTTTCGACCGCCTCGAGGATGAACTCGGGGGTGCCGATGCCCATGAGGTAGCGCGGACGATCCTCGGGGAGGAGCTTCGCCGTGTATTCGAGGTATTCCTGGAAAACGGGAAAGGGCTCCCCGACCGAAAGACCGCCGATCGCGATTCCGGGGGTTTCGAGGGCGACGGTCTCGGCGGCGCTCCGCTCGCGCAGGTCCTTGTAGAAATTTCCTTGGACGATGCCAAAAAGCTTGCCGTTGTAGTCCGGGCCTATCCTTTTCTCCCACTCGGCCTTGGCCCGCTTGCCCCAGCCGGTCGTGATTTCCAGGGCGTGGAGGGCATCGTCGTGGGACACGTCGTACTTCGTGCAGAAATCGAGCTGCATCTGGATGTCGCTCTTGAAGACCGATTGCACTTCGGCCACCTTCTCGGGGGTGAGCACCTGGGCCGAGCCGTCCAGGTGGGAACGGAAGGACGCCCCCTCCTCGGTGATCTTGCGGAGCGCGGAAAGCGAGAAGATCTGGAACCCGCCCGAGTCGGTAAGGAAGTTGCCCTCCCAGCCGGAGAACCGGTGGAGGCTGCCGGCCGCCGACATGACCTCCATCCCGGGCCGAAGGAAGAGGTGGTAGGTGTTCGCCAGGATGAGGTTGAAGCCGATCTCCTTCAGCGATTCCTTGGAAATGGCCTTGACCGTTCCGTTCGTCCCCACGGGCATGAAGGCCGGTGTTTCGACCCTTCCGTGGGGCAAATCTATGGTTCCCGTCCTCGCCCGGGTAGAGCTATCTTTCGTTTTCAGCGTGAAAATCTTTTCCATCTCAGGTCCTTATGAATCGAATCGATATGATGGCGATGACCGCAAAGATCAAACTCGGAAGCCAGGCTCCCGCGAACGGGCTCATGTAGCCGAGTTTGGCGAACAGGACCGTCATCATCTGGGCGACATAGTATATCACCGCGGTGACGAGGCTGGCGAGGAGGCTCATCAGCAGGATGTTCTTCTTGAAAAAGCCGCCGAAGGAAACGGAAATGATGACGATGATGAGGGGAGTCGCCGCGTATGCGAAGCGCTGGTAGTACTCGGTAAGCTCGGAGGCGAAGGGAAGCCCGGTCCTCTCCAGGTTTTCGATATGCTTCTTCGCGTCGGAGGCCTTCATCTCCTCGACCTTGGCGGCTGACCGTCTGAAGGTATCGGGAGGCTCGTTCAGGTTGTCCTGGGTATACATGGAGTAGTAGCCGTTCGTGAGGGAAGAGCCGTCGGGCGTCCAGTAGTAGCGTTCGCAATCAGAGAAAACCCATTTACCGTTCTGCCACTTCGCCGTCGACGCGTTGACCCTCGAGATGAATTTCCCGTCCGAGTTCCGCTCGACGATCTCGACCCCCGAAAGGGTTCTGCTCTGGTCGTTGTAGTAGTCGACATGGTAGATGACCTCGTTCCCGTTGCTGATGATCGTGATGTCCGAATTGGAGAGCGATACCTTCTGGCGAAGGAGAACCCGGGTCAGGTCGTTCTTCGCCTTCAGCGTCTGGATCACCATGTTGTTCTCGAAAAAAAAATCGCCGACGGAAAGTATCATCCCGATCGCGATGAAGGGAAGCACGAGGCGGTAGAGGGAGATTCCCGAACCGAAAATCGCGATCAGCTCGTTGTTCGTGTACATGGAGCCCAGGACGTAGGCGACGGAAAAAAGGAGGGCAATCGGCAGGGAGTATGAAACGCACTTCGGCGTGAACAGGGCCATCACCTGGAGGATCTGGAGCGGCGTCGTTTCGTAGTTCAGGAATTTCACGAGATTGGAAAAAAGGTCCACGAGCTGGAGGATCATGACGAAGAGGAAAAGCGAGGCGAGGAAAACGGGGAGGAAGGACCGAACCAGCATCCGCGAGAGCGTTCTCATCGTATCCTCCTCAGGACGAAGGCTATCCCGCCGAGAAAAAGCACGAGGAAATCCGGAAGCCACATCGAAAGGAAGGGCGAGAAATCGGGCCTTACGCCGAAGGTCTGGCCTCCGATGAGGAGGCTCCAGTAGAGCACGGCGACGAGGATGCCGATGCCGAAGCCGACCGAGCGGCCGCTCCGTTTCGAGAAAAGCCCGACGGGAAAGGCGAAAAAGACGAAGAATATGCTCGCGAACGGTATCGAGAATTTCTTGTAGTATTCGAGCTTGTAGATCTGGAGGGAACGGTCCGACACGTCCTCCCCCATCGCCATGCGGTAGCCGCGATAGTCGTCGGCGAGGAGGCTCGCGGCGTTGTCCGCGGAAAGGGGGCTCGAGCCGATGCCGCTCACCTCCGCGTAGCGGGCCTTCAGGGCGTAGGTCTTCTCGATGAGCTTCTTGTCATGCTCGGCGAGCCTCGCGTCGAGGATATCCTGCTTGTCCAGGATGATCTTCTGGACGTCGACGGAGCGCATCTCGCGGGGACCTATCGAGCCCATCGAATCCATGATGTTCTTGAGCAGGATGTTGTACTCCATGCGATTCGAGGTGGAATACTCGAACCGCGAGGGCCGCGTCGGGTCTGTCGTCTGGATCAACACGTCCGTCAGGTCGAAGGAGATGATCCCGGCTCTCTGGTCGTTCACCTTGAGGATCGAGTTCTTCGCTGCGATGACGCGCTTCTTCCCGTCCTCGGTCGTATCGAGAATCGTCAGGTCGTGGATCACGTTATCGGTCACGAGGCCGGTGACGATCGTCGAGTCCTGGTAGTTCTTCACGCTGTAGGATTTCAATTCAAGCGCGGGCGTCGAGGAAAGGAGCTGTCGGTAGAGCTTGCCGAAGTTGATCGTGCCGGCCGGCAGGAAGTAGTCGTTCATGATGAAGGATGCGATGGAAAAAAAGACGCTGAGGGTCATGAGGGGGATGAAAATCCGCTTCAGCGATATCCCGGAGGCCTGGAAGACGATGATTTCGTTATCCGAGGAAAACCGGCCGACGGCCATGAGAGCCCCGACGAGGGAAGCGAAGGGAACCGACATCGCGAGAATCGAGGGCATGGCGTAGACGACGAGGAGGATGACATCCCAGAGGGGGGCCTTCTTGGAAAGGATGTCCTCCGCCATGAGGAGCATCTGGTTGATGAAGAAGATGAAAAAGAAAAAGAGGAAGGCCACGAAAAACGAAAAAAAGAAGTCCTTCGCGACGTAGGCGTAGATGGTGAGGTAGCGTGACGAGCCCTTCCGTGAGGCGTACATGACCCCTCAGTTCCCCGTGGAGCCGAAACCGCCTGAACCGCGGTCGGTCTCGGAGAGTTCCCCG
The DNA here is from genome assembly GCA_002307015.1 of Spirochaetaceae bacterium UBA1318. GTDB lineage: Bacteria > Spirochaetota > Spirochaetia > Treponematales > UBA1318 > UBA1318. Next base: position 51,569 of record DBTK01000090.1, read on the forward strand.
TTCTGGACGAAGGCCGCCTGGCTACAGCCCGCGATCACGAGCTGCGCGATGCGATCGCCCGACCTCACGACGAAGGGTTCGGTCCCGAGGTTGACGAGAATCACCTTGAGCTCGCCTCGGTAATCGGCGTCGATCGTGCCGGGGGCGTTCAGTACCGTCACACCGTATTTCAGGGCGAGTCCAGATCGAGGCCTCACCTCCCCCATGTACCCCTTCGGTATCTCGAGGAAGAGTCCCGTCGGGATGAGGCTGCGTGAGCCGGGTGCGATCTCCACCTCGGCCGGCAGGGAGGCGACGAGGTCGGCCCCTGCGGCGCCGTCCGTCGCGTAGGCGGGAACCGTCGCTCCCGACGTCAAACGAATTTTCACCGTGATTTTCTCCGCCATGATCAACCCCTGACGAACGTCGCCGCTTCTTTCGATTTTATCTTGGCACCATAGAGCAGGAGGGAGAAACGGTCCGGCCTGACGTACCGCGAAATGAAGTTGCCGATGTCGGCCTCGCTCACGGAGGCTATCCTTTCGAGGCCTTCCTCGACGGTGAGGATTTCCCCGGTAAAATAGGCCTGTCTCGCGAGACGCTTCATCCGGTTCTCGATGTCTTCCTTCCCGAGAACCGTTTCCCCTTCGATCCGGCTCTTCGCGTCCGCGATCTCGATCGGAGTGAGTCCGCCTTCCGCAACGGCTTCGATCTCGGAGCGGATGCGGTTGACCATCTCCTCGCTGTACGTGGGAGCGGTGCTCGCGAAAACCGTCCAGAATCCTATATCCGACATGAAGGCCGGCGAACTGAAAATGGAATAGCAGTAGCCGTAACGCTCCCGTATGTTCTGGAAAAGCCTTGAGCTCATCGAGTCCCCGACCGCGGAATTGAAGATGGCCGTCTGGTTGTAGAGGTCGATGGAATAGGGAGGTTCCATCGACATTCCCGTGATGATCTGCAGCTGCTGGAAGCTTCCCGATTTGTAGGAATCCACGGTCCGCCATTCCGGGCGGGAGCTCGGAAGGAAACCGTTCGCGAGCGGCGTGGCCTTCGGAAAGTCGAAATTGCCCTGCTCGTCCAGCCCTCGATGGCCGTCGCCCTTTTTCGACCGCCTCGCATCCGCGGTACGGTCGGCGAGGTAGCCGATCACGTCCGCCTCCGCGAAATTCCCCGAGACCGCGATGACAAGGTCGTCCGCGACGTAGCGTCTCCGGTAGAACTCGAAAAGCTCGTCGCGGGTGGTCGCCTTGATGGAATGGATGGTCCCGGCTATCCGCCGGGCGAGAGGATGACGGCCGAAAACCAGGGAAAGGTATTCGTCCCCGGCAAGGTCCTCCACATCGTCCCTCGTGGAAAGGATCTCGTTCTCGATGACGATCCTCTCCTTCTCGAATTCCGCCTCGGGAAAGGTCGCGTCGAAGGCGAGATCGCAGAGCACATCGAGGGCGAGCTTCAGGTGAGTTGCGGGGAGCGTGCAATGGAAGCAGGTGTTTTCGCGTTCGGTGAAGGCGTTGAGGTAGCCTCCCACCCGGTCGATGTCCTGTGCGATTCGAAGGGCCGAACGCTTCTCCGTCCCTTTGAAGACCATGTGCTCGACAAAATGGGAAAAACCGTGTTCCTTCAGGCCCTCGAACCGGGAGCCTGAGCGAAACCAGAATCCTGCCGAAGCCGTCTCGGTCGTACCGATGGGCTCCAGCAGGATCGTCGTCCCGTTATCCAAGACGACTGGTTGAATCAACCCCGTCTCCGACCCCGATCGCCCTGGCGATCGTCGTAGCGCGGTCGTTCATGGTTCTCGGGGGCCTTCGGTGCGTTGGGATCGGGCTCGGGTTCCTTCTCCCCCCGTTCGTCCAGAGCGTCGATATAGGAGAGGTTCAGGCGGCCCATCTTGTCGATCTCGAGCAGCTTGACGGGAATCTCCTGGCCCTCGTGCAGGACCTCGGATACCGTGTTGAGCCTGCGGTGGGAGAGCTTGGAGATGTGGCAGAGCCCTTCCTTGCCGGGAAGGATCTCGATGAAGGCGCCGAAATCCATGATCCTCTTGACGGTGCCGTTGTAGATCAGACCGATCTCCGGATCCTCGACGATGCCCTTGATCGCGTTCTTCGCGTCCATCGAGCTCTTCGTGTTCCGGCCGTAGATGGTCACGGTGCCGTCGTCGTCGGTGTTGATCTCGACGCTGTACATGGCGCACAGTGCCTTGACGTTCTTTCCGCCCGGTCCGATGAGGGCGCCGATCTTGTCGACGTCGATTTTCATCGTCAGGATCTTCGGTGCGTACTCCGAAATTTCGCTCGAGGGGACGGCGATGGTCTTGTTCATGATCTCGAGGATCTTGAACCGGCCACGCTTGGCCTGGGCGAGGGCGTTCGTCAGGATCTCGGAGGAAACCCCCGCGATCTTGATATCCATCTGGAAGCCGGTGATGCCGTCTTCCGTGCCGGCGACCTTGAAGTCCAT
>DBTK01000090.1:54352-54565 GCA_002307015.1 Spirochaetaceae bacterium UBA1318
CCATCGCGATTCCCGCGACCGGTTTCTTCAGCGGAACGCCGGCGTGGAGAAGGGAGAGGCATCCACCGCAGACGGAAGCCATGGAAGAGGAGCCGTTCGACTCAAGGATGTCGGATACGACCCGGATCGTGTAGGGAAAGGCCTCACGCGCCGGGAGGACGCCCTCGAGGGCGCGCCTGGCGAGGTTTCCGTGGCCGATCTCGCGGCGTCCGG
>DBTK01000090.1:54862-111227 GCA_002307015.1 Spirochaetaceae bacterium UBA1318
CCGAGAAGGGCGGGAAATTGTAGTGGAGCATGAAGCGCTCGCGCTTGTCGCCCTCGATGTCGTCGGTGATCTGTTCGTCGAAGACGGTGCCCAGGGTCGTGACCGCGAGAGACTGGGTCTCGCCTCGGGTAAAGAGGGCCGATCCGTGCGGACGGGAAAGAACCCCGATCTCGCAGGTGATGGGACGTATGTCCTCCAGTCCCCGGCCGTCGGTCCTGACATGCTTGTTGAGGATCGACTTGCGGACGATCTCGGTTTCCATCTCTTCCATGAGGGAGCCGAAGAGCTTCTTCTGCATCTCGTCGGTGAGGGAGTCGGCGAACTTGGCGGCGGTTTCCTTCTTGACCGCCCTGATCGCGTCCCCGCGGGTCATCTTGCCCTTCACGAAACAGGCCTTCTCCATCTTGTCGTAGGCGAAGGACCACATCTCGTCGCGCTTGGCGAGCTTGACGGTCACCTCGGCGAGGGGAAGCTTTTCCTTCCCGCAGAGCTCGCGGAGCTGCCGCTGGAGGCGGCAAAGCTCGGCGATGGGCTCCTTGGCCTTCTCGATCGCCTGGATCATCAGTTCCTCGGAGACCTGCTTGGCCCCGCCCTCGACCATCGTGATGCCCTCTTCGGTGCCGGCGACGACGATCTCGAGATCGGACTTGGCGATCTGCTCGTAGGTCGGGTTGACGATGAGCTCACCGTTGACCGAGCAGATGCGGGCCGCGGCGATGGGGCCGTTGAACGGGATGTCCGAGATGTACACGGCCGCGGAGGCGGCGACGACGGCGAGAATGTCCGGCGGATTGACCTGATCGGCCGAGATGGTCGTCGGGACGAGCTGGATTTCCCTGCCGAAGCGCTTATCGAAAAGCGGCCTCATGGGGCGATCGATCAGACGGGAAACGAGAATTTCCTTGTCTTTCGGTCGGGCTTCACGTTTGAGGAATCCGCCGGGAATCTTTCCGGCGGCATAGTATTTTTCGTTGTACTCGACGGTAAGCGGAACGAAATCGAGACCTTCCGTCGGGTCCTCGGAGCAGCAGGCCGTCGCGAAGACGGCGGTACCGGCGAACTGGGCGAAGATGGAGCCGTTCGCCTGCTTGCCCATTTTACCGGTTTCGAGGGAAAGCTCCCCGCCGCCGATTTTCAATGTCACGCGCTGAACCATATATTCTACCTTTTCGACGTTCCTGCCGGAACGTACTATTTACGGATATTCAGCTTCTCGATGAGCTGACGATACTTCTCCAGATCGGTGCGCTGAAGGTATTTCAGCAGTTTCTTCCTCTGGCCGACGAGAATCAGAAGGCCCCGGCGGGAATTCGTATCCTTGGGGAATTTCTTAAAATGCTCGGTAAGCGTATTGATCCGTTCGGTGGTGATGGCGATCTGAACCTCGGAGGTTCCGGTGTCCCTTTCGTTCTTGCCGTAGGTCGTAACCAATTTCGCCTTATCATCCTTCAATAATGCCATCGTCTTCTCCTTCTATCTTGTTGCTTTATCGAATATCATTGCGACCGGCGCGCGTCCGTCGAAACCGGTAATCGCGAGTCCATGCCCGTCGATCACGCAATTTCCTTCGGCCATCGGTCCGATATTTTCCAGCTCATCCGAATCGTCGAGGTCGACGGGAACAGACCAGAGCCCTGCCAGACTCACCCCATAGCTGCCTTCCGGGGGCAGCGCCTGACGGATTTCCGCTTTCGGTATCCACGATCCCTTCCCACCGGTTCCCGATTTCAGTCCGCGAAGGTCGACGGCATAGGGCCTTCCCAGGAGGCTTGCGGCCTCGACGAATTCGCCCCTCAGCACATGTCCCCTGATCCGGCTCGAGCTCACCGTTCCGCCATCCAGCATGACCGGTTCGACGATGTCGGTCACGACCCCCGACTCGGCAAGAAGGGATTGAACCCGCCCCGAATCGGTATCGAGCCTGTGGCCGCACTTGAAATCCGTTCCCACCGCGAGATACTCGAGCTTCCCCGCATTTTTAAGCGCCTCAAGGAAATCGCGTCCACCCAGTTTACCAAAATGACCGGAAAAGTCAATGAGTACAACGGCCGATATTCCCATACGCTCGAAGACCTCGAGCTTCTGTGCGAGAGTCATCAGGTCTCCGTCGAAGGCCCGGTGTTTCAGGAATTTTTTGGGGTTTTCGCTGAAGGTGACGACGAGACTTTTCCGGTTTTCCCTCGAAGCGCCGAGCACCCTGCCGATCAGCTCCCGGTGGCCCCGGTGGATGCCGTCGAACACCCCGATCGTGGCCGCCGTCGGCCCCCCGACGCCCTTTTCAAGAAATTCCTCCCAGGAAAGCGTCGTCATTCGCGGCCCCCCGAAACGAAGCCGTAGGAGAGAGCCCTCGAAGAGGCGTCCCGCTCGATCATGCCGACGAAATCGCCCTCGAGAAAGACGCAGGAGCTTCCTTCGGTTGGAATTTCCTCGAACAGGGCGTCGGCGAGAACCTTGCCGTTCATAAAATGCAGAGCCGACTGGGGTTTCAGGGCGACCGATCCCAGCCTGAGAGCCCTCGCCGTGTCGGACGTGAAAGCGCTCACATGGACGGCCGGATCGAAGCCCTCAGGATCGACGGCCATCGAGTCGAGAAAGGGGCCGATTGCCGTCCGCTTCAGGGCCGAAAGGTAACCCCTGCTTCCGCAGGCCAAACCGATATCCCTCGCGAGGGAGCGAATGTAGGTTCCCTTGGAACAGGTGACCCGAACCTGGGCCGTGACCTCGTCCGACCATCCCATCATCTCGATGGAACGGATGGAGACGGGCCTCGGGGCGAGTTCGACCGCCTTGCCGTTCCGGGCAAGCTCGTGGGAGCGCTTCCCGTCGACGTGGATGGCCGAGAATACCGGGGGAACCTGCATCTGGTCGCCGACGAACCGAGGAAGGGCCTCTTCGAAATCCCGCCTCGACGGAACGGGGGCGGAGGCGATGACGACGCCCTCGGTGTCGAGGGTGTCGGTCTCGGAGCCTAGTCGTATCGAGGCCTCGTAGGTCTTGTCAAAAGACGAAAAACGTTCGTTGAGTCTCGTGAGTGAACCGCAGAGCACGATGAGAAGGCCTTCGGCGAAGGGATCGAGGGTTCCGGCGTGGCCGACCTTCCCCGTCCCGAGACGGAATTTGATCCCGTTCAGGGCGCGGAAGGAGGTTATGCCTGTCGGTTTATGCAAAAGCACGTAACCGGAGGGAGATCTGGACGTATCCTTCAATCCATGAGACCCTTGATCTTCTGGGTTACGTCGAAACCTTCCTTGATCGCGGTATCCGCCTTAAAAACTAGGTGGGGAATGGTCCTGATATGGAGCTTTTTGCCGAGAAAGCCCTGAAGGAAGCCGGTGGCGCTCGAAAGCCCCTCGACGGCGCTTTCAATCCGGTCCTCCGTTTCGAACGAGGAAACGTAAACCTTCGCCTGGCTCAGGTCCCCGCTCACCTCCACCCTGCTGATGGAGATGAAGGCGGTCACGCGGGGGTCCTTGATCTTCCTCTGGACGATAAGCGCCCCGATCTCCTCCTGGATCTGGGCCTCGAGACGCTTATTTCGCAGTTCCGACATTCTGGGCCGCTCCTTGCGTCGCCGCGTGTGCGGCGATGACGGCGGCCGCGGCAGCCTGCTCGATGAGGGTTTCGCCAAGCTTCTTGGCAACCTCGATCGTCTCGAAGGCCTCGAACTGGTCACCGACCCTGACGTCGTTGTAGCCCTCAATGCCGACTCCGCACTCGAAGCCGGTCTCGACCTCGCGGGCGTCGTCCTTGAACCTCTTGAGCGAGGCGATCTTTCCGGTGTAGATCACGATGCCGTCCCGTATGACGTTGACGCTTCCGTTCCGCTTGATCTTCCCCTGGATGACCATGCAGCCGGCGACCGTTCCGATCTTCGGGACCTTGAAGGTATTCCTGACCTCGACGGTGCCGATGGTCTGCTCCTTGAGGTCGGGCTTCAACATCCCTTCCATGGCGGCCTGGATTTCCTCGATCGCCTTGTAGATGACATTGTACTTCCGGATATCGACCTTTTCCTGATCGGCGAGGGCCTTGGCCTTCGTCGTGGGCCTGACGTTGAACGCGACGATGATCGCGTTGGAGGCCGAGGCGAGGTCCACGTCGCTTTCGTTGATGGCGCCCGCGGCGGCCGTGATGACGTTGAGCCTGATATCCTTGGTGGAGAGCTTTTCGAGAGAGGACTTGACCGCTTCCACGGTTCCCTGGACGTCGCCCTTGATGATGACCTTGAGCTCGAGCATCTCGCCGTCGGTGATCGTCTGGTAGAGGTTGTCGAGCGTGATCTTCTTGACGGTCTTCGAATCCTCGAACCGCTGGAGCTCCTGCCTCTTGCCGCCGATCTGCCTGGCGTACTTCTCGTTGTCGACGGCCTGGAAGGGATCTCCCGAATTCGGGATGCCCTCGATGCCGAGAACCTCGACCGGCATGGCCGGCGTGGCCTCGTCGATCTTTTCGCCCCGGTCATTGAAAAGGGCCCGCACTCGTCCGGAGAAGATGCCGGCGACGAAGGGGTCTCCGACCTTGATCGTGCCGCGCTGGACGATGACGGTGGAGACGATGCCCCTTCCCTGGTCGATCCTCGCCTCGAGGACCTTTCCTTCGGCGAGGCTCGCGTAATTCGATTTGAGCTCCAAAATTTCCGCCTGGAGAAGGATGCTGTCCAGAAGCTCCGCGATGCCTTCCTTTTTCAGGGCCGATATCGGGCAGAACATGGTCTGTCCACCCCAATCTTCCGGAATCAGGCCGAGCTCGGAGAGCTGGGTCTTCACACGGTCGGGGTTGGCCTCGGGGAGGTCTATCTTGTTGATCGCGACGATGATCGGGACCTTCGCCTCTTTGGCGTGGTTCAGGGCCTCGATGGTCTGGGGCATGACGCCGTCGTTCGCCGCGACGACGAGGATGACGATGTCCGTTATCTGGGCGCCGCGCGCCCTCATCATCGTGAAGGCCTCGTGGCCGGGGGTATCCAGGAAGGTGATCTTTCCCTTCGGGGTCTCGACCATGTAGGCGCCGATGTGCTGGGTTATGCCGCCGAACTCGGTCGCGACGACGTTCGTTTTTCGGATCGCGTCGAGAAGCTTGGTTTTGCCGTGATCGACGTGGCCCATGACGGTGACGATCGGCGGGCGCGAACGGATGTCTTCCTCGCCGCCGACCTGCTTCTCGATGACCGTTTCGTCGTAGAGGGAGACGATATGGACCTCGCAGCCGTATTCCGAGGCGAGGAGTGTCGCGGTCTCGGCGTCGATGCTCTGGTTCATCGTGACCATCATGCCCATCGTGAAGAGCTTCGCGATGAGATCCGAGGCCTTGAGGTTCATCTTCCGGGCGAGCTCGGAGACGGAAACCGATTCCATGATGTCGATTTCCTTCGGGATCGGGTTCGCCTTGAGCTGGGCGGCCTTTCGCTTGGCCAGCTGGAGCTTCCTTTCCTGTTCTATCTCGTCACGGTCACGTTTGACGTACTGAGGCTTTTTCGCCTTGAAGAATTTCTTGTTGACGGCCTTCTTGTCGCCCATGATCGAATCGGGCTTGGGGCCGCCCGGTCCGCCGGGACGATAGCCGGGGCCTCTGGGGGGCATGCCGGGGCGTCCGGGTCCGCCGGGACGATAACCCGGTCCGCCCGCGGGACGGGAACCCTGATAGCCGGTGCCGCCGCCCTGGCCGTAGCCGGGACGGGAGCCCTGGTAGCCGGTGCCGCCGCCCTGGCCGTAGCCGGGACGGGAACCCTGGTAGCCGGTGCCACCCGAGCTCTGGCCGTAGCCGGGACGGGAACCCTGGTAACCGGTGCCGCCCGAACCCTGGTAGGGTCGGGAGCCCTGGTAGCCGGTGCCGCCCGAACCCTGGCCGTAGGCGGGACGCGAGCCCTGATAGCCAGAACTGCTTCCCTGGTAACCGGGACGGGAATATCCCGAGCCATCGGCCGGCCTGGGCGGACCGGAGGGACGCTGGGCGTTCGAATCGTAGGGTCTTGACGTGCCGGGACCCGAACTTGCGCCCGAACCGTAACCTGGCTTGGGCGGGCCCGAATAGGCTCGCGCGCCGGGTAGGGGCGGACGCTGGGGAGGAACGGGTGCCGCCGGTCTCGGGGCCGGGGGCACCGGGGCAGCGGGAGCCTGGCCCGTCGGGCCGGGGACCGCCGCGGCGACCGGCGGTTTGGCGGCCTGGGCCGCGGGAGCCGCATGCTGGACGGAGGGTCCTGCCGGAGACGCCGTCTGGGCAGCCGGAGCGGCCGCGGTCGGGGCGACGTGGGAAGGACCGGGTTGAGCGGCGATGGCCGGGGATTGTTCCGCGGGTGTTTCCCTTGGAGCCGTTTCTTCGGGACGCGATACGACGTGCGGCTGAGGATGTTTCGCGATGACCTTTTTCTTGATGACCACAACCTTCTTTTTCTCGGAATGCTCCGAATCCACCTGGGGTTCGGGCGCGACCGGTTGCGGCGGCTCGGAAGGTTCAACCTTCTTCTGCTGCTTTATAAGCGTAACTTTCGGTTTCTGCGTATTCTCTAAATCCTCGGCCATACTCCACCTTTACTCGTTCGCGTCTTCCTCGACCTCGAAACTAAGCTCAACCCCGCAACTGGGGCAATGGGTCATATCTGCGGTGATCGCCGCGCCGCATTCAGGACACTCGTATTCTTCTTCCGTTTCGGCTTCCGAGGTTTCCGCCTCGGAGGACTCGTCCGGTGCCGCTTCCTCTTCCACGATTTCCACGTTGTCTTCTATCGTTTTCTGGATCAGCTGGATCTCTTCGGGGGTGATGCCCTCGATTGCGGTCAGCTGCTCGGACGTCAAGGAGATCAGGTCCTCGATCAGTTCCACTCCGCTCGATTGGAGCTTCGCCACGAGCTCGGAAGGCATGCCGGGTAGTTCCTCGATCCTGGTGATCTCCTCCTCGGGCTCCCTGAACAGCTCGGCGGCCGCACGCTTGGAACCGGAGGAGATGTCCATCTCCCTGAATTGGCTCTCGGTCTTGACGTCGATATTCCAGTCGACCAGGCGGTTGGCAAGCCTTACGTTGAGGCCTTGCTTGCCGATCGCGAGGGAAAGCTGGGCGTCGGGCACCACGGCGAGGGCCATGTGCTTCGACTCGTCCAGCACGACGACGTTGTTCACCTCGGCGGGAGACAGGGCGTTCTTGATGAAGGCCTTCGGCTCGGCGTCGTACTTGAGCACGTCGATCTTTTCGCCCTCCATCTCCCTGATGATGGACTGGATCCTCACGCCCTTCATGCCGACGCAGGCACCGACCGGATCGACGTCTTCCCGGTTGGAGTAGACGGCGATCTTCGTGCGATAGCCGGGCTCCCGGACGATCTTGTATATCTCGATGGTCTTGTCGTAGATCTCGGGGACTTCCAGCTCGAGTATCCTTCTGACGAACTCCGCATGGGTCCTCGTCAGGATGATGCTCAGGCCATTCGTCCCCTTCTCCACCTCCAGAATCATCGCCTTGATCCGGTCGTTCATGTGATAGGTCTCGCGGGGCGACTGGTACTTTTTGGGGAGGAGGCCTTCCACCTTGCCGAGGTCGACGAAGATGTTGCCGTTCTTTTCCCGCTGATAGTACCCGATGATCATCTCGCCGACTTTATCCTTGAATTCCGAATAGAGGGTATCCTTCTGGATGTCGCGAATGTCCTGCCGTGCCCGCTGCTTCGCGCTCTGGACGGCGCCGCGGTCGAATTCCTGGGGATTGATCTCGATCAGGAGTTCGTCGCCGATCTCGCAATCCTTGACGAGGTTCTTCGCCTCGTCGATGTCCACTTCTTCTATATCGTCGACGACGTCGTCGACGATCCGTTTTTTCGCATAGATGGCGACTTCGCTTCCATTTTCGATGAACTTCACGACCGCATTGTCATTCTTGCCGTACTTGCGCTTGTACGCGGCCATGAGGAAGTCTTCTATGGTCTTGAGGACGAGGTCCTCTGATATGCCCTTTTCCTGAACGAGCTGACGGATTGCATCCGATAAATCAGAAGCCATAGTATCCCTAGCCCTCCTGAGAATAATCTAGTTTCGCCTTCTGAACGTCGCCAATGGGCACGTCCAGGACGCCATCCTTCGTTGTCAAAAAAACCGTTCCGTTCTCGTACCGGGAAATGATCCCGCCCGTCCACTGGTCGTCGGCGGAGCGGTACAGCTTGACCCCCCGTCCGACAAAAACGCCGAATTCCCTTGCATTCCTGAACGTCCGGTCTATGCCGGGGGAGGTCACCTCGATGTAGGGATCCCGCTCGTTCGTCGAAACCTCAAGCCTCGCCTGAAGCAGTCGATGCACGTCGGAACACTCCTTGATGCCGGTTCCCTTGGGCGAGTAGATGACCACCCGCACCTGAAACCGTCCGCCCTTCTTGGCGACCACGAGGTCGACCAGCGAATACCCGAGCCGTTCCACGATCGGCGCGACGTCCTGATAAAGCTGTACGGTTTCGATTCCAACTTCCTGCATTCCAGGCCGCCTTATATAAAAAAAAGAGTCGCTTGCCGACTCTTCTTAGAACCTAAGAAAAATCTATCTTTTTTATATAATTTCATTATAGGGAAGAATACCGGGGATGTCAATGACGGGAGTCGTATCGAAGGGCGATACCGCCCATTTACCGGCCGTTATCAATCGATCGCGATGGTAAGGGCACAGACCCTCGCGGCTCCCGCTTCCTTCAGGACCCTCGCGCATTCGCTCAAGGTCGCGCCGGTCGTGAAGACGTCGTCCAGGAGAACGAGGTCGGTTCCCGGAAAGCAGGCACCGGGCCGGACCCGGATTTTCCCCTTCAGGTTCTTCAGCCGGTCCTCGTAGTTCAGGGTTTTCTGCGACAGGGATTTTCCCCGTTCAAGGCCGAAGACCACGGGAACGCCGTGGGAACGTCGCATCTCCCTCGCGATGAGGTCGATCTGGTCCCATCCCGTCTTTTTCATCTTCTCTCTCCGGAATGGCACGGGGACGACGGGAAGGCCCTCATAACGCTCCCGGTAGGCGAGCGACAGCTGCTCGGCGAAAAACCTCCCCAAGCCGATGAAACCGCCGAATTTATAGCGGACGACGAGGTCCCGGTAGGGACCGGAATAGGGGTAGAGGGGATGGTTCGACTCGAATCGGTAGCTTCTGGTCCGACAGTCCATGCAGGTGCCGATTTCGGATATCAGTTCCCGGCCGCAGATCGAGCAGCGGCTTTCGGGGGCGAAGTCCAATTTCTCCTCGCATGGCGGGCAGAGGGGCCAAGACCTGGATGGATAGCCGAGCAGGGGGTCTCCGCAGGAGGCGCAGCGGCCGGGAAAAAGATAGCCCGATGCGGCCTGACGCAATCGATCAATACGGTTCATGCACCGAGAACTCTCTTCCTCGGCGCGCCGCTTCAAGAAGTCGGGCGAACGCCGCACCGGTTGCCCGGCCTCGGGATTATCGGCTGCGTGGAATCGCTTAATCCCGTGCGAGGAGACGTTTCCAGGCGGCTATCCGGTTCAGGGCCTCGAGCGGGGTGAGAGCGTCGACATCGATCGAAGCTATCTCATCCCTGACGCTCTCGGCCGGTGAAAAAAGCTCGATCTGGGCACGTGCTTGAGGTTTGGTTACCGTCGCGGGGAGGGATTTTTCCTTTCCCTGGAGCATGTCGAGAATCTCCCGTGCCCTTTCGATCACGGCGGAAGGAACCCCGGCGAGCTTGGCGACGTGGATGCCGTAGGAGTTCGCGGCGAAACCAGGTTTCACCTTCTTGAGGAAAACGATCTCGCCCTTTTTCTCCAGGACGTCCAGGGTAAGGTCTACGATTCTCTCATGCCTGAGCTGGGTCAGCTCGTGGTAGTGGGTGGCAAACAGGGTTTTGGCCCCGATCGAGTTGAGCAGATATTCGGAAACCGCCCAGGCGATCGCGAGTCCGTCGTTCGTCGAAGTCCCCCGCCCCACTTCGTCCATGATGACGAGGCTCTTCGGGGTCGCCGAATTGAGGATGTTCGCCGTCTCGTTCATCTCGAGGAGGAAGGTCGATTCCCCGCGGGCGAGGTCGTCCTGGGCGCCGACCCGGCAGAAAACCCGATCCACGATGCCGATCCGGGCCTCCCTGACGGGAACGAAGGAACCGGCCTGGGCCATGATCGCGATGAGAGCCGTCTGGCGGAGAAAGGTGCTCTTTCCCGCCATGTTTGGTCCCGTGATCAGCGCGAAGGAAACGGAACCCGAGTCGAGCTCGAAATCGTTCGGCACGAAGCTCCCCTGGGGCAGGTGGGCCTCGACGACCGGATGCCTCCCCTCCTGGTACGAGAAACCACCGTCCTCGGCGATCTCGGGCCGGGAATAGCCCCGAACCGTCGCCGCGTAGGCGAACGAAGCGAGACAATCGATCCTCTCGATGGCACGGCAGACCTTGAGGAGGACGGGGACCCCGGCCTTCACCGAATCCCTGAGCTCGATAAAGAGCTTTTTCTCGAGCTCCACGATCCTTTCGCTCGCGCTGTTGATCTCGGACTCGAAGTCCGAAAGTCGGTCGGTCGTGTAACGCTCGCCGTTCACCAGGGTCTGCCTGCGCACGAAGCGGGATGGAACCTGGGAGGCGCTTCCCTTGGAGGCTTCGAAAAAGTACCCGATGATCCGGTTGTACTTGATCCTGAGGTTCGAGATGCCGGTCGCCGCCTTCTCCTCCTCGAGGTAGGATTCGAGAACGGCGTGAGAGTTTTCCTTGAGTTCCCTCAGGCGATCGAGGGCGGCGTCGAAGCCCGGCCGGATAAGCCTGCCCTCGGTCAGCAGGACCGAGGGGTCGGGGTGGATTCCCCGCTCGATGAGGCCGACGATGGCCGCTATCCTCTCGCGATCGGCCCCGTCGTCGGTCCAGAAACAGTCGGACGGGGTGAAGCCTTCCAGGAGCCTCTCGATTTCGGCGAGAGACTCGAGGGATTCCTTGATCCCCAGGAGGTCCTTCGCATGGGCACGGTCGAGAGCGAGCCGTGCACCCAGGCGCTCGAGGTCGAGCACCCGTCCGAGCCGATCGCGAAGTTCGGACAGCAGGCTCTGGTCGTGGTAGAGCCGCCCCACCCCCTCGAGCCTTTCCTCTATGGCCGCTTTCGACCGGAGGGGGTTGAGGAGCCATTTTCGGAGGGCACGGGAACCCATCGCCGTGCGGGTATAGTCCAGGGTTTCGAGCAGGGTGAACTTCCTCGAGCCGTCGTGCAGGTTCTGCACGATCTCGAGGTTCCTGAGCGAAGGCTCGTCTATCCACAGGAAATCCCCGGCGATGTAGCGCTGGATCGAGGAAACGTGGGGCAGGAGGCTTTTCGCCGTTTCGGCGACGTAATCGAGGAGGACGCCGACGGAATAGAGTTCGGGCGAGTTTTCCTGGAGCCCGAAGCCCTTGAGGTTCGCGACGTCCAGGATGCGCCTCGCCTTCTCGTAGCTTCCGGCGATGTCGAAGCACCAGTCGGGAAACCGGTTCACGACGAGGTCGGACTGCCTGCTCAAGACCTCGTCGACCACCGGATAGTCGTCGAGGAGGGACTGCTGGATCAGAATTTCCCGGGGTCCGAGCCTGAAAAGTTCGCTTTTCAGCTCGTGCCCGAGCTCGGAGGAGGGAAAGGACCTGACGGCAAAGTCGCCGGTCGAGAGGTCGAGGTAGGAAAGCGAGGCGATGCCTTTGAAGGATCCGAGGGCCGCAAGGTAGTTGTTCCTGGTCTGGTCGAGGTAGCCCTCGTCGACGACCGTTCCCGGGGTGATCACCTCGACGACCTTCCGGTCGGCCAGGCCCTTCCCGTTGAGGGAGATCTGCTCGCAGATCGCGATCTTTTTTCCGAGCTTCAGGAGCCGTGCAATGTAGACCGAAGACGCATGGTAGGGGATCCCGCACATCGGTTCGCCGTTCCGGTGGGTCAGCGTCAGATTCAGCAGGGATGAGACCTCGGCGGCGTCATCCTGGAACATTTCGTAGAAATCGCCGAGGCGGAAGAACAGGACGGCATCGCGATGCTCGGCCTTGATCGCCGCGTACTGCTCCATCAGGGGGGTGCTTTCAGCCATGGCAGTTGCATTATAGACGTAAAAGAATTAAAGTACAAGCAAACTCGCGAACCAAGGGAGACACCGGTGCAGGAAGCGCTTTATTACCTCGAAGTCGGAAACATCTTGTACGTGAGGCTTTCCGGTCATATAACGGCGGCGCCCTGCGCCGATCTGAGGAACCGGATCTATGACCGTTTCCAGAAACAGCCCCCTCTCCTGGGCATCTTCATCGACATGGCCAACTGCGAGTACATGGACTCGACCTTCATGGGGCTTCTCGTCGGCTTCAACAAGAGGCTGGAAAAGGCCATCGGAAAGAAGGTCATCCTGTTCAACACCAACAAAACCTGCTACGAACTGCTCGACAACCTCGGCGTCTCGAATCTTGTCAGCTTTTCGGACGAGCCGATGGAATTCCCCGAGAACATGGAAAGGCTCGAAGGCGCGAGGCCGACGAATCCGGAATTCCTCCTGAACGTCCACGAGAACCTGATGGAGCTTTCGGACGACAACAAGAAGAAATTCCAGACCCTCGGTTCCGTCCTCAAGAGCCAGATAGAAAAGAAGCACGACGGGGATTGACCGCGGCACACGAGATCGCGTGCCGCGCCGGCACCGTGTGCCGGCGGAAATCAGCCCCAATGTCGTGCACGCGCCGGGAAGGCCACCGGCGCTTCTGCTACTGTTTCGTGCCCGACGCCTGAACCAGGCTGCTGATCACGATATCCGTGATGTCGACGCTCGGGCTGTACCAGACGATCCCCTCGTTCTCCTTGATATTCAGAACCATCGTATAGCCGTTGCTCTCCGAGACCGACTCGATCTGCTTCAGCACATCCTTCAGGAAGGCCGAGGAATTCGTCAGCTTGCTTTTCTGATCCTCGTACTCGGCGTACTTCGTGCGGTAGTACTCCTGGGAAAGGTTCGTCCTCCTGGCGATCTCGGAGTCAAGGGACTGGGCCTTCGATTTGTCACCGGCGGCATCTGCATCGGCCTTCTGCTGCCTGAGTGCCTGGATGTCGGAGTTCATCTTGTCCATGTCGGCCAGGATCTTATTTTTCTTGTCCTCCAGATCCCTGACCGGCTTGGAATCGCGAAAGAAGGCCATGTAGACCTTGGAAAGGTCTATGACGGCCACCTTCGTGATCTGCTGGGCCGAAATCGGGGCGAGAACCGCCACGATCATCAGGGCGAGGAAAATCGGACGCAACTTGCTCATACACCCTCCTAGTAATTCATCGGGAGCGAGAACACGAAATCAAGGCCGCTGTGCGGCTTGCTCGAATCGGCAAAAACGGAGCCCGCCTGCCACTGGATCGTATTGTTCGAAACCTTGAAGCGCTTGGCGAGATAGAACCGGAACGGGAACTGGGGTATGGAAAACCGGAGGCCGGCGCCGAAGCTGAAATAGAAATCGCCGAGGCCGACGGCGGAGGGCTTGTCGGCCCAGATCGTCGCCGCGTCGAAGAAGGAGTCGAGCCAGATGAACTGTTCGTTGATCGGGATGCGGAACTCGGCGGAGTTCTCCCAGATCGTGTTGCCGTAGGTCGGGGTCGTCTTCCCTTCCCAGCCCCGTCCCATGGTCATGCCGTTGATGTAGAGCTGCTGGGTCGTGTCGACCTGGGGCGTGGACCTGCCCAGCTGGGCGAAGAGCTGGGAGTAGCCGGTGTGGAAGCCGAGAACGGCCTTCAGGTTCCAGCCGTCGGTGATCGGCACGTTCAGCAGGGTGAAGAAGATCTCCGCGATGGAGTCGGTGCGCAGGTAGTAGTAGAGCTCGTTCGGGAGGATGCCCGTCACGCTGCCCCTTTCGTAGACGAAATAGCCGCTCGAGGGATTGTAGCTGAGGTCCCTGCTGTCGATGGAGGTCGAAACGGCAAAGCTGTCGTTCAGCCTGAGCTGGTTCCAGTTTTTCCGTACGGTGGGATCGGCCGGCCGGTTGACGGTGGGATCGTACCAGATCATCGAAACCCCGGTGCCGACGGCGGCGCCGACGCTGAAGAGCCCCGCCGGGGTCGGGACGCGGAATCCGGCGTTCGGGGTGAGGGTGACCGAGTACTTGTCGTAGGTCATCGTATATTCGGTCGGGACCGTCGTGGTTCCGGCCGTATAGTCGTCGCTCGAGGTGAAGGGATCGGCGACGTTGGAAGAAGACTGGAAGATCGGCGTCAGGATGTCCTGGGGAACGTCGCTGATCTTGTTGTGTCCCAGGGCGAGGTTGATGCCCCCCGTGATCCGCTTGCCCATGAGCCAGTTTTCCGCGAACCCGAAGGTCAGGGTCTGCTGGGTCGGGGAGACGACGGTCTCGATGCTGAAGTTCTGGCCGTTGCCCATGAAATTCGTATCGGCCCACTTGACGGTGGCCGAGATCGGAAAGGCCCCCTCGGTCACCATCGGGGTGTAGGTGACCCCGAAGTTGATGTTGGCCGTGCTCTGCTCCTCCACGTTGATGACGAGGTCCATCAGGTTGTCGGCGCTTCCCTGGGGGGTTTCCGGGGTGACGTTCGAGAAATACTGCAGGTTGTAGAGGTTTCTCAGCCCCTGGATGACCTTGGCCTTGGAGAAGATGTCTCCCACCTCGAGGGGCATCTCGCGTCGGATCACGAATTCCTTCGTCTTCTTGTTGCCCTTGATCAGGATGTTCTCGATATGGGCCCGTTCGCGCTCGACGATGACGATCGTGTAGTTGATCGTGTTTTTGTCCTCGTCCCGCTTCTCCGTCCTCGTGATGGAGTTGAAGATGTAGCCGTTCTCGTAGTAGAGGTCGGCCACGCGCTGGAAATCGGCCTCGAGCTTCTTGTTCGACAGGATGGAGCCGGGCTGCTGGTGGACGAGATCCTTCAGCTTTTCGGTGGCGAAGATCTTGTTTCCGGTAAAATCCATGCCGCCGTAGAAGTATTTTTTCCCTTCCTCGATGTAAAAGGTCAGGCTGATGTAGTTCTTGCCGTCCTTGGGATCCTTCTTCGCGTCCTTGAGGACGTCCGTGATCTTCGCATCGACGTAACCCCGGTCTCGGTAGAAATTGATGACGGCGGTCTTGTCCTCTTCGAGCTTGGATTCCTGGTAGGCTCCGGCGTTGAAGAGCGACTTTTCCTTGAGCGTGATCACGCCCTTGAGTGTCGCCTCGGAGGCGATCGTGTTGCCCTGGATCTTGATCGACTTGACGAGAACCTGGCTGCCCTCGTCGACGACGAACCTGACGCTCGACTTCTTCTGGCCAGGCTTCTGCTCGATCGATCCGACGACGGTGATATCAGGATAGCCCTTTTCCAGGTAGAGCTTCTTGATCGCGACCTCGTCGGCCCTGAGCTTCGCCCGGTTCACGAGGTCGCCCGTCTTGAGGGTCACGACGTCCAGGATATCGGCGGTCCTCAGGTTTTTGTTGCCCTTGACCTCGACGGAGGCCACCGAGGCCTTCTCGACCACGACGAACTTGACGATGACCGTCGTACCGGCTTCGTCACCCTTGACGGCGTTCGGCTGAATGGTCTCGAAATAGTCGAGGGCGTAGAGCTTATCCTGGAGTTCCCAGAAAAGGTCGTTGGTGAATTTCTTGTTGATATAGGGTGCGGTCACCCCATCCAGTTCCTTGGAATTGACGCTGCTGAGGCCTTCGAACACCACTCCCGTTATGGGCTTATCGATATACCATTCGTCGCTGGTCTGTGAAATGATGGCCGATATCGGAATCACGAGAAGAAACAATAACGCGATGGCCTTACGCATGCACACTCCTTTACTCTCTCACTTAATACGAATATTTCCAGGAAAACGTAAACGAATTGTCGGTCAGGAACAGATTCTCGGGATGTTTCGGCAAAAGCTCCCACGCAAGGGTGAAAAAGGGCATCCTGAACTCCAGTCCAAGCTCGGCATCGATGGTCGGCTTATCGTACACCGACGACCCCACCACGGAGGGTTCCATCTGCAGCTGGACCATCGACTGGAAGAACAGATCGTTTCCCAGGTACTTCCCCACATAGACCGCAGTGTTGTCGAAATACTTTCCTAGAGAGTACCTCGTGTCAAGGGGGGTCGTCCTGGCGACGCCCGTCGCGTCAATGACGAAGTTCTGGATGAACTGGGTCCTGAGCGAGAACATGTCGAGGTTCAGCGCGTCGCGGACGTTCTGCTCGAGCACCCTGATCACGTAGAACTGGGTCGGAATGTCGGAGGTCGCGCGGAGGGCCGAGGCTATGCTCGCCGATCCCGTGGCCGATTCCCCGATGAGGTTGGCGCCGATCAGGTTGAGGATGGCGAGGTTGGAAAGGGGCGGGTCCGAGGTGAACCGGGGGTTGAAGGCGCTCAGCCTGTTGTTGTCGGCGATGAGCTGGACGGTCACCGGCCCCTCGTCGTTCCTTTCCCGAATTTCGGCCTTGAGCGACACCACCGGATCGAAGCGGTCCTCGTTCTCGTTGAAGACGATGCGTCCCTCGCGGAGATAGAAATTCCGTTCGACGTAAAAGACCGAACCTCCCTTGATGTCGGCGGCGCCCTGTATCGTGTAGGCCTGGGAAGGCCCGTCGAAGGCGAACTGGATATGGTCGTTCGTATCCGCGATGCCCCTGAAAACCGGGAACTGCTTGGAGGGCCAGACGAACTCGACCTTCTTGCCGGTGTTGACGACGAGCCTGACTTGGAGCATGTCGTTGTCCGAGGCCTGCGACGGGACCGGTTCGGCCGGGGCGGGAAGCAAGGTGACGGTGCTGTTCTCGAGGGTGATGGCCCCCGTCAGGAGGATCCTCTGGGGATCGCCGTCTATGCCAAGGTTGGCCGAGCCGTTTCCGTCCACGTTGATGCCCGAAATCGTCGTGGCCACATGGATGGGTTTCAGGGGATCGACCGAGATGCTCAGCTGGTAGGTGTCCGGAACCCATCGCTCGAACACGAAGCGGCCCGAGAACATGCCGGTAGCCGATTTCGACTTGAGGGGCACCGAGGCGATCGTGAAGGTTTTCTCGTTGAACACGATGGGCATCGACAGGGGCCCGAATTTTTCCGTCACGAAATCGGGGACCTTGACGACCACGTTCTCCGCGAGGACGGTGCCGTAGAACTCGGGGTCGGCGACCGAGCCTCGGATCGAGACGGAACCGCTCAGGTCGGCTGAGTCGAACCCGACCACGCCGATCCGGAAAAGCGGCCAGAAAAAGGCGAAATCCACCCGTTCGGCCTGGATGGCGAGATCTATCCTCCCGTCGGCGACGCGGCCCCGCGCGGTTCCGTTGAAGGCTATCGGCCCCCGGGCCCGGACGGTGAAATCCCCCGAATCGAGCAGGGAAAAGGCGATCTCGTCCTTGTCAGGTTCGGTGATCGTCAGTGCGGATTTTTCCCGCTTCACGGAGAGGTTCCAGTCCCGATAGTTCTTCCCGGCGAGGACGAGCCGCCTGATGCCGAGATTCGCGGTGAAGCTGTCAAATGGCGGAGCGGCGGGAGGCTCCGGAGCCACGGCCGTCTTTCCCGCGGAGGGAGGAGCGATGGCCGCGAGGCCCGAGGCCCCCAGAATCCCGGCCGATCCGGGGCTCGCGGCCTCGGGGATGGAGAATGCCGCGTCGGTCGAGAAGGAAAGGCTCACGGGATTGTCGAGAAACATCCCGGCGTAATCCCCCGAGGCCCTGGCCCTGCCCGTCTTGAAATCCAGGTCGAGGCTGCCGTTCTCCACGCGGTCCGTCACGTAGGCGATCGTGACCCCGGTCAGGGTTATCCGCTTGACCCCGGCCGTTCCCGAGGCCTTGAAGGTGACCGTATTTTTCTGGTAGAGGGCGTTCCGGGTCGCCACGGAAAACGAGGCCGTGGGTGAATCCAGGGTTCCGCCGACTCTCGCGTTCCCCGAAACGCCGCCTGAAATGGGGGTGTTGGAAAACCTCCCGATGGGGGAATCGACGAACGTCAGGCCGCCCGAGAGGGTTTTCCCGGCGATGCCGAGTTCGACCGAGTAGTTCTCTGTCCCGTCGCCGTCCTTCATCGCTCCAGAAAGCCTCATGGAAAAGGGATCAGAGAGGTTCCAGTCGAAATCGGCCGAACCCGAAAGGTGGGAATACTGGTCGAGAAGCTCGATGTCGGACAGGGTTCCCCCCGAAGGGGAAACGGAACCCGAGAACGAGAGGTGGGGGACCGAATTGAGAACCCGGTTGATCTGTGAAATCTGGACCGAGTCCATCAGCACCTTCCAGTCGTCGGGATTCCGGTATTCTCCCCGAATCGCGAGCTTCAGCTCGGGGGTCGAGGTTGGCAGCGGGATGGGAATGGCGTCGGCCGCCATGCTGAAGGAAACCCCGTCGCTGGCGAAGCTCGCCGAGACGTTGAGTCCGTATTTTCCCTTCACGGCGAGGTTCCTGCCGTTCAACAGAAGCCCGTCGAAGGCATAGGAAGAGTTCGCGTAATGGAAGGTCGAGGAAAAATTAACCTCTTCCATGCGGGCGAAGTCGACGTTGAGCGAGCCGTCGAGCTTCTGGTCGTTCCAGAACACGGTGAACTGCTGGAGGGCGACCTGCCTTTCGTTCCCGGCCATCGAGAATATGCCGTAGTTTCCGTCCTTCCGGCTGTCCGCGATGACGAACCGCGGGGCATTGTAGGCGAAATGGGTAAAATCGGTGGAAATGAAAACCTCGGCGTTGATGACGAAGTCGCCGAGCGCCCCCGAGGCCTGGGATACGGGGCTGGAGGACACGAAGGGCTTTGTCATCCCGTAGAGATCGGCCAGGGTCAGGTTTTCCAGGTCGATCGAGCCCTCGAAAAAAGGCTTCGGGGAAAAGGCGAATCCGCCATCGATCTTGACGATGGGAAGGAGGCTCGAGTCGGCGATCGCCTCGCCCGAAAACGTGGAAGTAGTGTCCGGTCCCTCGGCGAGCTTGCCAGAGGCGAATCCCGCACGGATGCTGAAATCGAAGGAATTCTGCCGGGGATAGAATACGGCATCCAGGTTCCTGAATACGAATCCGGCTATGGTCATGCGATCCGAGTACAGGATGGCGGTGCCGGCGCTCCGGTCAATCAGGAAGTCGCCCGAGAGCGGCAGCTTTCCGTCTGCGAGCTGGAGGCCGCTTAGCGACAGCCTCCCGCTCGGCAGCATCGTCGTGAGGTCGATGTTGCCCGAGAACGAACCGGATCCCAGGGACGAATCCACCGACAGTGCGGTGATATCGACCGAGCGAAGGTCGCCCTTCGCATCCAAGGAAAATTTGACATTGTAGGGAGTGCCTCCCTCGGGAAGGTTCGCCTTGAGCGAACAGGAATAGTCGAGGTTACCCTTCACCGTGTCGTAGGAGACGTCGACCGATCCGGTCATCAGGGTGGAGAGCCACACGGCATAGGAGGAGAGGGGTCCCTCGAATTTGAAAAGGTTAGCCGCCTCGAAGCCGTCGCAGGAGAAGGACCCGCGGGCCATGCCGGTGCGGCTGTCGTAGCTGACCGAAAGGTCGAGCGGGAGCTTGTCCTGAACCTTCGTGATCTCGACCGCCCCGTCCCGGTAGCGGAGCTGGAGGTTGAGGCTTTTCAGGTCGAACAGTCTGGTCGAGGCATCCCGGAGCCGGAGGGACAGGTCCGCGTCCGTGAACGACGTATCGGTATCGGCGGATATTCGGAAGTTCGTCCGGCACCGGTCGATACCCGCCATGGGATCGCTGAGGACGAGATCCAGGGCTCCGGCGGCCTTAAACTTAAGCCTGCCGTCGGTCAGGGTCGCCTCAAGGCTGCCGTCGGCTATCCTGGCCGAACCGGCGGGGTCGGTAACCCTGAGGGAGAGCCCCGTGATGGTGACGGCGAGCTTTCCCGTCCCGGGCGAGCCTAGGCCGAGAACCTCCCCGCCGCGGCTTCCCGTTCCGCCGAACCGGCCCGCGAGGTCGCGATCCGCGACGGTGTCGTAATCGACCTGGGCGCCCTGGACGCCGATGCCGGTCACCGCCCCGAAGGGATCCTTCGAGAAAAGCCTCAGAAATTCGTAGTGGATGTTAATGGTCTGGGCTCGCAGCAGGACCCTGCCGTCGGCTTCGGTGATGGTCAATCCGTTGATTTTGAGGGTCCTGAAAAACGAGGGGGAGATGCTTTCGTAGGAAATGCTCCGTCCGAGGCTTTTCTCGGCCATCGTCAGGATGTCGAGCTTCAGGCGGTCTATCCGTACGATGAGTTCGGTCTGGAGAGGACGGATCAGGGCGACGGTAAGGGCTATCAGCACGCAAAACGCGAGCATGCTGAAAAGCCCGTCCATGGTCTTTATCCGCAATGAAACCTTCAAATTATCGCCCCTCGTGCCGGTTGAAAAATGTAGCATATTCCGCTAGAAAAGACTATAGACGCCCCGAATCAAGGTTTCGGCAGATATCTATGAGAGATAAACAAGGGAAGCCGGTGAAAAATTACGACATCTTGAAAAAATTCATCGTATTCGAGGGACAGGACGGGGCGGGAACGACGACCCAGCTGAAACTACTCGATAAGAGGCTTGGGGAAACCCCGCATTGGGTGACGGCCGAACCGACCGACCATCCGATCGGGAAGCTCATCCGGTCCGTTCTCATGGGAAAAACCGAAGCCCAACCCGAGACCCTCGCGAGGCTCTACGCTGCCGACCGCCACGAGCATCTTTTCGGCAAGGGGGGGATTCGGGATCACCTCGATTCGGGGAACCTCGTCGTCTGCGACCGGTACGTGTTCTCCTCCCTCGCCTACCAGGCCATCACCTGCGGCTTCCCCCTTCCCTGGGAACTGAACCGGGACTTTCCCCTTCCCGAGTGCCTCATCTATTTCCGCCTTCCCGCCGAGGTGAGCATGGAGCGCCTCAACGCCAGGGGGGAGCGGGACATCTTCGAGAACTCCCCTTTCCAGCAAAAGGTGAACGAGCGCTACGAGCGGGCGGTCTCCCTGTTCAGGGAAACCGGCATGAGGATCGTCGAGGTCGACGCGACGGCCTCCGTCGAAGAAATCCACGGGAGGATATGGAGAGCCATCCAGGAATTGCCGATATAGAGGGAATGAAGCGCACCATCCTTGCGGTCGTCGTGGCTGCGGCCGTCATCTCGAGCCTCGGCTACACCGTCCTCTACCGCGAACAGTACTACCGGCTCTACCACGAACACTACATCCAGTACCCGGACGACGCGATGGAGAACATCTACTGGCTCGAGAGGGCGCTCAAGTCGGATTTCTGCAACCCGCTCTACGCCCTGGCGAAGATCGACGACAAGACCCAGTGGGAGCGCTACCGCAATCTCTTCACGATGCACCTGAACCTCAAGGTCATCGAGCAGTACCTGATCCTGGGAAACCAGTGGGACAAGCAGATCGCCTATTTCTACAACGAACCCTGGAAGGAACAGAACCTGAAAAGCCTCGATACCGCCGAAACCTGCTACCGGACGGCCCTCGCCTACTGGAAGGACGTGAAGGACTTCTCATTCAAGGCGGCGGCAATGCCGACCGTCCACCTCGAGGAGGTGCAGTACTGGGAGGACGAGAACATCAGGATCGAAACCGGGGCCCTCGACTACGAGAAGATCATCAACCGCCACCTCGCCCACCTCGCGAAGGTCCGCGCCGACTTCCAGGCGATGGACAAGTCCACCTACTGACCGTATTGAAAAAGCCAACCGAGGCTTTTTCAATACGGCCCTAAAGCATCAGCATCGCGTCGCCGTAGGAAAAGAAACGGTAGCGTTCCCTGATCGCCTCCTCGTAGGCCGTTCGTATCTTGTCCCGCCCGGCGAAGGCCGAGACGAGGACGAGGAGGGATGAGCCAGGGGTGTGGAAGTTCGTGAACATCTTGTCCACCACGTTGAACTGGTAGCCCGGGTAGATGAAGAGGCTCGTCTTCTGCCAGCCGCGAACGAGGCCTCCGTCCTTCCATGCCGATTCGAGGGTCCTGACGCTCGTGGTGCCGACAGCCAGCACAGGCCTGCCCTCGCGCTTCGCCGCCTCTATCCTTTCGGCCGTATCCTCGGGAACGGTGAACTCCTCCTCGTGCATGTGGTGCTCCTCGAGGGTGTCCGTCCGGATCGGGAGGAAGGTTCCCATGCCCACGTGCAGGGTGACGAAAAGGGTCTCGATGCCCTCGGCCCTCAAGCCCTGGAGCAGCGGCTCGGTGAAGTGGAGCCCCGCCGTCGGGGCCGCGGCCGATCCGACGGGCTTCGAATACACCGTCTGGTAGCGCTCGGCGTCGGAAACCGTGTCGTCCCGCTTGATGTAGGGCGGGAGGGGGATGTGGCCGTTCCTGTCGAGCCAGGCGTCGTCGACGGGGAACGAGAACTCGACGATCCTCAGCTCCCCCTCCTCCCCCGCGATCAGACCCTCGAGCCCCTCGGGAAAGCCGTACCTCCTTCCGATCCTCTGGCGCTTGGCTTTTTTTGCCATGGCAAGCCACCGGGTCGGACTCTCCTTCCTCACGAGGAGGAACTCGACCTCGGAACCGGAATCGGCGCTCGTCCCGTAGATCCTGGCCTTGCGGACCCGGCTGTCGTTGAAGACCATCACCGTTCCCGGCTCGATAAAGAGGCCTATGTCGGCGACCGCCGAATGGGTCAGGCTCCCGGTCGCCCGGTCGAGGACGAGGAGGCGGGAGGATCCCCGCTCCGTCGTCGGAACCTGGGCGACGAGCTCGGGGGGAAGGTCAAAAAGGAAGTCGCTGGTTTTCATCGGGTCTCCGTTCGATCTTGAGGTGCTCGTAGGCGAGGGGCGTCGCGATCCGCCCGCGCGGGGTGCGCTGGAGGAAACCCATCTGGATCAGGTAGGGCTCGTAGTAGTCCTCGAGGGTATCGATGGCCTCCCCCACCGAAATGGCGAGGGTCTCGGCCCCGACGGGGCCGCCGCCGAATTTCTCGATGATGACCGAGAGGATCTCGCGGTCGTAGCGCTCGAGGCCGTAGGAATCGATCTCGAGCCTCACGAGGCTCTCCTCGACGATGTCGCGGGTGATCTCGTCCAGGCCCCTCACCTGGGCGAAGTCCCTCATGCGGCGGAGCAGGCGGTTCGCGATCCTGGGCGTTCCCCGGGAGCAGGTGGCGAGGGCGAGGGCCGCCTCCTCCCCTATCTTCGCGTCGAGGAGGCCCGCCGAGCGAAGGATAATCCTCCTGATCTCGGCCGGCTCGTAGTAGTTGAAGCGGAGGGTGATGCCGAACCTCGAGATGAGGGGGCTCGACACCATGCCGGCCTTGGTCGTCGCGCCGACGAGGGTGAACTTCGGCAGCGGGATGCGGAGGGTCCTCGCGCTCGGCCCCTGGCCGATGATCCAGTCGAGCTCGTAATCCTCCATGGCGATGTAGAGCATCTCCTCGATGGCGGGCTTGAGGCGATGGATCTCGTCGATGAAAAACACCGTCCGCTCGCCCAGGGTCGTGAGGATGCCGGCCAGGTCCTTCGGTTTGTCCAGTGCCGGTGCCGAGGTTACCTTGAACTCCACCCCGAGCTCGTTCGCCAGGATGCCGGCGAGGGTCGTCTTTCCGAGGCCCGGCGGGCCGATGAGGAAGACGTGGTCCAGGCTCTCGCTCCGCTCCCGGGCCGCCCTCACGAAAACCGAGAGGTTGTCCTTGAGCCTTTCCTGGCCCAGGAACTCGGAGAGGTGCTGGGGCCGGAGCCCGAGCTCTCGGGCGTCGGTTTCGGGGTCGTAGTCGGCGGAGAGGATGTCGTCGGCCTTCATCGTCCCTTCCTGTCGGTCAGGAGGACGATGGCCCGCCTGAATATCTCGCGCTCCCTCTCCTCGGCCTTGACTCCCTCGATCGCGGCGAGGAGCTCGTCGTTCAGGGTGTCGACGACCTCCCGCGAGCGCTTCCGGTCGAAGCCCATGTCGACGAGGGCCGTCACGAGATCCTCGTGGACGCCCTCGGGCTCCTCGTCCTTCTCACGGGCGTAGCTGAGCTTGCCCTTGAGGGCCAGGACGATCTTCTGCGCCGTCTTCATGCCCAGGCCCGGGACGGCCGTCAGCCGGTTGAGGTCGGCCAGCTCGAGGGCGGCCTCGAATTCCGTCGCGGAAATACCCGAAAGGATCTTCATCGCCTGTTTCGGGCCTATCCCCTCGACCTTCTGGAGGTCGAGGAAGAGGGACCTTTCCTCGAGGTCGGCGAAGCCGAAAATCCTCATCTGATCCTCGCGGTGGTAGAGCCAGGTGAAGACGCGCGTCTCCGAGCCGACCGGCCCCAGGGCGGCGATGGACCGGCGGGAGGCCGAGATATCCCACTCGATCGCCCCTGAGTCTATATAGACGGAATCGGAATTCTTGGCCGTGACGGTGCCGCGAATGCTGTTGAACATGGGACGACTCTAGTCGGTTTTCAGCGTTTTGGCAACGTGGCCAGGGGAAGTGCCGCCCAGTGGAAGTGGCAGACGGCGACCGCGAGGGCGTCGGCCGCGTGGTCGGGCTTCGGGATTTCCTTGAGGCCGAGGAGGAGCTTGACCATCTCCTGGACCTGCTTCTTCTCCGCCCGGCCGTTCCCGACGATGGCGTTCTTGATGGCGAAGGGGGTGTACTCGGCGAGGGTGACGCCGCGCTGCTTGAGGGCGAGGGTCACGACACCCTTCGCCTCGGCCACCCAGAGGGCGCTCGTGATGTTCTTGGAGAAATAGAGCCCCTCCATCCCCGCCTCGGTCGGGCCATACTCGTCGATTACGGTAATGAACTCGTCGTAGATGAGGGAGAGCCGGTCGCCGATCTCGAGATCCTTCGAGGTCTCGATGCAGCCGTGGGTGACGTAGCGGCAGCGGTTCCCTCGGACGGCGATGACGCCGTACCCGGTGGAAGCGAGGCCGGGGTCTACGCCGACGATGAATCGTTCGGCATTACCCCGACCCCGTTCCGGGGGCCCGCTTCCAATCGGCATCGGGCTGGCGATTATTCTTCTTCCGGTTCGTAGTCTTCCGGGAGCTCGATGTTGGAGGCGACGGACTGGACGTCCTCGTTCTCCTCGAGCCGGTCGATGAGCTTCATGACCTTATTGGCGGTGTTGTTGTCCACCGGGATCGTAATGTCGGCGACCTGGGTGAGCTCGGCCATCGACTGCTCGAAACCGGCCTTCTGCATCGCCTCGAGGACCTTCTCGAAGTCTTCCGGCTCCGTCGTCACCTCGATTCCGCCGTCGCCGGAGGTCACGTCCTGGGCGCCTGCCTCGAGTGCCGCTTCCATGATCTGATCCTCGGTGTACTTCTCTCCGTCGTAGCTGATGATGCCCTTCCGCTTGAACAGGTAGGCGACCGAGCCCGAGAGTCCGCCGCCGCCCCTGGTGAGGATGTTCCGGACATCGGCCGCGGCGCGGTTCTTGTTGTCCGTGAGCACGTTGACGAGAAGCGCGACGCCGCCGGGACCGACGGCCTCGTAGGTGATCTCCGTGTAGGTGACCCCTTCGAGATCCCCGGTGCCCTTCTTGATCGCCCTCGTGATGTTGTCGTTGGGCATGTTCGCACCGCGGGCCTTGATGACGGCCGTCCTCAGCCGGGGGTTTCCTTCCGGATCCCCGCCGCCCATTCGAGCCGCGATCGAGATTTCCTTGATGAGCTTGGTGAACATCTGGCCGCGCTTTGCGTCAAGCGCGCCCTTTTTGTGCTTTATCGTAGCCCATTTGCTATGGCCTGACATTTCTACTCCTTGATACTGCTCTATCTATATCAAACTAATTTCTACCATAGACGAAAAATGCCTGTCAACCGCTCAGGAATGTGATGGTTGGATATATTGGAGTTTATAATCATAGTAACCATTCATGAGACGGCGAGGGCGGCTATCCGCTCGCGGATGAACTCGCTCTTTTCCTTGAGGCCGATGGAGCCCGTCTTCAGCATCAGGACGTTCGGCCGGAAGGGATCGAGCTTCACGCTTCCCGCCGATTCCTTCATCATCCTCACCACGCGATCGACGGACACCCTGGCGACCTTGCCGAATTCCACCTCCACGGTCCCCCCGTGCTCCTTCAGGGACACGATCGAGAGGTTCTTGCACAGGATTCGGATCTCGGCCAGCGAGAGGAGGCTCTGGACCTCGTCCGGGATGGGGCCGAAGCGGTCCGTGAGCTCGGCGTAGACCCGTTCGAGCTCCTCGGACTCGGTGATGCCGGCCACCTTCTTGTAGACCTCCATCTTCGTCGTCGCCGACTGGATGTAGGAATCGGGGATGAAGCCCGAGTACTCGAGCTCCAAGTAGACCTCGTTTTCGGGCTCGTAGTTCGAGTCGGAAAGCCTGGCGACGGCCTCGTCCAGGAGCCTCAGGTACATGTCGAAGCCGACGGCGAAGATCTCGCCGGACTGCTCGCGCCCGAGGAGGTTTCCCGCCCCCCTCACCTCCATGTCCTTCATCGCGATCTTGAACCCCGAACCGAGCTCGGTGAAGTCCGAGATGATCTGGAGCCGCTTCATCGCGATCTCCGAGAGGGCCCGGTTTTCCGGATAAAAGAGGAAGGCGTAGGCGAGCTTGTCCGACCGCCCCACCCTGCCCCTGAGCTGGTAGAGCTGGCTCACCCCGTACATGTCCGCGCGGTCGATGATGATCGTGTTGACGTTCGGGATGTCGATACCGTTCTCGACGATGGTCGTCGAGACCAGGACGTGGAAGCCCCCGTGGATGAAGCGGTGCATGATGTCCTCGAGGTCCTGGGGGTCCATCTGTCCGTGGGCCGTCTCGATCATCATCTCGGGCACCAGGTTCTGGAGGAAGATCCGGGTGTCGTCGAGAGACTCGACCCTGTTGTGCAGGTAGAAGACCTGGCCGCCCCTGGCCACCTCCTTCCTGATCGCCTCGGCGACCCGGCCGGGGGAAAACTCCGAGATGAAGGTCTCGATGGGATGGCGGTTGGAGGGCGGGGTCTTGAGGACTGACATGTCCCTGATCTTGAGCAGGGACATGTGGAGGGTCCTCGGGATCGGGGTCGCCGTCAGCGTGAGGCAATCCACGTTGGTCTTCATCTCCTTGAGCCTCTCCTTGTCCTTGACCCCGAAGCGCTGCTCCTCGTCGATCACGAGGAGGCCGAGGTCCCGGTAGAGGAGGTCCTTCTGCAGTATCCGGTGGGTGCCGATGACGATGTCGATCTCCCCGGCCTTGAGCTTCGCCAGGATCTTCTTCTGTTCCGGTTTCGGGACGAGGCGGGACATCATCTCGATCCGTATCGGGAAGTTGCGGAACCTGTCCTGGAAGCTCTCGAAGTGCTGCTCGACGAGGATTGTCGTCGGGGCGAGGAAGGCGACCTGCTTGCCGCCCATGACGGCCTTGAAGCAGGCCCTCATCGCGACCTCGGTCTTGCCGTAGCCGACGTCGCCGCAGACCATGCGGTCCATCGGCTGGGTGCTTTCCATGTCGGCCTTGATCTCCTCGATGCACCGGAGCTGGTCCTCGGTTTCCTCGAAGGGAAAGGCGGCCTCGAAGCCGACCTGCCACTCGGTATCCTTGGGATAGGCGAAGCCCTTGGCGAGCTTCCGCCTGGAATAGAGCTGGACGAGGCGCTCGGCGAGGTCCTCGACCGATTTCTTGACCTTGTTCTTGCGGTTTTCCCATCCCTTCCCGCCGATCTTGTCCAGCCTGAGCGTGCCGTCGGCGCCGATGTAGCGCTGGATCAGATTCACCTGCTCGATCGGGAGGAAGACCGACTCCTCGTCGGCGTACTCGAGGTGGATGTAGTCCCTCTCGTTCCCGAGGGACTTGATCCTTTCGATCCCCTTGAAAAGCCCGATGCCGTAGTTGACGTGGACGACGAAATCGCCCGGGTTGAGCTCGACGAAGGTGTCGATCACCTTGCTCTGGGCGTGCTTGACCGATTTCGGGATGTGGCGCTTGCGGCCGAAGATCTCGTTTTCCTGGACCACGAAAAGCTTGAGGGCCGGGACGGAGAAACCCGCCGATATTCCCTCGGGGATGATGTGGATCGGGAGGTCCTTCAGGATCTGCTCGATCCTTCCCCCTTGTGTCTCAGATTCGGCGAAGATGTAGATCCGGTAGCCGACGTTGACCAGGGTCTGGATCTCTTCCTTCAGGTAGGTGATGTTGCCGAAAAAGGAGCGGGGCGGATCGCTCGCCATCTTGATGGCCTGAGCCCCCTCGGTGCCCTCGCCCGCCATGGTCCTGAAGACGAGCTTCCTCTGGCAGCGCGCGAGCATGGTTCCCTGGTCGAGCAGGATCCGGTCGGGTGAGGGAACCTCGTCGGAAAGCCTCGCCCGGTGGAAGAGCCCGTCGTATTCCTTTTTCAGGGCGTCGACCGAGTTGAGGAGCCGCTCGTACTCGAGGATGGCCGCGGGAATCTCGGGGGGAAAGTAATCCAGGATGCAGGCCGGCTCGTCGAAGGCGAGCGGGAAGAAGAGCTCCTCGCCCTTGGCCTCCCGTTTTTCGACGAGGGAGCGGAGGATGGCCTCCCCCCCGGTCGGGAACTCGCCGAAGGAGGCGAGATTCCGGGTCAAGGCGTCGATCCTCTCGTCGTCCCAGATCACCTCCTTCATCGGGATCACGTCGACGGACTCGAGGGCCCCGGTCGAGGTCTGGGAACCGGGGCTGAAGAGCTTGATGCCCTCGATCCGGTCGAAGTCGAACACGATGCGGACCGCGTCTTCCTCCCCCGGCATGTAGAGGTCGAGGACCTCGCCGCGGAGGGCGAATTCGCCGTGGACGCTCACCTGGGGAACGCGGAGATAGCCGCTCGACTCGAGGCGCCTGGCGAGGTCCATCGTGTCGATCGAGCCGCCCTTCCTGAGATGGAGCATCCGGGCCTTGAAGTAGTCGGGGGGCGGAAGCGGGGAAAGGAAGCTCCGCTGGGGGATGACGACAACCTGGGAACGGCCGTCGACGATGCGGGCCAGGGCCGAGGCCC
This sequence comes from Spirochaetaceae bacterium UBA1318, assembly GCA_002307015.1. GTDB lineage: Bacteria > Spirochaetota > Spirochaetia > Treponematales > UBA1318 > UBA1318. Next base: position 83,605 of record DBTK01000090.1, read on the forward strand.
TGGCGCCGAAGACCGGCGCCCGTAGCGATATCTCGCGGTAGGGTATCGAGCCCCACCAGGGAAAAACCTCCGCGGGACAGTCGAGAAGTTCCAGGTCCGCGACGAGGCTCTCGGCCTCCTTTTCGGTCGGCACGAGGACGGGAAGGGAACCGTTGACGGTTTTCGCCAGGGCTGCGATGATGAAGGCGTGGAAACCGCCCTCCACCCCTGAAAGCTCGATCGGGAAGCGATCGGCCCGGATCGTGTCCAAGAGGGTGCGGAAAGGAGGAGCGGCCTCGAGCCGTTCCCGAAGATCAATTAGGGGTAATGTTCTCATCCTATTTACCGAAACATTAATAAAAGATGGAGAATATGGCTGGAGAAAAACGGTGAGAAACTATCTATCTGCATTGCTCGTCTCGATTTTCCTTGCAACGATTCCGGCCTATGCGCAGGATCTCTCGTTTTCGATCCGGTTTTTCGATAAGAAGGTCTACTACCTGGATTCGAGCGACATCGACATCAAGGTCACCCTGACGAACGACTCTCCCCAGCCCTTCCGCTTCAAGCTCGCCGACGAAAAGACCTTCAGCCTGGACTTCGACGCCTCGAGCCTTTCGAACCGGCCTCTCGACCACACAGACGGTTTTATCAAAAAACGAAGCCAGAATCAACCGGTGTTCTTCAGGGAGATCACCCTGGAGCCGGGCGAGGAGTATTCTTTCGTCGAAAATCTCTTCGATTACGTAAAAATTCCCGAATCCGGCGTCTTCGTCGTCCGGGCGACCCTCTATCCCGAGCTCGTCACGAAGGACTCCGCGACCAAGATCCAGTCGAATCTCCTGAACCTGAACATCCGCCCTCCCCTGGGTAAGGACGAGAACCGCAAGTTCAAGCTCGACCAGGATACGATGGAAATCCTCTCCCGGGAGTCGATTCCCCCCGACAAGGTCGTCGAGTACACCATCGTGGCCAGGCAGAAGAGCCAGTGGAACAAGTATTTCCTCTACCTCGACCTGGAAAGCCTCCTCACCAGGAGCGCCGAGAAGAAAGGCCGCTATCTGAGGGAATCCGAGGACGGCAGGTCACGCATGATCGAAGAGTTCCGGAAGACCCTCCAGGAACCCACGGTCGACCAGGACATCAACACCATACCGAGCGATTTTCGCATCACCGAGACGAGCTACACCGCCGATCGCGGGATCGTCAAGGTCATCGAGAGCTTCAAGTTCAAAAACTTCGATCTCCGCAAACTTTATACGTATTATTTATCGAAACGTGATAATATCTGGTTCATTACCGACTATCTTGTCAAAAACCTGGGGACCGAATGATAGCCATGCTGATTATCGAAACCGACCGTCTGGGGGAGCTCACCGCAGCCTACCTCAGGCCCCTCGGGTTCGAGATCATCCGATACACCAACCCGCTCAAGGCCCTCGACAACCTTGACGAAATCGTTCCGGACGTGACCGTCTGCAGCGCCGAGGATTTCCCCCGGCACTGGAAGCCGATCATCCAGGTGCTGAGGGAAAAGCGGACGAAGGACGACGCGGTCTTCATCCTGCTCAAGGGCCCGAGCTTCAATTTCGACGAGGCCGCGAAGGCCATGTACCTCGGGGTGAACGGGGTCATCAGGGAGGACCTGAACGATCCCAAGGAACGGGAGAGGCTGCAGAAGCTCCTCGCCCGCTACATCGGCTTCGACGACCAGCGGGTGAGCAGCCGCCTCGTGCCGGGTACGGGCGACCGCCTCGCCTTCATGTTCAGCCACCCGACGAACTCCCGCCTCGTGACCGGCAAGATCGAGGACATATCCCCGAAGGGCATCAACTTCATGCCCGACAACGATTCCACCACGGCCGACCTCGAGCCTGGCACCATTCTCCGAGACTGCTCCCTCCGTGTCGGTGAACCCATCCTCTCGGTCGACTGCTCGGTGATCCGGAACGGGAGGCTCCTCGCCCTCCGGTTCGAATCCATGAACGACACCGACCGCGGCGTTCTGGAAGGCTACCTGAAGGACGTTCCCGAGCGGGAGCTCAAGGCCGCCATGAAACGTGCGGGGGAAAGCGACTAGGTCGGCACCCCCATCCCCGTGCATCCTGCCCCTTCCGACCGTCCCGACCCCTCGCCAAGCCGGAAATCCCTTGCATGTTTTTTCCGCCGGCCCTACAATGACGGTAGCAATGGCGGGAGGCTGCGATGAGCGTGACATCCTTTTTCGACACGGCGCCGCTGTACGAAATCGACGCCTATCATAAGGCGGAAACCCCGATGGACGCCGTCGCGTTCGTCGGAAATCCGCGCCAACATCCCTACGATGGAGAAAAATTCGTCCTCATAGAAAACCCCTTCGGGTCGGACGCCGCGATCTACGAGTTCCGGTTCAAGGACATCGTGAGCGTGGAAACCGTGCCCTCCCCCGTTACCCACGAAGGGGCCGGCATCAAGATGGTCAAGCTCTGGGTCAGACGGGGCTGCTTCGGCATGCGCTACGTTCCCTTCGAGGTCGCCGACCCCCTGAAGTACTTCCAGGATTCCAAACCCCTGAGGGATAGGCTGGCCCGGACGTGCTCGTGACTTCCTGGCACGAGAAACGTGCCGACGGTTCGATCGCCTGCACCCTCTGTCCGAACCTCTGCGTGATCGCGAAAGGCCGGACGGGGATATGCCGCGTCCGCCGAAACGAGGGAGGGGAGCTCGCGCTGCCCTTTTTCGGTGCCGTTTCATCGATATCGATGGACCCGATCGAGAAGAAACCCCTCCATCATTTTTTCCCCGGCTCCACGATCCTTTCGGTCGGCTTCCTCGGCTGCAACCTCCACTGTCCCTTCTGCCAGAACCATTCCATCTCGCAGACGACGGAGGCACCGGCCAGGCGCCTCGACCCCGAGGACCTCGTCGCTCTCGCCCTGAAGGAATCCTCGTTCGGCATCGCCTACACCTACTCCGAGCCGACCATCCACTTCGAGTACGTGCTCGAGACGGCGAAACTCGCCCATGCGAAGGGGCTCAAGAACGTCCTCGTTTCGAACGGCTACCTGAATCCGGGGCCCACAGCCGAGCTCCTGCCCCTCATCGATGCGGCGAACATCGACCTCAAGTCATTCGAACCGGAGTTCTACTCGGGCGAACTCGGCGGGCAGCTCGAGGCGGTCAAGGATTTCATCCGGGAATGCGCCAGGACCTCGGAGCTCGAGGTGACGACCCTCGTCATCCCCGGAAAGAACGATTCTGAACGGGAGATTGCCGGGGCGGCCGACTTTCTCGCCTCGATCAGCCCGGACATCCCCTACCACCTCTCCTGTTACTTTCCGTCCTATCGGTACTCCATCCCCGCCACGAATCCCGAAACGGTGGAGCGCCTCGCCGCCGTAGCGAGGGCCCGGCTCCGCTACGTGTACACCGGCAACGTCCATCAGGGAACGAGCGATACCCTCTGCCCTGCCTGCGGGAACCTCCTCATCCGAAGGCGGGGCTACGAAACCTCCATCCTCGGGCTTTCCGGCCCCTCCTGTTCCCGTTGCGGAACCCCCATCCCGATCACAAGGTCCTGACATGTCACTGAATTGGAAGGAAATCGATCTCGTGCTTTCCGAATTGCCCCTCGTCGGCTGCCACGTCCAGGGAGTCGTCCAGCCGGCCTTCGACACCCTGGCTCTCTACCTCTATCGGCCCGGACGGGCGATCACCCTCCTCCTTTCCCTGACCCCGAACGGCTGTCGCATCCACGAGACATCCCGGGCCATCAAGAAACCCGCGAAGCCCCTGAGGTTCGAGGAGTTCCTCAAGGCCAGGGTCAAGGGGGCGCGGATAGAGTCGGCGGAACAGCTTTTCGAGGACCGCATCCTCAGGTTCGTCCTCGCCAAGGACGATGAGGTTACCTACCTCTACGCGAGGCTCTGGAGCAACGCAGGCAACGTCATTCTCACCGATACGGCCGGAACCATCCTCGACTGCATGTTCCGCCGTCCGAAAAAGGCCGAGACCACCGGTGGTGTCTACAATCCGATACAGCCTGACAAGCCTTCAAAGCGCCAGTTCGAAATCCGCGAGCTTCCCGGGGATGAATCCTTCAACGCCCGCATCGATTCCTGGTACGAGGGCCATGAGGGAACCCTCTCCCTTGAGAGCCTGAGGCTCGACCTTGACCGGGTCTTCAACCAAAAGGAAAGCAAGCTCTCGAGCCTCCTTTCGACGATGGAGAAAAAAAAGGAGGAGTTCGCCGACGGCGACCGCTACCGCCGGCTCGGCGACGTCCTGACGGCGAACCTCTACCGGATGAGGCGGGGGGACGCCTGGCTCGAGGCGGAGAACTTCCACGAGGGAAACGCGGTCGAAACGATCCGGATCGACCCCTTGCTCTCGCCCCAGGAAAACGCCGAGGCGTTTTTCGAAAAGGCGAGGAAGGCGAGGACGGGCGCCGTCGAGCTCGAAAAGGAGATGGCCGAGAAAACCCTCGAACTTGAAAAGATCAAGGCCGAGTACGAAAGGATGAAAAGGGTCGAGGATCCCTTCGTCCTCGAACGGTTCCTGAGGAAGGCGAAGACGGCGCCCCAGCAGGTCGAGAGAAAGTATCCCTGCCTCGTCTTCAGGAGCGGCCCCTATACCTTCCTCGTCGGAAGGAGCGCGAGCGAAAACGACGACCTCCTCAGGCACTACGTCAAGGGCTTCGATATCTGGCTCCACGCCAGGGACTATCCGGGTTCCTACGTGTTCATAAAAACGGTCAGGGGAAAGTCGGTGCCGCTCGACGTCCTCCTCGACGCCTCGAACCTCGCCCTTTTCTATTCGAAGGGAAGGACCTCGGGCCAGGGCGAACTCTACTATACCCCGGTGAAGTTCCTGCGCCGGGCGAAGGACGGCAAGAAGGGCCTCGTCCTGCCGACCCAGGAAAAGAACCTCCATGTCAGACTCGACGAGGCGAGGCTCAAGCGCCTGGCCGAATCGGCCGAAGGTCTGTGAATCGGAATCGATTCACTTGCTTTTCGGCCATGGAGTAGTATAGTTAGGGATCATGGCTGTGAAATATCGCTCAACGATCGTCGATGGCATTTTCTACCCTGAAACGAAAGAGGAACTTGAAACCGTGCTCGGGGCGCTGTTCAACGATATTCCCAAAGGCTCGGCTCGGGCCATCATCACCCCCCACGCCGGCTATACCTATTCGGGCGAGATCGCCGCACGGGCATTCCAGGCGACGGCCACTCGCACTTTCAAGCGTGCCGTCATCATCGGTCCCCTTCACCGGGAGCAGGAAGACGCGCTGTTCCTTCCCGACTCAGATGTCTTCACGACCCCGCTCGGGGAGCTTCCCGTCGACAAGGATCTCATCGCCGAACTCGCCAGCTGCTCGAATCAGTTCATCGTCAACGACATTCCCCACCTTGAGGAGCATTCGATCGAGGTTGAGCTTCCCTTCCTCCAGCACCTTTTCCCCGGTCTTCCCATCGTTCCGATCCTGGTCGGGAAGACGACGGCGACCAACGTCAAGACCCTCTCGCGGGCCCTCGAGGTCATTCTGGCAGGACTCTGGGAGGAGACCCTCATCGTGGTTTCGACGAACCTCTGCGCATTCGTCCCGGCCACGGACGCAGACCGGCAGAGCGGGCGGTTCCTGGACCTGATACGGGAAAAGGACTGGCAGGGCATACTCGACGGTCACCGAGACAAGGAGATCACCGCCTGCGGAGACGGCTGCGTCGCGGGCCTCCTGGGTGCCCCTTCGGTGTCGAAACTCGAGGTTTCTATCCTCCAGAGGGGCGATTCTTCGTCCCAGCAACATGAGGACGACTCGAACCGCGTTCACTATGCGGCCGTCGCCCTTGCGTGAGGTGCCGAGATGGATTTTATCCTGACCGATAACGATAAAAAAACGCTGTTGCGCACCGCGCGGGAGACGATTGCCGCCGCTCTCCAAAATCGGGAACCGGTTCTCGACCCTTCGGACGGCATTCTCGAGACCCTCTGCGGCGCCTTCGTCACCCTGCACGAAAACGGCGAACTCCGGGGCTGTATCGGTCACATGACCGGCATCGAGCCGCTTTTCCAGACGGTGAAGGAAATGGCCTATGCCGCCGCCTTCGAGGATCCCAGGTTCCCGCCGGTAACGGCCCAGGAGCTGGACAGGCTCTTCATCGAAATATCGGTGCTTACGCCCCTCGAAAAGACGAACGATCCCAACCTCATCCAGGTCGGCGTTCACGGGATCTACCTCGTCGGTAAGGGCAGGGCCGGCGTCCTCCTGCCCCAGGTGGCGACCGAGCAGGGATGGGACCGGGAAACCTTCCTGAGGCAGACCTGCAGGAAGGCGGGACTGCCGCCCGAGGCCTACAAGGATTCCGAGATCACGATCTACCTCTTTTCGGCCATCATATTCGACGAAAAGATCCTTTAGCGGACTGGTACCTGCGTCGGCCTTCAACAGACCGCTATGGGGCCGTCGAGGGCCGACGCATTTCGACGGCCCGCCAAAACGCCCGCCTCATCCCTTCATCCTCAATTCCGCGCGAGCGGCGAGGGACGGAAGCCCCTTTTCCAGAACCGGATAGTCAGAGGGGGATCGCCCGACCAGATCGGCCGCGATATCCCGGTAGTGGGCGAACTCCTCGGCGTATTTCCTGAAGGCGATCTTGCCCAGACACTCGAGGTATCGCTTCTGGAGCTCGGACGAGATCACCGTGGGAGCGGTTTCCGAGGGCGAACGCATGAGCCGGAGAAGGACCTCCATCTCGTCCATCATCCCCGGACACAGGCAGCGCGAAAGCCGCTCGACGACTCCCTTCAGCTCGAAGCGGGAGAGCGAGCGGATTTCGTCCGCACGGATCATGCCGTCGAACCGATGAAAGGATACCATCGGAAAGCCCTGGCCCATCCCGTCCGCGTGAACCATGATGGATTCCCCCCGGATCGCGAATTCCGCCTTGATCCTCTCGGGGTCGAAGGACCTCTTCATCAGGGTAGCGAGCTCCTTCTCGAGGAGGAAGCGCCCCGTGATCTCCCGGTCGGCGGCCGTCGTCCTTTCCCTGCAGTCCACGATGAGGAGGAATTCCAGGTTGCCCACCTGACGCCGGTCGCTCTGCCTTCCGCCTCGGTAGGTGACGTACTCCGAGGTCAGGAGTTCCACGCGGCCCCGGGCCGCACACATTTCGAAAAGCTCCTCGAAGGGCACGATCCCCTCGGTGTTGTAGCTGACGGCTATGGTCCCCGTATCGATACGGTCGAGAAGGGTTGCGAAGGCCTTCGCCGCCGTTCCCCGCGAACAGAAGGCGCTCTTCGTTTTCATCCAGGTCCGGGGGATGCCGGCTTTCTCCCTGAACGAACCGGAGGCTGCGCGGTCCTCCGAGACGGGGGCCCGGCCCCATTCCGCTATCGTATTCAGGATATGGTAGTTGCTGCCGTACTGGTGTTGGTTGTAGGGCGGATCGAGGTAGCAGAGGTCCGAGGATCGCCCGAGAACGAAATCGACGGCGTCGCCTCGGGCCACTTCGCCCGGAAACCGGCCGTCGAGGAGGGAGGGCCGCTCGAGGGTCATGGCCGACTTGATCCGTACAAGTGCGTCCTTCCCGTGTCCGCCGAAGCCCTTGTGGTAGGCCTTGAAGACCCCGGACGTGTTCGAGTGGACGGAGGCCTCGTAGAGGAGGGCGGCGAGGAGGATGGTCTTCTCCTTTTCGGCCGCTCCCGAGGAGAATCCGGCGGGATACCAGGCCTCGATGACCGTCCTTACCCGGTCGATGAAGATCGCGTTTTCCCTCGTGTAGAAGAGGCGCTCGGTCCGGTAATCGGCTCTGGCGGTGTCGCGGGGCGCGTAGTATCGGGCGATGTAGGGCTCGCACGAGGCGGCCGCCTCGAGGGCGGAAGGGTCCCCGCCCCGTTCTGGATGGAGGGCGTTGAGGGCTGAAAGGACAGAGTCCACGCCCCCCCGGTCGAGGAAAAGCCCCCCCAGCTCCCGCTCGTCGATCTCGAGGTAGCAGGAGCACATGATCCTGGCGTACTCCTCGCTGTCGTTCGCGGAAACCCTCCAGCCAAGCCAGCGAGCGAGCCGGGATACAGAGCCCGTCCCCGCGAAGGGATCGAGAAAGCTCCTCACCGGGGAACGTTCGCCGATCCGCCTGAAGCCATCCTCGAGAAAGGGAAGGAGCCGCCTCTTGTTTCCGATGTAGGCGAGAAGCTGGGAGCCGAGGTAGGGAGGCCTGTCGTCGTCCTTCATGATCCGGGCTGGTCGTCGGCCTCGTAGACCGCGCAGTTCTGGTCGGTCTCCCACACGGCGACTGCCGAAAGGAAAAGGGGAGCGACCCTCGGAGCGAGCCGCTCGTGAATATAGAAGGCGATCCTCTCCGCGCTCGGGTTGTTTGCGAAAAAGGGCTCGTCGTTCAGGAGGCTGTGGTCAAGCTTTTCGAGGACCTCGCGGAGCTTTCCCTTCAGGACGGAAAAGTCCAGGAGCATGCCGCCCCCGTCGAGGACGGCGCCTCGGACCGAGGCCTCGACCCGGTAGTTGTGTCCGTGGAGGTTTTCGCATTTTCCGTGATAGTCGGCGAGAAAATGGGCTGCCGCGAAATTCATGGTTATTTTTGCCGTGTACATAGCGCCTCTCTTGCACTGCTGAGCCCTCCGGTATTACCATAGGCCCCATGAAAAAGCAACTGTCGGCGTTCGTCGGCTCACTGCCGGTCATCGAACGGCACGGCTCCGGCGATCCCGAAATCTCGGGCCTCGCCTACGATTCCCGCGAGGTCGAATCCGGTTTCCTGTTCTTCGCCCTCGCGGGCCTCCACGAAAACGGGCACCGCTACGTGGCCGACGCCGTCGCACGAGGGGCCCGCGCCGTCGTCCACGCCGATCCCCTGCCCTCCTACGATCCGGCCGTCGTCTATTTGAGGGTCGCCGATCCGCGGCTCTCGATGTCCCCGGTCTCGGCCGATTTTTTCTCCCGGCCTTCGGAGAGGCTCTGCGTGATCGGCGTCACGGGGACCGAGGGGAAGAGCACCACCGTGTTCCTCGTCTACCAGCTCCTCGACCTCGCCGGGAAACGGGCGGGCTTCATCTCGACCGTCCAGTACCGGGTGGGCGCCGACGAGCTGCCGAACCCCGAGCACCAGACGACCCCCGAAGCGACGACGATCCACGAAAAGCTTTTCCGGATGCTCGAAAACGGCATGGAGTACGCCGTGGTGGAATCCTCGTCCCACGGACTCTCAGCGCGGACGAACCGGCTCGGCGACGTCGCCTTCGACGTCGCCATCATGACCAACGTGACCCAGGAACACCTGGAATTCCACGGCACCCTCGAGCAGTACCGGAACGACAAGGCGAACCTCTTCCGCGCCCTCGACCGGAGCGTCGGCGCGAAGGCAACCACGGCCGAGACTAATCGCTTCCCCGTTTTCGGCGTGGTCAACGCGGACGACCCCAACTCAGGGTTGTTCCGGTCGGCGACGTCGAAGAGCGTCTACTCGTTCAGCTCGAAGGGAAACGAGGCCGACCTCGCCGCCAGCGACATCGTGGCGGACTCGCGCGGCTCCTCCTTCACGATGCTCGAAAGAACCGCCGGGGGCATCCTGAGGCACGAGGCCCGGATCGAGCTTCCCGGCGCCTTCAACGTCGACAACGTCCTCGCTTCGCTGATCGCCGTTTCCCGCGTCCTCGAAAAGCCCGTCGCCGAGCTCGTTCCGCTTCTCCCAAAGTTGAGGCCAGTCTGGGGGCGAATGACGCCGATCGACGAGGGCCAGCCCTTCGAGGTCGTGATGGACTACGCCCACACCCCCTCCTCGTTCGAGACCGTCCTCCCCCCCTTGAAAAAAAGGACCAGGGGAAGGCTCATCTGCCTCTTCGGATCGGCTGGGGAGCGCGACGTCGTGAAGCGGCCCCGCCAGGGGCGCATCGCGGCGGACTGGTGCGACATTCTCGTGCTCGCCGACGAGGATCCCCGGGGCGAGGAGCCGAGGGCCATCCTCGAGGAGATCGCCGCCGGCTGTCCCGAACGGCAGGAAGGTAGGGACATCTTCCTGATCCCGGACAGGCCCCAGGCGATAAAAAAGGCCTTTTCCCTCGCGGAGAAGGGCGACACCGTCCTCCTCCTCGGCAAGGGCCACGAGAATTCCATCATCCGCAAGGACGGTCCCCATCCCTACGATGAGGCGGATGCCGCCCGCACGATGCTGAAAGAACTTGGATATTCAAGGATTTAACAAGGAAGGACCCATGAAACTCGCCATTCTGTACGGCGGCCGATCGGGGGAGCATGAAGTCTCCCTGAATTCGGCCGCATCCATCGTCAACCACCTGGACCCGAAAAAATACGAGCTTGCCCTGATCTACATAGCCCACGACGGCGCCTGGTACCTCGAGGCTCCCCTCGACACGAAAAAGCCCGGATCGGGAGACGCGGCCCTCCCCGTTCTCGAGAATCAGGCCGCGCTCGTTTCCGTGCTTCCCTCCCGGGGGCTCTCCTGCGGCGGAAAACCCCTTCCGGTCGACGCGGTCTTCCCCGTCCTCCACGGCACCTTCGGCGAGGACGGGACCATCCAGGGCCTCCTCGAGACCGCCGGGCTTCCCTATGTCGGCGCCGGAGTCCTGGGCAGCGCGATCGGCATGGACAAGGAAAAATCCAAGATGCTCTGGGTGAACGCCGGCCTCCCCGTTGTCCCCTTCATCGCCGTCAGGGCGATCGAGGCCCGAGATCCGGACAAGCTCCGCGACATCGCGAGGAAGGCGGAACGGGATTTCCACTACCCCGTGTTCGTGAAGCCCTCCTGCGCGGGTTCCTCGGTCGGCGCCGGCAAGGCCTCGAATCCCGAGGAGCTCTCGAAGGCGATCGCCGAAGCCCTGAGGTGGGACACCAAGGCCCTCGTAGAGCCGTTCATGGTCGCCAGGGAGATCGAGTGCTCGGTGACCGGCAACAACGAGCCCGTCGCCTATGCGCCGGGAGAGATCCTGCCCACCCACGAGTTCTACGACTACGACGCCAAGTACCTCGACCCCGAGGGCGCGAGCCTCAAGGTTCCGGCCGACCTCGACCCCCAGCAGGCGAGGACGGTCAGGGAGATCGCGGTCAAGGCCTACCGGGCGGCGGAGCTTTCCGGCATGGCGAGGGTCGATTTCTTCATCGGCAAGAAGGGCGGGGAGATACTCCTGAACGAGGTGAACACGATTCCCGGCTTCACCTCCATCAGCATGTTTCCCAAGATGTGCGAGGCCTCGGGCCTCCCCTATCCGGATCTCCTGGATCTTCTCGTCAAGCTCGCCGTCGAGAGGCACCACGAGAGGGAATCCCTCACCTACACCTATGGCCGGTAGCGAGCGGAAGAGAGGATGTTTCCCGAAAACATCCTCTCTTGACACAACCCGCAAAAACCCCCATTGTGCATGCATGTTCACCGTGTTTAGTGTCCTTATTCTGGAGCCTGGAGGTTACGAATAAGTTGATCGGTAGTGATGTTACCATCGAACATGTGTCGAAGGATTTCGGCAGCTTCCATGCGTTGCGAAATATAAATCTGGGAATTAAAAAAGGCGAGTTTTTTTCTCTTCTGGGCCCGTCCGGGTGCGGGAAAACGACCTTGCTCCGAATAATCGCGGGGTTCGAAAATCCCGACGCCGGGGCGGTATCCATCGACGATATCGACATCCTCCCCCTGCCCCCGAACCGCCGTCACGCCAACACGGTGTTCCAGAATTACGCCCTTTTTCCCCATCTGACCGTGTTCGAGAACGTCGCGTTCTCGATGAGGCTGAAACGGGCGTCCCGGAAGGACGTGCAGCTCAAGGTGAGCGACTACCTCCACCTCGTGGAGCTGGACGGCCAGGCCGACAAGATGCCCTCCCAGCTTTCAGGCGGCCAGAAGCAGCGGGTCGCGATCGCCCGGGCCCTCATCAACGAGCCGAGCGTCCTCCTTTTGGACGAGCCCCTCTCGGCCCTCGACGCCAAGCTCAGGCAGCACATGCTGATCGAGCTCGACTCCATCCACGACAAGATCGGCATCACCTTCATCTACGTCACCCACGACCAGCAGGAGGCCCTTTCGGTCTCCGACCGCATCGCGGTCATGGACAAGGGAAACGTTCTGCAAGTCGGCACGCCCTACGAGATCTACGAGAGTCCGGCGGACATCTTCGTCGCGAACTTCATCGGCGAAACGAACCTCTTCCAGGCCAGCGTCAAGGCCGTCGAGGGCGAGCTCGTCGACCTCGAGGTTCCCGAACTCGGCGACATCAGGGTCACGACGACCTGTCCGGTTTCGGTCGGGGCGACGGTCAACTTCACCATCCGCCCCGAAAAGATCAGGATCTCGAGGGCCCAACCCACCCTCGCCTCCGAATACAACATCCTCCAGGGCACGGTCGAGGAGCCGATCTACACCGGCTTCCAGACGAAATACTTCGTCCGCATCGACGGGACGACGACGATGAAGATCTTCAAGCAGCACATCAACTACACCGACGAGGGGCCGGACATCCACTGGAAGGACTCGGTCTACGTCTGGTGGCATGCGGAGGACGGCTACATCGTGGAGGACCGGCCTCAGTGAAAAAGCACTACGGCCTGGTCTACACGACACCGCTGACGGTCTGGATCACCCTGTTTTTCGTCGCGCCCATCCTGATCATCGTCCTCTACTCCTTCCTCCAGAAGGGGCTCTACGGCGGCGTGGAATGGCGGTTCTCGCTCGACGCCTATCGGGCCCTGATCAATCCCGTCTTCGGCAAGGTTACCCTCGACACCCTGGCCATCGCCCTCGTCTCGACGGTGCTGACCATCCTCATAGCCCTGCCCTGCGGGCTCTACATGGCAAGAAGCCGGCACAAGAATCTCCTCCTGATCCTGATCGTCATTCCCTTCTGGACGAATTTCCTCATTCGCGTCTACTCGTGGATAGCGATCTTGGGGAACAACGGGCTCATCAACGAGTTCCTGCGGGGCCTCCACCTGACCGAGTCCTACGTGCCCTTCCTCTACAACCAGTGGGCCGTGACCATCGTCCTCGTGTACACCTACCTCCCCTACGCCATCCTTCCGCTCTACTCGACCATCGAGAAATTCGATTTTTCCCTGCTCGAGGCCGCCCGGGATCTCGGCGCGAGCCACATGGAATCCCTCGTCAAGATCCTGCTGCCGAACATCAAGGCGGGCATCGTGACCTCGATCCTCTTCAGCTTCATCCCGATATTCGGCAACTACGCCGTTCCCCTCCTCGTCGGGGGAAAGGACAACGTCATGCTCGGGCAGATCATAGCCGACCAGATAACGAAAACCAGGAACTGGCCCCTCGCCTCGTCCATCTCCATGGTCATCACCGTGGTGACGACCCTCGGGCTCGCCATGCTGATGCTGATCCAGAAGAGGCAGGCCGACGCCCAGCGCGAGGAGGCCTCGAGGGCCGCCGAATTCGCGAGGAACGGGGCCTAGCATGGCGGCGAACGTCTACAAGCCGCGGAAGCCCTACCGGCTTTCGAAGTATGTCTTCATCTTCGCGATCGCCTTCCTGTTCATGCCCCTCGCCGTCCTCGTCGCCTACTCCTTCAACGCGGGCAAGACGATGGCCTGGCACGGCTTCTCCTTCGTCTGGTACGAGAAGCTCCTCTTCTCCTCCGACGAGCTCTGGAAGGCCGTCGTCAACAGCCTCATCATCGCCCTCTCCTCGGCGGCGGTATCGACCGTGATCGGCACGGCCGGGGCCATCGGGGTGAACTGGCACCAGTTCAAGCTCAAGACCTACGTGCGCGGCGCGACCTTCCTTCCCCTCATCCTGCCCGAGATCATCATCGGCGTGTCCCTGCTGATCTTCTTCGCCGGCATCGGGATCCACCTGGGACTTTTCACCATCTTCATCGCCCACACCTCGTTCAACCTGCCCTTCGTGTTCCTGATGGTCCTCGCGCGCCTGGAGGAATTCGACTATTCCATAATCGAGGCGGCGAAGGATCTGGGCGCCAGGGAACGGGACGCCCTCGTCAAGATCATCATCCCCATTTCCCGTCCCGGCATCATTTCCGCCTTCCTCATGGCGGTGACGATGTCCCTCGAGGACTTCGTCATCACCTTCTTCGTCGCCGGCCCCGGCTCCACGACGCTCCCGCTCTACGTCTACTCGATGATCAGGTTCGGCGTTTCGCCGGTCATCAACGCCCTCTCCGTGGTCCTGATCTCGGGCACCATCCTTCTCACCCTCTCCGCGAGGAATCTGCTTAAATATATTGCGGACCGATAGCGGTCCAGTAAGGAGCTTGAAATGAAACGACTCGTCGCACTCTCGCTTTTCGTCGCATTGGCCTGCACGCTCGGCATCACCGGCTGCGCGAAAAAAACGGGCGATTCGACCCTCTACGTCTACAACTGGACCTACTACATCCCGGACGACGTGGTGAAGCAGTTCGAGAAGGAATCGGGCATCAAGGTCGTCTACGACGTCTACGCCTCGAACGAGGAGATGTACGCCAAGATCAAGGCGGGCGGCACCGGCTACGATCTCGTCGTTCCCTCCGGCGATTACGTATCGATCATGATCGCGCAGGGAATGCTCGAAAAGCTCGACAAGTCGAAGATCCCGAATTTCGCGAACATCGACCCGACCATCCTCCCGAGGATCAACTTCGACAAGGGTAACGAATACTCCGTTCCCTACTTCATGGCGGCGGCCGGCGTATCGGTCAACAAGACCCTCGTGAAAAGCTACGACAAGAGCTGGAATATCTTTTCGAGAACCGATCTGAAGAACAAGATGACGATGCTCGACGACATGAGGGAAGTGATGGGCGACGCCCTGAAAACCCTCGGCTATTCGGTCAACACCCATGACCAGGCCCAGATCGACAAGGCGAAGGACCTCGTGCTGAAGTGGAAGGAAAACATCGTCAAGTTCGACGCCGAGTCCTTCGCCAAGGGCTTCGCCAACGGGGAGTTCTCCGTCGTCCAGGGCTACGCCGAAAACGTGTTTCTCGAGTACGATCCGGCCAAGCGGGGCGAAGTCGATTTCTTCATCCCGAAAGAGGGCGGACCGATGTACATGGACAGCATGTGCATCCTGAAGGGCGCGAAGCACCAGGACGCCGCCTACAAGTTCATGAACTACATCCACCGGCCTGACGTCTACGCGAAGATAGCCGACTTCCTGATGCTCCCCAGCGTCAATTTCAAGGCCCGCGATGTTGAGAAGGTCAAGCCGAACTACACGATCGACGACATGAAGAACTGCGAGTTCAAGGAAGACCTCGGAACCTACCTCGACATGTACAACAAGGCGTGGCAGGAAATCCGCGTCGGGAAGTAGAACCGAAGATCGGAAGGAATCGGGAGCCAGACTGCCGCTTCCTTCCGTATCGTGAAGCGACAACGCCCCCCTAGCTTGCTACCGGGGCGTTTATTTTCCGTACTGAATCGCGCCGAGGTCGGGCCTCGCCGCCTTCGCCGCCGGATCGAACCGGGCGCTTCCATAGAAATCCAGGCCGAGCGAACCGGTCGCCGCCCCCCTCGCCTCGAGCTCGCCCTGAGTGAATCCCCTCCTCCTCGTTTTGGCTCCCGCCACCATGGCCAGGTTTCCCTTCCCGTCGTCGGCATAGGTCGAGGCGAAGCTCTCGGAAAAACTGCCCGCGATAACCCTTTTGTCGGTGATCGGCGTCCTTCCGGTTCCTTGAGCCGAATCCACCCTTCTCTCGAAGCCCGAGATGTTGCTCGCCCCGAGCTCGACCGTTCCGGAATCGTCCAGGAAATAAAAGGCGCTTCCCTTTCCGGAGAAGAGCTGGGAATTGTAAAGCTTTATTCCCGAACTCGAGGATTGGATGGCCCGTACGGTCGCGGCGGCCGACGACTGGTCCAGGATGAGGGTATCGTGGACCAGGGTGACCTTCGAGCGGGTGAAGGAAAAGCCGGTAAGGTAGTTCGAGGCGCCGCCGCGGATCAGGCAGGAGGAGAAGGAGGCCTTCGCGTCGGAAAGGTCGAAGAGGGTCGTGAAACCCTCTCCGCGGTCGGAGCTGACCCCAACCCGTGAAAGGGAGAGACTTCCTCCCGAGAGCGAAACCGCTGACCGGTCCCGTCCCCCCCGCACGAAAAGGGCGCTCGTGTCGATGCTCAGGTTCGACCCCGATTCTGCGAGAACGAGGTAGGAAACCCGGGCCGAGGCGCTTCCCTCGATCCTCGTCTCCGTCATCGAAACGTTCGAGGCGTCGGCCTTGAGGGCGATCGAGGTCGACGTGCCATCGGCTGAAAGGACGCAGGACTCGAGCCTGGCCGTGGATCCCGAGAGCGCGATGCAGCGGGAGCTCTCGGTCCCTGGACCAGCGATCCTCGTTCCCAGGACGCGGAGCGACCTGCAGTCGACCGCCGAGAGCACGGTCGCCTCTCCTGTCGGACGGGAGAGGGAGAGATCGAGGTTGCGAAGGGTTATCCCGTCGGCGGACGAGCAGGAAATCAGCGAATGGGCGGCCGAGGAAAGGCCGCGGATCTGAACGGGAGAATCGCCCATCCCGACGATTTCGACCGGGAAATCGACCGCGACGGATACCGAATCGATTCCACCCAGAAGCTTGATCCTGGTTTTTCCCGAGGCCTTGGCAAGGGCGAGGGCGCGAGTGAGGCTCGCGACCGGATTTTCGAGGGAGCCAGGGCCGGAATCCTTCCCCGTAGGGGAAACGTAGAGGCTGACGGCGTCCACGATGACGGAGGCCGTCACCATCCGGCTCCGGTTTCCCGCCTTGTCCTCGGTGTAGGCGTCGATGGCCCAGGCTTGTCCATCGTCCGCTGCCCTCCCGACGGCGACGGGTCCCCGATACTCCGAGAAAACCCCATCCTCACCCGACGGATGTACCGAAACCATGATCCGGTCTTCGGTCTCGAAAAAGGAGATGACGGCAGGGCTCATCTGGGGCGTCGTTTCGAAGGAGGTCCTGAACCGAGGCGGCTCGGGAGGCTTCCGGTCGACGGTAAAGGAAAAGCCGACTTGGGGGGAGGATCGCTTCTGGTCGGTCGAGAAGCTCCGCACGAGGACGCGGTAGGTGATCTCCTCGCCCGGCCTCCCTTCGAAGCTTCTCGGACCGTTTCCCCATGGCCGAGAGCCCTGGCCGACCTCGGGGGGAAACCCGTTCTCGGCCACCTCGAAGCGAACCGCTGCCCCGTCGTCAAGGGCGACGCTCACCGGTTTCGCCGTGAGTCCTCCCGGCGGAAGGCCCGAAACCGACGGAAGCCGGGGGATGTCGGGAAGGTCGAAGGACGCCGAGGCCTTGTCCGATTCCCGGCCACGGGCATCGATTCCGAAAAACTCGACGGTAACCGATTTTCGGTCCGAGGCGAGAAAAAGGAAGGGCCGGGAGTAACGCCGCCACTCTCCGCCGTCGATCCGGTAGCGGATATCCCCGTCGTAGGGTCTCCAGGAGACGGTTACGCCCCCATCCGTGCCGGTTTCGGCGAATACCGGGGCTCCCGGCACGGGAGGCGGGGTGAAAACCGGTGCCCGGTCGACGGTGAAGACCAGCGGCTTTTCGGGATAGACCGTCGCCCCCGAGGGAAGCCTCAAGGCTATCCACAGGGCGAAGGTCTTCTTCATCGCGTAGGGAACGGAAAAGGAAAGCGACAGGGATCCGGGTTTTCCCGGATCGTAGTATTCCACGGGGATTGGGGGCGGGGAATCGGGTCCGGTTATCGCGTAGGTGAGAACCCCGTCCGGCGCCTTGGGGGTCGCATCGATGCGGGTGAGCGAATCAGAAGGCGAAGACGAGACCGCAACGCCGAAAGCCGGACCCGCGGCCTTGGAAACGGCTGGGTTCGGCGCCGAGGAAACGGGGCCGGGCGCAGCCAGAACGGCCAGCTCGGGAAAGTCCAGGTTCCTCAGGGTGTAGTCAGCCGAAACGACCGGACTCGGGTTCCCGGCTGCGTCGACGCTGAAGGCGCTGACTCTGAACCTCGTTTCCCGGGGCTGGCCATCGGGGTTGCCCGGGGATTCGAGATCGACGTGGCTTCCGTTCCAGAGCGAAAAGTCGGCGACGCTCGAGTCGTCCTCGCTCACCGAAAAATACACGGGTTCCACGGAAGAAAACGAGACCGAAAGGGAGTCGGGAAAGACGCCGCTTGGGGGAAGGATCTCGGGCGCACGGGGAGGCTTCCGGTCTATCAGGTAGGTGAAGGTCCTGTCCTCCACACTCGTTCCATCCTTTCTCGCCTCGACCTCGATCGAATAGCTTCTCTCCTCGCCCTCGACGGCGGTCAATTCAAGGCCCCGGTCCAGGGGGACGAACTCCGCGGTCGGATAGAAGCGCAGGAAAAGCCTCGCGGCGGGATCCGAAGTGGAAAAAGCGAGGGGGATGCTCGAACGGTAGCTGCCTTCGGGGAGGGTCGGCGTAATCGTCTGCGCCCCGGCGACCCCGCAGGCGAGCATGGCCAGGCTGATGGCTACCCAGATCCCGTTCGTTTTCATGGCATCACTTTTTGAGTATCCTCAGGATCTCCTCGAGCTCCGGGTCTTCGGAGTAGTAGTGGGACTTCAACTCCTCCGAGGTAAGCCCGACGAGTTCGTGGCTCATGTAGTGGATCCAGACGTCCTTCTCCGGCGACTCGATGACGAACTTCCGGCAGTAGTAATCGGGATGGATGGGCAGCTGCGTTTCCTGGTAGGAGTGAAACTTGTAGTCGTGGACCGCGACCTTGACATCCTTCCTCGGTATCCCCTTCTCCAGGATCACCTCGACCAGGTGGTTGACGGTCTTGCCGGTATCGTAGATGTCGTCGACCATCAGGATCTTGTCTCCCGTCCTCAGATATTCCGGGCTGTAGGTCCAGCCGTCTATCATGACCCTGTCCTGCTTCCTGATGTCGGTATAGGACCGGGCGACCACGGCGGCGTAGAAAATCGGCCGGGAATCCTTCCGGACGATCTTGAAATACTCGCTGATGACGTTGCCGATGTAGGCACCGCCGCGAAGGGAAACATAGATAACGTCGGGGATGAAGCCGTCCTGGTGGATCCGGTAGGCGAGTTTCAGCGCGTTGTTCCGGACCGTGTTGTAGGGTAAGAATTCCTTCGTCATAACCGCTCTTTTCTTTCGGATGATGGTTAATAGCATAACCGGATAAAATGGAAGGGTCAAGATAAATGAGGAATCCGGCCGGGACGGAAAAAAGCCCGAAACCGCGCACTGGCGCGGCCTCGGGCCCTGATGTTCGAACCCACCACTAGGGGCGGAAAAGCCTCACGGGATTTTTCCGCCCGCCGTATTTCCGCCCACGGCACTGCCGCGCGCGACACCGTCGAACGCGGCGTAGCCGCGCAGGATCAATGCCTGAACGCGGTGGTCGTCAGCTCCGACCCGTTTCTCTCGAAGGTGAAGGTCTTCGATCCCTTCGTATTGATCGCCTTGTAGAAATCGCGGATGTTGGAGACGGCCTTGTCGTTCACCTTCGTAACCACGTCGCCGTCCCTGAGACCCATCGAGGAGGCAGGGGTCTTGTCGGATACCTGGGCGACGTAGAGTCCCTTGACGTCCGAGGCGATGTCGAACTGCTTTCGTATCTCGTCGGTCAGCGGCACGACGATCGTACCAGGCCAGAGCTTGGCGTTGTTGGTCGCGATCTTGTCGTCCCTCGCCTCGATGCGGACGTTCAGGTCCACCGATTTCCCGTCGCGGGTGATCGAGAACGCGGCGTCCTTTCCCGCGGGGAGGTCGCCGACGAGCCTCACGAGCTCGTTCGTGTCCTTGACGTCGTGGCCGTTCAGCCTCGTGACGAAATCGCCGGGAAGCATGCCGCCCTTGTCGGCGGGGGAATCGATAAACACCTGGGAAACGAAGGCGCCCGACTTGTCGCCTATCCCGGCGTCCTTCAGGAAATCCTTGTCGGCGTCGGAGAGGGAAACCCCGAGCCAGCCGTACTGGACCTTGCCCTTGTTGATGAAGTCGTCGATGGCCTTTTTCAGGTTGTTGATCGGGATGGCGAAACCGAGCCCGATGCTTCCGCCGGTCGGGGAGGCTATCCAGGTATTGATGCCGATCACCTCGCCGCGGATGTTGACGAGGGCGCCGCCCGAGTTGCCCTGGTTGATCGACGCGTCGGTCTGGATGAAGTCGTTGATGTTGTTGTCCGGTCCGCCGTTCCGCTGGAGGGCGCTCACGATGCCCATCGTCACCGAGGAGACGAAGCCGAAGGGATTGCCGACGGCCAGGGTGATGTCGCCGACTTGGAGGACGTTCGAATCGCCGAGGATGGCGACCGGTATGGAATCGTCCTTGGGTTCGAAGGAAACGAGGGCGACGTCCTTGCGGTCGTCCTTGCCGACGAGCTTCGCGGTAAACTCCCTGCCGTCGTTGAGCTGGATCTTGATGTCGCTCGCGTTCCCCGCCACGTGGTTGTTGGTGAGGACGTAGTAGGTGCTGCCGATCTTCCTGACGATGACGCCCGATCCGAGCCCGTGGCTCTGCCTCTGCTGCGGGGCGTTGTTGCCGCCGTTGTCGTTCGGGTTGCCGAAGAAATAATTCCAGGGGAATTCGTTGCCCTGGCCCTGGGGTGCGTTCTGGGTGGTCGTTTCGGTCACGTTGATCTCGACGACGACGGGGAGCACGTTCTTGGAAACCTGGCGGAACACGTTCTGCAGCGCCTGGGCCTGGGCGTAGGAGGAAGCATCCATGGCCGCAGCGGTGCTTTCCTGGGCATAGGCCTTTTTCCCGGGAAGGGCGCGCCCGAATCCGGTAAAGTAGGCGAAGGCTATCACGAAGCCGAAAATGACCCCCAAAGCGACGAGATTGAACACGAAAAGGTTCTTGGAGAAAAGCTTCTTTTGCATGGACATCGCACGCTCCTTGAAAAACTCTGGCGGTTTCCGAAAGCCTTGCGTGGCGCCTCGAGCGCGCCGTTCGTAGGCTTCCTGCCTTCTGGATACAATATAATAAATTTGGGGGTCGTGTGGTTACAGGAAACGCCGGCAAAACGGCCAAGGATTCAATCGAAAAGGGTGAGAATCTCGGTGTGGTCGGGGAAAATCGCCACGGTATGCTCGAAATGAGCTGAAATTTTCCCGTCGAGGGTAACGACGGTCCAGTCGTCGTCGAGGACGCGCACGTCTCCCGTGCCGAGGTTGATCATCGGCTCGATGGCGAGGACCATGCCGGGCACGATCCGAGGGTTGGGTCCCGGCGAGATGTAGTTCGGGATCTGCGGATCCTCGTGCGGCGCAAACCCGACGCCGTGGCCGCAGTACTGCCTGACGATCCCGAATCCGTTCTCGTTCGCGTGGGCCGAAACGGCCTTCGCGATGTGATGGATGCGGTTGCCTACCTTCGCCTGCTCAATCCCGAGGTAGAGGCATTCCCGGGTCACCTTGATGAGACGCTCCGCGTCCAGGCTCACCGTGCCCACGGGAAGGGTGAAGGCCGAGTCGCTGAAATAGCCGTCGAGTTCGCAGCCGCAATCGAGGGAAAGGACGTCGCCCGATTTGAGCTTCCGCTTGGAGGGAATGCCGTGGATGACCTCGTCGTTGACGGATACACAGAGGGCGGCGGGATAGCCCTGATAGTCGAGGAAGGCGGGCTTCACCCCTGCTTTCTTGAAATCATCGCGAACGAAGGCATCAAGGTCGAGGGTCGTCATTCCCTCGGCAACCACGGGAATCAGCTTCTTGTAGGTCTCCGCCAGTATCCTGCACGATGCCCTGATGAGATCCATCTGTCTCGCGTTTTTCAGCCTGATCATGAACTTCAGCTCCTCGATTTCCGGATGCCGTCCAGCACGCCGTTGATGAACTTGAAGGACTCCGCGGAGCTATATTCTTTCGCGATGTCGATCGCTTCGTCGATCGTAATGGAGGCCGGAATATCGTCTTGAAACATAAGTGAATAGCAACTCATCCTGATGATGGCGAGATCGACCTTCGAGAGCCTGGTGATGTCCCAGTTCTTGAGCTGCTTGGTTATTGCCGCGTCGACCTCGGCGATGTTCTGTATGGTGCCGGCGACGATCAGACGGGTGAAAACGAGGGATTCCTCGTCCATCGCGCCGACTTTTTCCGAATCCAGCCATTCAAATCCGAGCACCTCTTCGAGCGGCTGTTTCGACGTTTCCCATGAGTAGAGAGACTGGAAGGCCAGGATGCGGGATTTTCTTCTTGATGCCATGCCGTTACCAGTTCAGGTACTGTTCGAAAACGGTAACCGTGTCGGGGGTGCGGAGTTCGGTGTTGATTTCCGCGACGGCCTTCTGCAGGATCTGCTGCTGGCGCTGCTGGGCTATCGTCCCCTTGATGTAGTCGTGCAGATTCATCGCCGCTCCGGGCTGGACCGCGTCGGCCAGGGTCAGGAATTTCTGGCCCAGGATTTCGGTGACCTTCAGGATGTAGTAGCCCATCGAGGATTCGAGGACGTCGCTGACCTCCCCGACCTTGAGCGAGAACGGCACCAGGAAGGATTTCCCGAGCAGGTTCTGGCCCTGCTGGTTGTTCTTGGGCAGGTAGCCGAAATCGCCGCCCTTGTAGCCGGACCCTGCGACCGCCGATTTCATCATGATTTCGTCGAATTTCGCCGGATCGTGGTTGATCTGCTTCGCGAGGCTGTCGATGAGCTCCTTCGCCTTCGCCTTGTCGGCGTTGCCCGTCGTATCGGTGAGGACGTAGTTGAAGCGGACGGTGTCGGGCCTGACGAACTGCGCCGAGTAGGTCGTGAAGAAGGCGCCGATCTCGTCCTCGGTGGGATCCTTGATCGCCGAGAACAGGGCCTGCTTTTTCGTGGTGATGTATTTTTCGGTGACGAGCTGCTTTCTCAGCTTCGTCTTGAACTCGTCGAGGGTGGAGCCTTGGGCCTTGAGGGCGGCCTCGAACTGCTCGTCGGTGGCCGAGGGGCCGACCATGTTCCGGTAGCCCTGGAGCCTGGTGTTGAACTCGGCGTCGGAAACCGTGATCTTGTCGCGTTCGGCGGCCTGTTCGATCAGGGCCTCGGTGATCTGGGAATTCAGGTATTGCTTCCGCTCATCCAGAGTCAGCTTGCGGCCCGAGGCCGCCTCGAGCTTCTCGACATCCTGCCGCACCTGCTTGACGGTGATTACCTTGCGCTTGTTCAGGAGCTGCACAAACGCCAAATTCTGATCGATCGCCTGGGGAAACATGGAGATGCAGGGTAAAAGCATCGCCAGGATGAGTGCGAAGCGTTTCATACTCCGGACCTTCTTTTAAAAAAATTGTTCATGTACAAGCCACACTACCCGAAACCCGTCTCTTAATCAACATACCCGATCTTCTTCTTCAGGGCTGCGAGCCCCGTCAGGTAGCGGTCGCACTCGAGAGCCTTCCTCAGCGCGCGAGCCGCCCGGTCGGAATCGCCGGAACGTCCGTGGATCTCGGCTATCCTTTTCCAGTACTTCGCGTTCTCCCTCCGGGAAAAGTCGAGGGCTATCATCTCCTCGAGGGCGGAAACGAGAAGCTCGCCGGAAACCGACCGGGGCAGGTCCTCGCGCAGGATCTTTTTCAGCTTTCCCATCACCTCGACGAAAAAGTGCCTGAAGTAGGAATTCTGCTTTTCCATCGCCGAGATCTCGACGAGAAGGCGGAAGGCGTCCATATACTGGCCCGCCTCCTCGAGGGCTTCGGCGAGGAGAAAGCCGCCGTCCATGAAGTCCTCGCGGTCGAGGAGCTTCTTCAGCCTGAGGCCGTCCCTGGCGAACCGGGCGGTGAAGACCTCGATCGCCTCGACCTCCTCGCCATGGAGGAGGTCGAAGAGGATGAGCTTCGCCTGCATCTCCGGCTCGTCGGGCCTTTCCTTGAGAAATTCCCGGTAGTCGAAGACGTAGTGGCTGAAGACGGACCGGAACCTCGCGTCGTACTCCCGCCGGCGGCGGGGGCTCGAAAGCGCCTCGTAGGCCGCAAGGAGGGAACGCATGGTTTCGGTCTTGCCGGAATCCCCGCCGGTGAGGTCGGGATGGAAGAGCTTCGCCTTTTCCCTGAACGCCCGTCTGATATCCTTTTGGGTGCAGGACGGTTCGAGACCCAGAAGTTCGTAGTAATCGGCCACGAAATCCTTGGTCTAGTCGCGGGAAAGCGGCAGCCTCTTTCCCGTTTCCGCCGCTTCCTCCGGCGTCGCGATGACGTCGGAATAATTCACGAACATTCCTTCCTTTTCCATGGTTTTCATGAGACGGGAAAGCGCCTTCGGGGAGGAAAGCCCGGATTTCAGGATCAGGGCGCAGGACCGTTTGCCGCTGACCGCGCCGGCGCTCTGCAGGAACTGTCCGACCTTGTCGGAAATCTTGCCGCCGAAGGTCGATACCGGTTTCGCGACGACGACGACGTAGTCGTAGGAGGTCAGCTTGGTTGAGGATTCAAGGTCGGCGTTGAAAAAAGCGCAGGAATGCCCGAGCGACTCGACGGTACGGGAAAGCTCACGGGCTGTCTTTTCGGCCTTGTCGGAGCCGGAAGACGGAAAAAAAACGATTCCGATTCGCATGCGTTACCCCTCTCAGAGAGACTTGTACAGCTGGTCGACATTCGGTTCCTTCACGACGAGGACCGAACAACCGGCGTTGACGAGGATATCGCGATGCGACTGGGAGATGATGTCCCGGGACTGCCTTTCCTTTTCCCATCCCCCGAGGAGGATGCAATCGGCCTTTCGTTCATCGGCGACGCTCAGTATCTCGCTGAATATCGCACCGCGACGCAGTTCCTTGACGATCTTGACACCCTTGGCGTCCGCGAGTTCCTCGATGAAGGACAGGTACCTGCTCCCGTTCGCCTCGAGGCTCCTCTCGTACTCCGCGCTCTCCTCCTGGACGAAGATGCGCGTCATCATGAGATGCTTCAGCGTGGCGGTGTCGACGACATACACGGCGGTGAGCCGGCACTTGTACTGCTTCGCCATGATGATACCGTATTTCGCTGCGTAAATGGAAGCGTCGGAGCCGCTTATTGCAACGACAAGGTTGGAAAATAGTGATTTCATGAAGCATCCTCCGCACCGCGGTTCTTTACCATTTTTTGAACAAAGAAGGCCTCCCGCTCGCGTTCCTCGAGAACACCTTCGATATAACGTTTCGTTTCCTTAGTTTCGGGAATCACCATCTTGTCCAGGGCGTTGACGCGGCGCTGGGTCTTCTTCACCTCCCGCGCGAGCCTCCAGACGACGGTTCTGACCGAGGCCATCTTCGTCAGGAGTTTGAGGAGCTCGAAGAACTCGAGCATGGTCTTGTCGCAGTCGGCGTAGGTATCCATCACCGAGTACTGCAGACTTCTCGCGGGGAGAGAAACCTGCAGGGACGGGAGGGTGAGCCCCGCGATCGAGGTGGACCGCTCGTTCAGGATGTAGTCGTACCGGATCCCGGCGCTCACCTGCGTCGCCTTCTCGCGGCCGATCGCGAGGAGGAGGTGTTTCAGGGCCGGATAGGCCGTCTCGAGCCTTTTGTCGATCTCCTCCTCGAGGCCCTTCACCTCCTCGACGATCCGCATCAGCTCCATCACCAGGATCTCGCGCTTCTGCTCCAGGAGGTCGTAGCCCTCCTCGGCGATGACGAGCTGTTCCTTGACGCGGAGGAGATTGGATTTCGTCGGCGGGATGTTCTGCTGGGGCATCAGCTCACCGCTTCCTTCGGATAGTACTTGGCGATCAGGGCCGGATTGACGCGCAGCAGCTCCTCTTTCGGGAGGAGGGCGAGGAGTTTCCAGCCGAGGTCCAGGGTCTGGCCTATCGAGCGGTTGTCCCTCTCGTCCTGCCTGAGGAAGTTCTGCTCGAAGGATTCGCCGAACCGGATGTAGAGCTTGTCGCCCGTGGAGAGTTCTTCCTCACCGATGATGGCGGCGAGGTTCCGGACTGACTTGACGTGGGAGTAGGCGGCGAAAAGCTGGGAGGCGACGTCCTTGTGGTCCTCCCTCGTCATGCCCGGCCCGATTCCGTCCTTCATGAGCCTCGAGAGCGAGGGAAGCCCCGCCACGGGCGGGTAGATTCCCTTCTGAAAGAGCTCGCGGTCGAGGACGATCTGCCCCTCGGTGATGTAGCCGGTGAGGTCCGGGATCGGGTGGGATATGTCGTCCGAGGGCATGGTCAGGATGGGAATCTGGGTGATCGAACCGGTCGAGCCCTGGATCTTGCCCGCCCTCTCGTAGAGGGAGGCGAGGTCGGAATAGAGGTAGCCCGGGTAGCCCTTGCGGGAGGGAACCTCTCCCCGTATCGTCGAAACCTCGCGGAGGGACTCGCAGTAGTTGGTCATGTCGGTCAGGATCACGAGGACGTGCATGTTCTTTTCGTAGGCGAGGTACTCGGCCGCCGTGAGGGCGCAGCGCGGGGTGATCAGGCGCTCGATCGAGGGCGAGTCGGCGAGAGAGAGGAACATGACGACGTTCGACAGGACCCCTGATTCCTCGAAGGACTCGATGAAGAACCGGGACACGTCGTACTTGATGCCCATTGCGGCGAAGACGATGACGAAGGGCTCGTCCGAGGTCAGGATCTTGGCCTGCCGGACGATCTGGGCGGCGAGGCGGTTGTGCGGCAGGCCGTTCCCGGAGAAGATCGGGAGCTTCTGCCCCCTGATCAGGGTGTTCATCCCGTCGATGGCCGAAACCCCCGTCTGGATGAAGTCGCGGGGGTAGACCCGGGCGTAGGGATTGATCGGGTAGCCGTTCACGTCCAGGAAGTTCGAGGAGAAGGGCGGCGGGTAGCCGTCCATCGGCTCGCCGAGGCCGTTGAAGATCCGGCCGAGCATATCCTCGGAAACCCTCAGCTCCATCGGTCGGCCGAGGAATTCCACCGAGGTGTCGTCGATGGAAAGCCCGTTGTTCGTCCCGAAGACCTGGAGGGCGACGAATTTCTCCGAAACGTCCATGACCCGCCCCGTCCTCATCTCGCCCGAGCGGTCGTAGATGCGCACGAGTTCCTCGAAACCGACGTTTTCCTTCCGTTCCAGTATGACGATGGGGCCTTCGACCCTGCTCAATCCCCGATATTCGAGTCCCCTCATGCGGTTACCGCTCCTTTGTAGCTTCGCTCCAGGACGTCGAGCTGCTCGTTCATCTCCGTTTCCGCGTCGTCGAATTTCCCCAGGTCGGTGTTCTCGACCGTCGATTTGAGGCGGACCAGGGTCTCCTTGCAGGAGAGTGAGTTGATCTTGAGGAGGGGGGCCCCGGCCTTGATGATCCGGAGCGACCGGTCGTAGAAATCCATGATGAGGCGCAAGATCAGGACCTGCTTCTCGGGCACCGAGTACATGTCGACGTCGTCGAAGGAGTTCTGCTGGAGGAAGCCGTTCTTGATCATGTCGGCGGCGACGAGGATCATCCGCTGGTCGTCAGGCAGGGCGTCGGGCCCGACGAGCTTGACGATCTGCTCGAGCCTCTGCTCCCGCTTGAGGAGTTCGAGGGCCGAGTCCCTCACCTTCTCCCAGTCCGGATTGACCGAACCCCACCAGTCCCTGACCTCGTCGGCGTACTCGGAATAGGAGTCTATCCAGGAGATGGCCGGATAGTGCCGGGCGTTCGCGAGGTCGCGGTCCAGGGCCCAGAAGCAGCGGATGAAGCGCTTGGTGTGCTGGGTGACGGGCTCCGAGAAGTCGCCCCCCGGCGGGGATACGGCGCCGATGATCGAAATGGAGCCCAGGGGCCCGAGCAGGGTCTTCACCCGGCCTCCCCGTTCGTAGAACTCGGCGAGGCGGGTCGGAAGGTAGGCCGGAAAGCCCTCCTCCGCCGGCATCTCCT
>DBTK01000143.1:0-6466 GCA_002307015.1 Spirochaetaceae bacterium UBA1318
AGCCGACGACGGCCCTGGACGTCATCGTCCAGGCCCAGATCCTGAACCTGATAAAGACCCTGAAGCGAAAGCTCGGGCTTTCCTACATCTTCATCACCCACGACCTCTCGACCGAGGCCGAGGTGGCCGACCGGATCATGGTCATGTACGCGGGAAAGGTCGCCGAGATCGCGGACAACGCGACCGTCTTCGGCTCGCCCGGCCCCCTCCATCCCTATACCAGGCGGCTCCTCGCCGCCACCCCCCGCCTCAGGGTGAAGGTGGACGAGCTCGCCTTCATCCCGGGCTCGCCCCCGGACCTGATCGACCCGCCCCCGGGCTGTCGTTTCGCGCCCCGATGCCTTTTCGCGAAAACCCGGTGCCGGTCGGCGGAGCCTCCCGTCGTCGAGGTCGAAGCCGGGCATTCGGTCGCCTGCTGGAAGGCGACGAAGGACGAACGCTATGAAAGCGAATGACGCGCGCGGCGCGGCGGCCGGTTTCGGTGCCGCTTTCGGCCGTGATGCCGCCAAGGCGGCTGCATCCGGTGAAACCATCCTCGAAGCCCGGGACCTGAGGAAGGAATTCCCGATCAGGGGGAGGGCGGGCGAGACGAAAGCCGGAAAGGCCGCGGCGAAAGCCGTGGTGAGGGCCGTCGACGGGGTGAGCTTCCGCCTCGGCCGGGGCGAGATCCTGGGCCTCGTCGGGGAATCAGGCTGCGGCAAGACCACGACCGGGAAGATGATCATGAAGCTCCTCGAGCCGACCGGCGGCCGCATCCTCGTGGACGGCAGGGACGTCACGAGGACGGCGAAGGGGGACGAGATCGCCTACCGCCGCCGGGTGCAGATGATATTCCAGGATCCCTACGCCTCGATGAACCCGCGGTTCACGATCAGGGGCGTCCTCGAGGAGCCCCTGCTGATCCACGGCCTGGGAACCTCGGGGACGGAGCGCCTCGCGAAGATCCGGGAGGTCATGGAACGGGTGAAGATGGTTCCGGCCGACGAGTACCTGGACCGCTACCCTCACATGCTCTCGGGCGGCCAGAGGCAGAGGATAGCGACGGCGAGGACCCTGATCCTGTCTCCCGGGATCATCGTCGCCGACGAACCGGTCTCCATGATCGACCTCTCGACCAGGGCCGAGATCCTCTCGATGATGAAGGCCGTCCAGCGCGACATGGAGCTCTCCTTCCTCTACATCACCCACGACATCTCGACGGCCCGGTACTTCACCGACCGCATCGCCGTCATGTACCTCGGGAAGATCGTCGAGGTCGGACCGGCCGACGACATCATCGACCATCCCCTGCACCCCTACACGAAGGCCCTCATCGCCGCCGTCTGCGAGCCCCTGCCGGGGAAGGTCGACGTCATCAAGGAGCTGCCGATCACGGGGGAGATTCCCTCGGCGGCCGAGATCCCGACGGGCTGCCGCTTCCATCCCCGCTGCGTTCACCGCATGGACCGCTGCGCCCGAAATGAGCCGGCCATGAAGGGGATCGGCCCGGGTCACGAGGCCGCCTGCTGGCTCAACGAACCGTCGCCTGAGGTCCGCTGACGGCCAGGATTCCCTCTCGCTTGCTATTTCGGCGGGTAGGGGGTATAAATGCGTTATAACTGCTTTCAAAGTTTGTAAAGGAGGGTTTATGAAGAAGATTTTCGTCGCTTTGCTGGTTTCGGTCAGCCTCTTCGGCGCATTCGCCGACGCGAGCATGATCATCAATAACGGAGCCGAGCCCCAGTCCCTGGATCCGGCGCTGATCCAGGGCGTTCCCGAACAGCGGATCAACACCGCCATTTTCGAGGGACTCCTTCGCTACAATCCCAAAACCGCGCTCGGAGAGCCCGGTCTCGCCGAGAGCTGGACCGTCAGCAAGGATAAGCTGACCTATACCTTCAAGCTCCGCGCCAACGCGGTCTGGTCCGACGGCACCCCGATCACGGCCCAGACGGTCGTCGATTCCTGGCTCCGCAGCCTCGATCCGGCCACCGGCTCCGAATACGCCTACATGATGGGCATGGTCGTCAAGGGCGCCGACGATTACAATTCCGGAAAGGGTAAAAAAGAAGACGTCGCCATCAAGGCCGTCGACGATCATACCTTCCAGATGACCCTCGTCGGTCCCACCCCCTACGCCCTCGACATGCTTCCCCACCAGGCCTTCGACGTCGTCCCGATGCACGCCATCGCGAAGTACGGCAAGGACTGGACGAAGCCCGAGAATTTCGTCGGTGATGGTCCCTACATCGTCAAGGAATGGAAGCCCCAGGAGCAGATCACGGTCGTCAAGAACCCGAAGTACTGGGACGCGAAGAGCGTTCTCCTCGACAGCATCGAGTTCCTCCCGATCGACGACAACAACACCGGCTACCAGAAGTACAAGAACGGCGAGATCGACTGGGTCACCTCGAGCAGCATTCCCGTCGCGAACATCGACGAGCTGAAGCTCCGCAAGGACTACCAGGTCAGCCCCCAGGTCGCGACCTACTACTACATCTTCAACGTGACCAAGAAACCGGTCGACGATGTCCGCGTCCGCAAGGCCCTCTCCATGGCCCTGAACACCAAGGAACTGGTCGATAAGGTGACCAAGGGCGGAGAGCTCGTCGCCACCTCGATCGCCCCGGCCATGCCCGGCTACACCCCCGCGAAGGGCAACGCCTACAACGAGGCCGCCGCGAAGAAACTCCTCGCCCAGGCCGGCTATCCCGACGGCAAGGGTTTCCCCAAGCTGACGGTCATCTACAACACCAACGATACCCACAAGAAGATCGCCGAATGGGTGCAGCAGAAGTGGAAAACCGTCCTCGGCATCGATGTCGAGCTCCAGAACATCGAGTGGAAGACCTTTCTCGACATCCGCAACAAGCACGACTTCGTCATCTCCCGGGCCGGCTGGGTGGGCGACTACCAGGACCCGAACACCTTCCTGGACATGTTCCTGAAGGATTCCGGCAACAACAACGGCGCCTACAACAACCCGAAGTACGACGACCTCGTGACGAAAGCCGCGACCCAGTCCGGAGCCGAACGCTTCAAGACCCTGAATCAGGCCGAGGAAATCCTCATGACCCAGGACGAAGCGGTCGCGCCGCTGTACTTCTACGTCAACCAGGACCTGATCGACCTGACCAAGTGGTCCGGCTGGTACGCCAACCCGCTCGGCATCCACAGCTACGTCGGGATCAAGAAGGTAAAGTAAACCATTGACCCGGGCCTTCGCGCCGGGTGGTTACCGGAAGCCGGAATCATGGTATAATGGTTCCGGCTTCATTCATTTAGCGGTCCCAATACGTTTCGCGAGAGGTCTTGCATGGCACGATTCATCGTTCGTCGGTTTCTGAGCCTGATCCCGACCCTGTTCATCATCATCACGCTCAGTTTCATCATCATCAGGGTAGCCCCGGGCGGGCCGTTCAGCTCGGAGAAGAACATTCCCGAAGCGATCATGAACAACATCCTGAAAAAATACCACATGGATGAACCCTTCCTGCAGCAGTACCTGCGTTACATGGGCGACGTCCTCCACGGCGACCTCGGTCCCTCCTACCGCTACGTCGACCACGACGTCAACTTCCTCATCTCCCACGCCC
Organism: Spirochaetaceae bacterium UBA1318; assembly: GCA_002307015.1. Lineage (GTDB taxonomy): Bacteria > Spirochaetota > Spirochaetia > Treponematales > UBA1318 > UBA1318. The sequence continues at coordinate 3,576 of DBTK01000143.1, forward strand.
TGCCAGTTTCCATGCTCCTGGGCACGATCTCGATGCTCGTCGCCGTCATCCTCGGGATCCTGGTCGGCATCGTTTCCTCGCTCCGCCAGAACAGCTGGGTGGACTATACGGCCATGTCCGTGGCCGTCATCGGCATTTCCATCCCGCTTTTCGTCATAGGCCCGGTCATCATGTGGTTCTTCGCGATGAGGCTCCAATGGCTGCCGACCTCGGGCTGGATAGATTCGAGACGGGGCTGGGTGACGATCATCATGCCGGTCATCACCCTCTCCTTCACCTACTTCGCCTACATCGCCCGGCTTTCACGGGCGAGCATCCTCGAGGTCCTGAGGAGCGACTACATCCGAACCGCGAGGGCCAAGGGCCTGAAGCAGTCGACCGTCGTCGTGAAGCACGTTCTGAAGGGGGCTCTCCTCCCCGTCGTGAGCTACCTGGGACCCGCCTTCGCCGGCATCCTCACCGGTTCCGTCGTCGTGGAGCAGGTCTTCCTCGTGCCCGGCGTCGGCCGCATCTTCATCCAGGCCGCGCTCAACCGCGACTACACCCTCATCATGGGAGAGGTGATCGTCTATTCCCTCATCCTGGTGGTGCTCAATTTCGCCGTCGATATCATCTACGGCTTCCTCGATCCGCGGATTTCGTACAAATAGGAGTACCGGTCATGACGTTGTTTCGCAAGAACGCGGAAGCGCTCCCCGCGGTGAACGAATTCAACCAGGCGGTCAAGCCCGTTTCCCTCTGGGCGGACGCCTGGCGAAGGCTTCGCAAGAACCTGATGGCCCTCGCAGGGCTTTTTATCGTTATCTTTTACACCCTCATCTCCGTCGCGGCACCCCTCCTTCCCCTCTTTCCCTACGAGGAACAGGTGCTCGATCACCAGAACCTGCCGCCCTCCACGAAGCCGGCCGGCGAGGTCCTCCTCCACCAGAAGCAGGAGTACATGAAGAAGGTCCTCGCGGCCGACTCGAGGACCGAGATGACCGACGACGAGAAGGCCCAGATGGCGAGCCTCGAGGCCGAGATCAAGTCCAACCCGATCCACCAGCGGCACTACTATTTCGGGACCGACTCCCTCGGCCGGGACATGCTCGCCCGCATCATCTACGGCGGCAGGATCTCGATCCTGATCGGCATCGTCGGAACGATCACCTCCGTCCTGCTCGGCGTGATCCTGGGCGCCATCGCGGGCTACGCCGGCGGCGGCATCGACAACTTCATCATGAGGTTCGTCGACATCATGTACGGCCTGCCCTACATGCTCCTGGTGATCATCATGATGGCCCTCTTTGGGCGGAACATTATCAACCTCTTCGTCGCGATAGCCCTGGTGTCCTGGCTCACGATAGCCCGGGTGGTCCGCGGCCAGATCATCAGCCTCAAGAACTCGGAGTTCATCGAGGCCGCGAGGTCCATGGGCGCCGGATCGGGGCGGATCATCTTCAGGCACCTGATCCCGAACAGCCTCGGGGTCCTCATCGTCTACTCGACCCTCCTGTTCCCGAGCTTCATCATGAGCGAGTCCTTCCTCTCCTTCCTGGGCCTGGGCGTCTCGGCCCCCCTCGCCTCCTGGGGCTCCCTCGTGTCGGACGGCGTGAAGACGATGGAACAGTACCCCTGGCAGCTCCTCGTTCCGGCCGTCGTCATGACGGTCTTCCTTTTCGCGATCAATTTCCTGGGTGACGGGCTTCGGGACGCGCTCGACCCTCAGAGCAAGAACCGAGTGTAGGAGCGTACGATGACCGATGAGACAATACTGCAGGTAAAGGGTCTGCGGACCTATTTCAATACGGACGACGGGGTCGTGAAGGCGGTCGACGGGGTCGACTTCTCGCTGCGGAAGGGCGAGACCCTGGGCATCGTGGGGGAATCGGGTTCGGGAAAGAGCGTCACGAACCTCTCCATCATGAACCTGATCCCGAACCCGCCCGGAAAGATCATGGGCGGCGAGGTGATCTACCACGACACCGACCTCCTCAAGCTTTCGGACAAGGGAATCAGGGCGATCAGGGGAAACAAGATCTCGATGATCTTCCAGGACCCGATGACCTCGCTCAATCCCTTCCTCCGCATCTCGAACCAGATGATCGAGACGATCGTCCTGCACCAGAAGCTCAGCAAGAGCGAGGCGAGGGCGAAGGCCATCGAGATGCTGGTCCTCGCCGGCATCCCGGCCGCCGAGAAACGGATCGACCAGTACCCGCACCAGTTCTCGGGCGGCATGAGGCAGCGGGTCATGATCGCCATGGCCCTGTCCTGCGATCCCGAGATCCTGATCGCGGACGAGCCGACGAGCGCCCTCGACGTCACCATCCAGGCCCAGATCCTGGACCTGATGAAGGAGCTGACCTCGAGGCTCGGCACGGCCGTGATCATCATCACCCACTCCCTCGGCGTCGTCGCCGGCATGTGCGACACGATCTGCGTCATGTACGCCGGCCGGATCGTCGAGCGGGGGAGCGTCGACATCATCTTCGAAAAACCGATGCATCCCTACACGAGGGGACTGATCAAGTCGGTGCCTCGCCTGGACCGAAAGAACGGCGCCCGGCTCTATTCGATTCAGGGCCAGCCGCCGAACGTCATCGACCTTCCGGACTGCTGCCCCTTCTTTCCGCGTTGCGAGCACGCGATGGATATCTGCAAGACCAAGTACCCGCTCGTTCACGACGACGGGAACGAGCATCGCGTCGCCTGCTGGCTCTACGGGAGGGAAGGGAAATGATCGACAAGGAAACGCTGCTGGACGTCAAGGACCTGAAACTCCACTTCCCCTTCCGGGAGGGCGGTGTGCTCAAGTCGAGGAAGGGCCTGATCCGGGCCGTCGACGGGGTGAGCTTCAGCATCAAGAAGGGGGAGACCCTGGGCCTGGTGGGGGAATCGGGCTGCGGCAA
>DBTK01000143.1:6722-7081 GCA_002307015.1 Spirochaetaceae bacterium UBA1318
GGGGAATCGGGCTGCGGCAAGTCGACCACGGCCCGCGCCATCGCCCAGCTCTACAAGCCTACCTCGGGCGAGGTGATCTTCAAGGGCCAGGACCTCTGCACCCTTCCCCCGAACGAGCTGCTCAAGGCGCGGAAGAATTTCCAGATGATATTCCAGGATCCCTACGCGTCCCTCGACCCGAGGCTCACCTCAGGCGAGGTGATAGCCGAGCCTCTCAGGATCTTCAACGAGCGCGGCGTGCTTTCCATGGGTGAGAAGGAGGTCGGGGATCGGGTCGAGCTCCTGATGGAAAAGGTCGGGCTCTCGCGGTTCTTCAAGAACCGCTATCCCCACGAGTTCTCGGGCGGACAGCGGCAGCG
>DBTK01000143.1:7419-47492 GCA_002307015.1 Spirochaetaceae bacterium UBA1318
CAGATCCTGAACCTGCTGAAGGACCTCCAGGAGGAGTTCGAGCTCACCTACCTGTTCATCGCCCACGACCTCGCCGTCATCCAGTACATCTCCACGAGGGTCGCCGTCATGTACCTGGGCGTCATCGTCGAGGTGGCGAACTCGGCCGACCTCTACGACAAACCCCTGCATCCCTACACCCAGGCCCTGCTTTCGGCAGCCCCGATTCCGGATCCCGCGATCGAGCGGAAGCGGAAGCGGATCATCCTCACGGGCGACGTGCCCTCCCCGGACAAGGCCAGGGTCGGGTGCTACTTCTACGACCGCTGCTCGAAACGGATGGACAAGTGCGCGAGGAGCATTCCGAGGCTGAAGACGGCCGACGACGGCCACCAGGTCGCCTGCTTCCTCTACCACGACCCGGAGTGAGGCGGGACGTCCGCGTCGGCCCGATCGGCCGCGCGGACCGCGATGGTGCTATTCGAGGCGGGGCTTGTTGCAGAGCGAGGCGAGGTCGATCGAGGCCTTTTCTAGCTCGGCGAGCCGCTTCGCGTCGACCGTCTCGATCAGGACCTTCTCGCCGGTGGCCAGCATCATGAAAAGGGACGAGTAGCGCTTCCTCATGAACCGTCGGGGCTCTTCCTTGTCGCTTTCGGCCTTGGCCGCGGAAAGGCTGCCCTTGGAAAAGGATTCGATGCCGAAGGATTCGATCCCGTCGATTTTCCAGGTTTTCTTCAGCGCGATGGGCAGGGTTCCGAACCGGAAGACGGCCGTGCCCGAAGCGGCGTCGAAGGTCCACCGTTCGTCGTAGACCGTCGCGACGAGCCAGAGCGCGCAGATGGCGATCCCGAGCGGGGGCGGATTTCCGAAGGCGAAGGTCGCGGCGGCGATCACGACGCCCATCAGGGCGAACGCGATTCGGAACGCGACCGGAAGCCTCAGGCTCAGGACGGATTCGTTTTTCCGGTAAAGCCGCAGCCTGATTTCCATCAGCGTCCCCCTTCCTCGCGAGCCAGGTAGGCCTCGAGGTCCATGATGGAGGGGATGACGTCGAGGCCCTGGTTTCCCCTCAGCCCTCCCTCGTCCACGAGAAGCCCACGGCCGCCGATGTTCACGAAGCCCGTGACGTAGCTCGTCATGTCGTCGATGAAAAGTACGTTCCCGATGTCGACCCCGATGGACCTGACGACGCGGCGGTAGGCCTTCTCGTGGGGTTTTCCGTTCAGCTCGTTGAAGCGGATGTCGAAAATCCTAGAGAAGGCATGTTCGATTCCCAGTTTCCGGGCGACCCTCTCGGCGTGCTCGCGGGGGCTGTTCGTCAGGATGGCCTTGGGCAGGGCGATCCGGTCGAGCATTTCGGCGAGGGCGGGATTGGGCGAAAGGATGTCCTCCTCGCCCTCGGGATGGACCCCCCGGAAGTAGGCCTCGGCGTCGGTGAGCCCGTGCTCGGTCATGAGCCACTCGAGGGTCGTGCCGTACTTTCGCGGACGGCTGCTCTGGAGGGCGAACGCATCCTCGAAGGAGAGGCCGAGGAAGGAAGCGACGAACTCCCTCATGCGCCTCAGGGTGTCGTCCTCGAAGCCCGTCGATTCGGGATAGAGGGTGTTGTCGAGATCGAAGAGAAGATATTGTATCATGTGCAATCGAACGTACACGAAACGGAAGGGATGGGCAAGGGAGGCCCGAAGCCGATGAGGGTAGTGATTTCCGACGACCGGTTTGGGCGGAACGATCAGGAGGAGGCCGTCCTCGAGGCGATAGGCGCCGGCCTCGAGGTTTTCAGGTGTTCGACCGAGGACGAGGTGATCGAGGCGGCGAGGACGGCCGATGCCATCCTCCTGAACCAGGCCCCGGCGACGGCCAGGGTCATACAGGCGCTCGAGAACTGCCGGATCATTTCCCGGTATGGGAGCGGCTACGACAACGTCGACGTCGCCGCGGCCACCGCCCGCGGCATCTGGGTCTCGAACGTTCCCGGCTACTGCGCCGACGAGGTCGCCGAGCACGCCCTCGCCCTCATCCTTTCCTGCGCCCGCGCCATCCCGGTCAAGGACCGAGGCGTCCGTACGGGAGGATGGAACATCAACCGGCCCATCCACCGCATGACCGGCAGGATTCTCGGCATCGTCGGCTTCGGATCCTCGGGCCGAGCCCTCTACGAGAAGGCGCGGTCGTTCGGGTTCTCGCGCATCATCGTCGCCGACCCCCACGGGAGGGAAAAGCTCGGCTCGACCTCCCCGGCCGAACCGGTGAGCCTTTCCACCCTCCTCGAGCAGGCGGACTTCGTCTCCCTCCACGTGCCGCTCAACAAGGGGACGAGGCACCTTCTCGGGGCCGAAGCCTTCGCGAGGATGAAGCGGGGATCGATCCTGGTGAATACCTCGCGGGGTGCCGTGGTGGACGAGGCGGCCCTCGTCGCAGCCCTCCGCGACGGAACCGTCTCCTCCTGCGGCCTCGACGTCCTCGAGCGCGAGCCTCCGGAGTCGGGCAATCCCCTGCTCCAGATGGAGAACGTGATCCTGACGGACCACTGCGCCTACTACAGCGAGGAATCGATCGCGGTGCTGAAACGGAAGACCGCCGAGAACGCCCGGGAGGTCCTGCTCGGGCGCCGGCCCTTCACGCCGGTCAACGTCGTCACGGCGTAAGGGGCCCCCGTCAGTCCCTGATTACGCCCACTTGATGAAACCCGGCAGGAAGGGGTGAACGAGTCCCTCGTGAGCCGGCAGGATTCGGATCGTATAGCCCTGCCGTCCGGTCTGCTTGCAGGCCACCTCGACCGAGTACTGGTAGAGCCCGCCTTCCATGACCTTCATCTTCATTTCCGAACGTTCGGGCGAGACGAACTCTCCCTGGGACGAGATCGAGCCGTGGTAGAGCTCGACCCTCACCTCCTCCGGCGTGAGGTTCCCGAGGGCGAGCTTCGCGCGGACGGTCAGCTTGTCCCCCCGTTCCATGATGGGGCGGGCAGTTGAGGTGACGTCGGAAACGGCGAGCTTTCCCCATTCGGCCTTGGCCTTGGCGAGGTAGGCCGAGATCTCCTTCGCCTGGACGAATTCGGTCTTCGAGAACTTCTTGTAGTAGTCGAGCGCGGGAAGGTAGAACTTGTCGGCGTACTCCATGACCATGCGGTGGCTGCTCATCTGGCTTCCCACCGAGCTCATCGATGCCTTCATCTTCTTGATCCATTCGCGGGGGAGGCCGTCACGGCCCCTGTTGTAGAATATCGGGATGACCTCGCGCTCGAGCAGGTCGTAGAGGGCCTTGCTCTCGATCTCGTCCTGGAGCTGGGGATCGTCGTAGATCTCGCCCTTGCCGATGGCCCAGCCGATCGAGGAATCGTAGGCCTCGGCCCACCAGCCGTCGAGGACCGAGCAGTTGAGCACCCCGTTGATGCCCGCCTTCATGCCCGAGGTTCCCGAGGCCTCGAGGGGCCGCCGGGGGGTGTTGAGCCACACGTCGGAGCCCGAGGTGAGGTAGTGGGCCATCGTCATGTCGTAATCCTCGAGGAAGATGATCCTGGAGCGGACCTCCGGCTTCTGGCTGAAGTGGACGAGTTCCTTGATGAGCTCCTTGCCCGGCATGTCGTGGGGGTGGGCCTTGCCGGCGAAGATGAGCTGGATGGGCCGCTCGGTGTCCGAGATGAGGCGAAGCAGCCTCTCGGGATCGTGGAGGAGGAGGTTCGCCCTCTTGTAGGTCGCGAACCGTCTGGCGAAGGAGATGGTGAGGACGTAGGGTGAAAGGGCGTCCTCGGCCTGCATGAGCTGGGAATCGGGAGCCCCCCGCCTTTCCATCTGCTGGCGGATCCGGTCCCGCGCGTAGACGACCAGGCGCTCCCGCCTCCGGTCGTGGGTCCTCCAGAGCTCCTCGTCGCTGATCCTCTGCATCCGGTCCCAGATCTCGAGGTTCGTCGGCTCGTCGTAGAACCGGGGGCCGATGTAGCGGTCGAGGAGTTCGACCATGTTGTTCGAAATCCAGCTTCGCGGATGGACGCCGTTCGTGATCGAGGTGATCGGGATTTCGCAGAGGGGAAGGCCCGGCCAGATCGACTTCCACATGTCCCGGGAAACCTCGCCGTGGAGCTTCGAGACGGCGTTGGAATGGGCCGAGAGCTTCAGGGCGAGAACGGTCATGCAGAAGGGTTCGGCCATGTCGTCCGGGTGCTCGCGGCCGAGGGCGAGGAAGTCCTTCCACTCAAGGCCGAGGTCGTGGGCGATGGGCCTGAAGTATTTTTCCATCAGGTCGATGGAGAACCGCTCGTTTCCCGCGGGAACCGGTGTGTGGGTCGTGAAGATGTTGGTCGGCCAGATCGCCTGAGCGGCCTCGGCGAAGGTGAACTTCCTGTCCTTCATCATCTCGCGGACCCGCTCGAGGGCGAGGAAGGCCGAGTGCCCCTCGTTCATATGGGTGACGGCGGGGTTGATCCCCAGGGCGCGCAGGGCCCTGATCCCGCCGATGCCCAGCATGATCTCCTGCTTGATCCGGGTTTCCTTGTCGCCGCCGTAGAGGGTCGCCGTGATGTTTCGGTTGTCGGGCGAGTTTTCCGAGATGTTCGTGTCCAGGAGGTAGAGCGAGGATCGGCCGACCTTCGCCTCCCATACCTGGGCGACGACGAGGTTTCCCGCCATATCGACGGTGATCTTGACCGGGCCGCCGTCCTTGCCCCGGCACTGGTAGACCGGCATGTTGTACCAGTCGTTCTCGGGGTAGGATTCCTGCTGGTAGCCGTCGGCGTTGAGGTACTGGGTGAAGTAGCCCTGCCGGTACAGGAGACCGAGGCCGACGAGGGGAAGGCCCATGTCCGAGGACGTCTTCATGTGGTCGCCCGAGAGTATGCCCAGGCCGCCCGAGTAGATGGGCAGCGAGACGTCCATGCCGTATTCCATCGAGAAGTAGCCGATCATGTTCGTCCGGCTTCCCTTGTACCAGGTCTCGCCCTTTTTGTAGCGCAGGAATTTCTGGTAGACCTCGTTCAGGGCGGCGATGTAGGAATCGTCGACGGAGAGCTTTTCGTACCGGTCCTGGGATACCATGCCGAGCATCCTGGCCGGGTTCTGCTGGCTGTTCAGCCACACGTCGTAATCGAGACGGATGAACAGCATCACGGCGTCGAAATTCCACGACAGCCACAGGTTGTGCGCGATCTCCTCCAATGGCTTGAGTGGGGAGGGTATCCTCGGTTTTACGGTGTATGTTACGATATTCATGATTGACCGCCTTATGGGGAAGGTTCGCGACGTCCTCGCGGAACCGGGACGTGCGCCGTTTAAATGCTAGAGCAGGGGCACCGCCCGTGTCAATCGAAGCGCCGATTAATCGGCCAAACCGTCGGCGTATCCGTGGATCGACCTCATCGCGGGGTAGATCCTCTTGTAGGTTTCGAATTTTTCTGCGTAGACCGCGTGGATCCTCTCGTCGGGAACGAATTCCCTCTTTTTCTTCACGAGGAGGGCGACCGCGTCCTCGACGCTCCGGTAGGCCCCCGAGGCCGTCCCCGCGAGGATGGCGACGCCCATGGTCCCGGCCTCCGAGACGTCGAGGGTCGTCACCCGGCGCCCCATCATGTCGGCCTTGAGCTGGAGGAATTCCTCCGACTTGGCGAGCCCGCCGACGGCCCTGAGCTCATCGACCCTCACCCCCGCCGCGTCGAGCCTTTCCAGGTTGACCATCATCTCGAAGGTGATCCCCTCGAGGATGGCCTTGACGATGTCCTCGCCTTTCGTGTCGATGCGGAGGCCGAGGATGGCGCCGGTCGAGAGGGTGTCCATGTAGGGCGTCGCCGCGCCGGCGAAGTGAGGGAGGACGTAAAGGCTCGAGGGTCCCTTCGTCGCCCGGCCGATCAGGACCTCGTAGGCGCTCGAGCCCGTCCGTTCGGCCTCCTCCCGGCAGTCCTGGCCGAAATTGTCCCGGTACCATCTCAGGAGGCTCCCGCTCGTGAAGGTGAAGGCGTAGGTGACGTACATGTCCTTGACCACATGGGGGACGCAGGCGAAGCTGCTCTTCGCCATCGCGGTCGAGATGGTCGGGTTCGGAAAGGCCGGGGTGACGCATTCCGTCGTCCCGAGGCCGTCGACGGCGATTCCGCCGGTGATCACCCCGGCCCCGAGGGCGGCGCAGGGCTGGTCGTGGCCCCCGGCGACGAGGATGACGCCGGCCGGCAGCCCCAGCTCCCGGGCGATGGAGGGATTCACCTCGCCGACGATGGTTCCCGATTGGACGGGCTCACCCAGCTTTCCCTCCTCGACCCCCGCGGCGTCCAGGATCTCGCGCGACCAGGTTTTCCCGATCACGTCGAAGGCCATGGTCCTCGCGGCGAGGGAGTAGTCGGTGTGGGGTTTCGCGCCGAGCATGAAGAGGATGAAGTCGGCAAAGAGGAGGAATTTCCAGGTTTCCGCGTAGATCTCGGGCCGGTGCTTTTTCAGCCACATGATCTTGTTGATGGCGTACATCGGATGGACGGAGGCTCCCGTTATCTCGAGGATTCGCTGGAATCCCAGGCTCCGTTTCAGGAACTCGGCCTCTTCCTGTCCCCGCCTATCGATGTAGATGATGGCGTTGTGGAGGACCTTCCCGTTCCGGTCGATCGGCGTCACCGACTCCCCGAACGAGGAGACGCTGATCGCCTTGATGCCCTCCCCCCGGTAACCGGCGAGGGACTCGGCGACGATTTCCTTCACCGACCGCCATACGGTATCCGGATCGAGTTCCTGCCACCCTGCCTGGGGCGCGGAGAGGGAGTACTCGCGGTAGGCCCCGCCGAGCACCCGTCCTTCGTAGTCGATGACCGTGGCCTTGCAGCCGGACGTTCCAATGTCGAGACCCAACAAACCCATGATGCCCCCGCTTACCGTACATAGGAAAAGGCGATCGTGACTTTCAACGGCCGGTTAGCGATACCAGAGATCGAGATAGCCGCCGACGATTTTCTTCATTTCCCTGAACACGAGATCCTGTCGATGGACCGTCGTGAAATGGCTGATCGACGCGGCCTCGTCGGACCGGCAGTTCGGGCCGAGGAGCCCCTCGCGCTTGAGGGCCTCGACCGTGCCGGCCCCGGCGACCTTCGAGGCGTTCTCGACCAGGTCGCGGAAGAGGAGGGGGCTCGAGTCGCGTTCGAGGGCCGTCCAGATGTTGACCTTGCAGACCCCGTCGTCGATGAGGCCGGCGATCTGGTCTGAGGGCACGGAGGATGCCCCGTGGAGCACGATCTTCGTTCCGATCCGGTCCCGAATCCTGCGGGCGTAGTCGCCGTAGTAGTTCAGGTCCTTCGCGCTCGCCCGGTGTTCGGTGCCCAGGTTGGCGACGATGAGGTCGGCCCCGGTTCCCCTGAAGTATTTTTCAGCCTTTTCGCTGTCGGTCAGCTCGCTCTTCACCTTTCCCGTCGCGTCCACGATCTCGTCGCAGGCCCCTTCGACGAGGATGTTCCGCCCCCGTTCCTTCACGAATTTCCCGGTCATCCGGATATTCTCGTCGAAGGGGAACTTCGAGGCGTCGAACATGATCGAGGAGAAGGCTCCCATGTCCCAGGTCAGGAGCTCGGCGTCGTCGTCGGGCTGGACGTGGTCGAGGTGGACCATGACCCGGAGTTTCGAATAGGGGCCGTCGGCCTCGGTCAGCACCCTCAGGTCGGCGAGGAAGAGCTTCAGGCCGGTGTCCCATCGCCTGGTGTGGGTGTAGTAGGCGGCCTGGGTCCGATGGCCGTACTGGCAGGTGATGGCGACGATGATCGGGGTGTCGGCGACGCCGTGACCCTCCCCGTATTCCCTGGCCGCCGCGAGTATCGCCTCGGTCGTCGTCAGGTTTTCGCTGCAGAAGCAGGGAAGCACCCAGCGGTTCTTCGCCGCCTCTGCGTAGATCGCGAGCACCTCGTTTCTCTTGGTTACGATTGCCATTGCATATTCCTTTTCGTAGTGCCGTCGGCGGGCCGTCTGAGCACGACCCGTCCAGGCGGCTAGAGTTCCTGGATTTCGTAGTGCAGGTAGGTCGACAGGGCCTCGCGGACAGGCACGGCCAGGTGTCCGAAGGTGACGCTCACGTGATGGCGGTAGCCTCGCTTCCCGATCGTCAGGAGCTTTTTCTGGAGCCCCTCGATCTCGGCGACGCCTCCGCATCCGAAGAAGCCCTCCTCGATGGGATCGGCGGTGAACCGGCCCTCGCCGAGGTAGAAGGTCAGCCGGCCGTCCTCGGTCTTCGAACTCGCGTAGGTCATCGGGGATGCGGCTATTCGGCCGACGTTGCATCCCCAGCCGCAGCCGGCTCCGAAGCTCTTGGCGAACATCGCGTGTTCGATGACCTTCCCCTTCGCCGCCATCAGGCTCTGGGGAACGGGGCCGCAGTGGAAGAGGATGCACTTGTTCCCGTCCTCGCCGTAGTTGTTGTTCCAGTCGAGGCAGGTGGCCGGCTTTCCCGAGGCGAGCGAGAGGGCGTACATCGGCACCGCGTTGCAGACGTCCAGTTCGCAGGCGGCGACGAGGCCCCTGTCGTTGAGCTCGCTCAGGAGCACGCAGGGCGAGATTCCCAGCTCGTGCTCGATCTCGTTCCAGCACCTCAGGGCGACGGCGTCGAGGCGGTATTCCGCGATGAGATCGTCTATCGCGAGGCTGACCTTCGTCAGCATGTCGAGCTTTTCCTGGGGCACTCCCGTCCAGTCCGAGTAGTTCTCGAGCCGCTTCCTTTTGTCGGCGAAGGCGGGCGACGAGGCCTTGATCCCCCGGACGCGCAGGAAGAGCTCGGAGAGGTCGAGGGCCTCGACGGTGATCCCGTTCTTCTGGAGGGTGAGCTCGTCGAAGCGGACGGTCTTGAACGCCGTCGTCCTCGCGCCGATGGCGCCGACCGAGAACCTTTTCATCCCCTTGGCGACGCGGCAGGTCGCGGCGAACCACTCGAGCTGCCGGGCGAAGTCCGGCGCCGTGGGGCTGATCGTCTGGGGCTCGAAGACCGTGTAGGGTAGCCTGTACTGGTAGAACACGTCCATGATCGAGAACTTTCCGCAGAAGGCGTCCCGCCGGTGCTGGAAGTCCATCTTGCCGAATTCGTCGGGGTAGGCCTGGATCAGGATCGGAACCCCGCAATCCTGCATGGCCGCGATGGCCCCGTTCTCGTCGCCGAAGTTGGGCAGCGAGATGATGACGCCGTCGAATTCGCCCGCGTGCTCCTTCAGGAAGGCCGCGTATTTCCTGCCCTCCTCGGCGGTTTCGACGGCGCCGAACTTGGTGGCTCCCTCGGCGAGCATGATCGTGCCGAAGCCGAGCTTCTCGACGGCTTCCTTCATTTCCCGCCTCGCGGCGGCTATCAGCGACTCGGGAAAAAATCCTCTGTTTCCAAAATAGAGGGCGAACGTCATTGTATCCATGGTAATCCTTCTTGTGTTTCCGGTACCGATCCGGGGATCGATGGGGGACCTCGCGGCCCCCCATGGTATCACGGAATCGTGCGGCGCAGGGTCGATTTTCATTTTTTCATTTGATCCGCTTGTTGAGCATCGCCTGGAGCGAGACGGAAATAACGATGATGAGGCCGTAGATCACGCTCGTCCAGAACCCGGTCAGGCCCGCGGCGACGATGCCGGCGTTGATGGCGCCGATGATGAAACACGCGACGAAGGTCCCGAAGATCGTGCCGGTTCCGCCGTAGGCCGAGGTGCCGCCGAGGAAGACGGCCGCCAGGGTGTTCATCATGTAGCCGTCGCCGAGGGTCGGCCAGAAGAAGAGGACCTCCTCGCTCACGACGAAGCCGGCGAAGGCCGCGGCGACGCCGACGATCGTGAAGGACAGGATCTTGGTCCGGTTCACGTTCACGCCCATGAGGCGGGCGCTCTCGATGTTGTCGCCGGTGAGGTAGACGTGGGCGCCGAAGCGGGTCCGGTTGAGGAGGATCCACAGCGCGATGCCGACCGCTATCGTCCAGGCGAACTGGGCGGGAACGACGCCTCCGATCCTGCCGACGAACAGGGGGTAGAGGAAGGTGTCCTGCACCTTCGTCATGCCCAGGCCCTGGCCGTTCGTCACGACCATGACGACGCCCCTCCAGAGGAACTGGGTGCCGATCGTCGCCACGAGGGAGGGAATGCCGATCTTCACGACGATGATGCCGTTCAGGTAGCCGACCACGGCTCCCGCGACGAGGCAGGCGATGAAGCCGAGGATGACGCTTCCGGTGCCGACGAAGACGACGTCGAAGGCCATCATGCCCAGGGCCATCGTGGACGGGAACGAGAGGTCCATCTCCCCGATGATGATGATCAGGGTGAGGGGCAGGGCGATGAGGGCGAAGAAGGGTGTCGTGGACATGAAGGACACGTAGATGTTGCCCGCCAGGAAGGTCCGGGGCGAACCGAGGAGGAACAGGAACCAGATGAAGATGGCGACGAAAACGATGCCGATCTGGAGCGAGTAGGTTCGAAGCGCCTTCGCGAAGCCGCTGATCTTGACGCTGTCCGATTTTAGGCGGGGCGTGGTTCTTTCCGCGTTGCTGCTCATGTGTTCCCTCCGTCTTTCCCGGCATCCTCGGCGCATCCGTTCTTGTCCGTCAGGCTGCCCGTGTGGGCCACGAGGTAGAGCTTGTCGATCAGTTCGGGAAGCGTCAGCTCGTCCTTCATGTACTGTCCCGCGATCGTGCCGCGGTCGAGAACGACGATCCGGTCGCAGATGGGATAGACATGGAAGATGTTATGGTCGATGAAGATGCAGGACTTTCCCTCGCACTTGATCTGGTTGACGAAGTCGAGGCATTTTTTCGTTTCCGAAAGCGAGAGCCCCATGGTCGGCTCGTCCAGGATGATGAGTTCAGCCATGAAATAGAGGGCCCTCGTTATCGCCACTCCCTGCCGCTCGCCGCCGGAAAAGGTCTTGACCGCGGAATCGGGGGTGATCGCCGAGGAGGTGAAGCCCATGACCGTATCCATGAGCTTGAGAGTTTCGCCCCTCATCTTCTTGATGTCGAGGAAGCCCCATTTGTTCGAGAGCTCCCTGCCGAGGAAAATGTTCCGCCACAGGGACTGTTTGTCCGCGAGGGCCCGTTCCTGGTACACGATCTCGATGCCCTGCTTCCTCGCCTCGGGGACGGTCAGGTGGTTGCTCTTCTTTCCCTTGACGTAGAGCTCTCCGCCCGGATCGGGATGATGGTAGCCGGTCATGATCTTGACCATGGTCGATTTTCCGGCGCCGTTGTCGCCGAGCAGTCCGACGATCTCGTTCGTGCCGATTTCGAAATTGACGTCATGAAGCGCAGATACCTCTCCGAAGGTCTTCGAGACGTTTTTCATCTGAAGGAAGTAATCCATGCAGTCTCCTCATTAAGATCGGCGCGGGACGGATGCCCCGCGCCGAGAATGTTGCTCCCATATGAAGGCGTTTCGGGATACCTTCGGGACAGAACCTTACCGGATATTCTTTTCGGCGAGCGGGGCGATCATGTCGACGTTGGACTTGTCGACGAATCCGGCGCCGGTGTTGATGTGCAATCCGGAGAATCCGTATACCTTGGCGAGGCAGATCTGGAGGATGGGCAGATAGCCCTGGAGCCATTCCTGCTGATCGATCACGAGGCCTGTCCAGCCGCCCTTGATGGCGGAGATGGTCGCGGGGGAAAGATCGAACCCGGCGATGTTGACCTGGCCGGGCTTCTTTCCGGCGGCGCGGAGATAGGTCTCGGCGGTCGCGGTGAGTCCGCCGTGATCGGTGACGACGAGCTTGACGTCGGGATGGGAGCTGACGTAGCCGGCGAAGGTCGGGGCTCCGGAGGGCGGATCCTTGTTCGTCGCCGAGTCGATCTCGAGATAGTCGACGGTGAGTCCTGCTTCCTTCAGGGCGTCGATGGCTCCCTTCGTGCGCTCGCCGCGCGCCGGCTGGGACAGGAGGCCCCAGACCATGGCGCGGTCGCCCTTCTTCAGATTGAAGACCTGGACGGCCCGCACGCCAAGCGCGTGGCCGGCGGGATAGTTCTCGGCGCCGACGTAGCCGAAGCCGTTCGCGCCGTAGAGGGCCTCGACCTTGTCGAGCGTCGTGTTCTGGCTGGTGACGATGATGCCCTGCTTCTCGGCGTCCTTGATGAGGGGATCGAAGGCGTCGTCGCCCGGGTGGCCCATGACCGCGATGCCGTCAGGTTTCGTGGCGACCGCTTCGCGGAACTGCTGGATCATCTTCTGCGGATCCCAGTCGGACCAGACATAGTCGACCTTGCAGCCAAGGTCGGCGGCGGCCTGCACGGCTCCGTTGTAGACGTTGACGGCGAAGACGCCGCCCTGAGGTCCGCCGGGGAAGAATACGATGTGAACCTTGGAGGCCCATTTTGTCTGGGCCGTTACCGGGATTGTCACGACAGCGAAAACTACCGCGAGAATAAGCAATACTTTTGCTTTCTTCATGAATAGCCTCCTTTGCATGCAGAACAGAATTTGGAATAGAGAAAAAACGATCCAGAATCGAACTGCCTTTTCGTTCCCGGCGCCTCCTTCATTCACGAGACGTTCGTTGATCCAGTCCATTTTCCCGAGCAAATCCGATGCAAGGCAGGCAAGCACGACAGCAGTGTCAACACAGAAAACAACCGAATGTCCCGCAGATAGATCATCCAGCGGCTGTGATAAACCGCACAAGTATAGGCTCCGATTCTTCCCACCGTCAACAATTTTTGTCTCCGCCCCCGCGACCATAGGGATTTTCCCTCGCCGCGTCGACGAGGGCGAGGAAATTGTCTGGCGGGGTATCCAGCTGTACCTGGTGGGTCGGCGCACAGATCCAGCCCCCCCGTCTGATGGATGAGGAAAGAGTCCGCGTTCTATCGATACCGTATCGATTTGAACTAACCGATCAATGTGCACGAAACGGCTAAAATGTGGATTATTCTGTAATTGATTAATCGGAAGCAATGAGTTTCGATAAAAAGGTTTGCATATTCCGACAGGTGCATGGTATGATTTTTCTGTCCCTTAGGCATGTGTCATATTTCCTGTTTCAGTATCCTCTCGGAATGCCTATCCGGCAGAATATCTGAGTTAAAAGGAGATGGAAACGTGGCTGAACCTCCCTCAAAAACCACCGCACTGCGCATGGTGAACATCGAAAAATACTTCGGATTGGTATGTGCCTTGAAAAGCGTCAATTTCGAGGTCGGCCGGAATGAAATTGTCGGTCTCATAGGCGACAATGGCGCCGGAAAGTCAACACTTGTCAAAATCCTCACCGGAGTTTTCCCACCCACAAGCGGAGAGCTGTATATCGCGGACAAGAAGGTGGATACGAATACCTACTCCGTGAAAAGAGCGCATGCACTCGGCATCGAAACCGTCTACCAGGACAAGTCTCTCGGGGAAAAGCAGGTCATGTGGAGGAACTTTTTCATCGGTCGGGAGATGACGTATCCGTTCGGCTTCTTGCGGGTCAAGGAAGAAAAACGGATAGCAAACGAGATCATGGTCAACACCATAGGGTTTCGCGGCAAAGGTATCAGCGTGGATTCGAAGGCCAATATTCTGTCCGGAGGCGAGCGACAGGGTGTGGCAATCGGAAGAGCGATGCATTTCGAAGCTGATCTCATCATCCTGGATGAGCCGACCGTTGCGCTTTCGCTTAAGGAGGTTCGGAAGGTTCTGAATTTCGTGCACAAGATCAAGGAATCGGGGAAGGCGAGCCTCTATATTTCTCACAACCTTGCCGACGTTTACGAAATATCGGACCGTTTCATTGTCATCGACAGGGGCGAGATCGTCGCGAGCATTGAAAAGGCGAAGATCACCTTAAAGGAACTGGATGAATTCCTGCTCGAATACTCGCATGGCATGAAAGACAAGGTGCAGCTATGAAAAAAAGAACGTCTCGGTTCGAATTCCTCGGTAGGCTGGAGGGCTTGCCGATCGCGATAGTGCTCTTGCTTCTGTATGTGGTGTTCATCTTTACCGCTCCGACCGTGTTCACCAAGTATCGTATCTACATGTCCTTTTTTCAGACGGTGCCTCCCATGCTCGTCTTGGCCGTTGGGCTCACGTTCATCATCACTGCAGGTGAAATGGACCTGAGCTTTCCTGCGGTAGTCGCGCTCTCGGGGTTCGTCTTCACCTGGGTTTTCAAAACCTTCAACGCGCCATGGATCGGATTTTTCCTTGCCTTGGCTTCGGGCGCGCTGGTGGGTTATGTGAACGGTATCCTTGTGGCTCGGTTGAGAGTTCCCTCCATAATGGCAACCCTTGCCACTCAGTTCTTCTGGTATGGCGTCACCATCCTTATCGCCGGCGGGCTCCAGATCGATATCCAGAGCGTGACGACGTTGCCGATCCATACCATTTTCGTTGGGCGGCTTTTCAAGGTTTTTCCCGTCCAGGCGCTCTGGTCATTGGGGCTGGTTGCATTTTCCTGGTTCATTCTCAACCGGCATAAATTCGGCGAGGCCATCATGTTCATCGGCGACAACGTTGAAGTGGCGCGGGTGATGGGGATCAACGTCGAGAGAACGCGGATAAAGCTCTTTACCATGCATGGCATAATCGCAGCTTTCGCCGGACTCCTCCTCACCCTTGAGATAAACGTCTTTTTCCCGACGCAGGGACAGGGGATGCTTTTGCCCGTCATGGCCGCGGTTTTCATCGGCGGAACTTCGATCGCCGGCGGACTGGGGGCCATGGTAGGTACGTTCTTTGGCTCCTACATCATAGGGTCCCTCGAAGCCGGGGTCGTGGCCACGGGGATCGGCGGCTATTGGGTGCAACTTGTGGAAGGGCTGGTCATGGCCGCATCGGTGATCCTCAACGCTATCATTGGCGGGGGGGGCGTTTCGATGTTGTCGCGAGCAGCTCGCAAATGGGGGCTACCCTCGCCCTCCCCCGGTGAAAACTCTGATGGTCATGAAGGTATAGGCGATTGAGCATGCCGTTGGCACGCTGGTTTTCGAAATAGATAGAAAGGGGGATGGAACTCGAGTGTTCGTTCAAAGCGTTGAGTGCCTGTAAAAGGCAAGTCTTTTTTGCTTATGCAAAGGAGGTTTTATGCGCAATTTGAAACGGCTGATTTATGCACTCGGTATCGTTACATGTCTGTTCTCGATGGTGGCGTTCGCTGATGACCAGATTGTTATTTACATGCAGATGGGCGGAACGCAGGGCGATGGTGCAACGTTGGCTCGTACCAACGGGGCGAGGGCCGCTGCCGCCGCCAACAATGTCAAGCTGATCGAGCAATACTCAAAGTGGGATCAGCAGACGATGATAGATCAGTTCAAGCAGGCCATGGCTGCCAGTCCTGACGGCATCGCCATAATGAATCACCCCGGCGAGGCAGCCTGGGCGCCCCTCGTTGATCAGGCTGAGGCGCAGGGTATCATCGTCACAAGCGGCAACAACCCCATGCCGAATATCGAGGCTAAATATCAGTCAAAGGGCTTTGGCTACGCAGGCGCCGACCTTTACAACGGTGGCTACCTGACAGGTCAGGCGATGGTCAAGGCTGGCTTGAAGAAGGGCGACAAGGCCCTTGTCTACGACATTTGGCATCAGCAGGGCAGGAGCAGGAGCAGCCAGGGCGTGTACGACGCGTTGGTGAAGGCGGGGCTCACGGTCGACAAGCTGGACGTGTCCGCCGCGGTGGACAGCGATACGTCGCTCGCGATCCCCATACTCACGGCCTATCTCCAGGCCCATCCCGATCTGAAGGCCATCGGAACCCAGCATGGCAGCATCACGGCGGTTCTGCCGAAGGTTCTCCAGTCGGCAGGGAAAAAGCCCGGCCAAATCATCTGCGGAGGCATAGACCTTTCCCCCGCGACGGTCAGCGCCCTTCAGGACGGCTGGATCACCGCCAGCTTCGACCAGGTGCTCTACCTTCAGGGCTACATGCCGGTAATGCAGATTGTCTGGGCCAAACGCTACCAGATTCCGGGCCTGCATATCGACACCGGGATCGGCCTCGCAACTCCGCAGAATATAGGTGCAATCAAACCCTTGATTGATCAGGGCATTCGCTAAAAAAAATCTGACATGGGCGCCTCCGCGTAATTCGGAGGCGCCCATGAGGCTATCGAGGGTTGGTATTTCAAAATTTAAGCCGGTCTCATTCATATCAACTATCAGCTATTGGGTATGTCAATTTCGGGAGCCGGGGTCAGTCTCCAAATTCATCTTCCTGAGGCGCTCGTGGATCCGCCCGACGATCGCGGTCGATATGGCCTCGACGGCCCGTTCCCCCAGTTCCCTCGAGGCCGTCTTCCTGAGGTCGCTCTTCCAGGTCCAATCCTCGCCCTCGTCGTAGAACCGGTTCGGCGGATCGGGGTAGAGTTTCTTCCGCTTCGGCACCATCGCGAATTTTTCCATGTGGGTGAGTTCGGGATGGAGGTGCCAGAACATGGAGGTCTCCCATTTGCCCGCGTGGTCCGCCGGGACCTCGCCGTCTATCTCGACCCCCTCGTACTCGGGCTGGGCGATGATCTCGACGTCGGGGTTGGCCTTCATGAAGTAGGCCGAGACCCGCTTGATGAAGTCGACCTGGCAGGGGCCGTAATGGCCGGTGATGAGGACGATGACCCGGGCGCCGACCTTCCTGAGCTCCGCGAAGAGCTCGGTGAAAAGGAGGTCGGTGCAGGCCTCCGAGAAGGTGAGGGTGCCCGCGTAGCTCGAGTAGCCCGGCCGGCCGAAGTAGACGGGCGGAAGGACGATGCCGCCCCCGAGCTTTTCAGCGGCGCGGCCGCAGATCCCGTAGGCCTTGAGGGCGTCCTGGCCCAAGGGGAGGTGGTCGGCGTGCCACTCGAGGAGGCCGGCCGGGATGAAGAATACCGGGAGCCTTTCGACCTCGGCGAGAAAGTCCTCGGGGAGCATTTCCTCGTAGCGGTTCATTTCTCCGCTCCTTGGTTCCTGACGACGTCGAGGAAGGCGAGGATGTTCTCCGTCGGTACGTCGTCCGGGATCGAGTGGGTCGGGGCGACGATGTAGCCCCCCCCCTTCCCGATCAGGTCCATCATCCGCCTCGTCTCGGACCTCACCTCGGCGCTCGTCGCGAAGGGGAGGAGGCGCTGGGTGCTGATCCCGCCGTAGAAGGTCACGTGCCGGCCGTAGAGCCTCTTCATCTCGACGACGTCGTAAACCTCGGGCTGGAAGGTGTTGTAGATGTCGAGCCCCGCGTCGACGAGGGCGGGAAACACCTCGTGGATGTCGCCGCAGGAGTGCTGGGCCACGTACATGCCCTTCGCCTTGACGTGGGCGTACATCCGGGCGATCCTCGGCCTGATGAACCGGTCCCAGTGTACGGGGCCCATGATGAGACCCTTCTGCTGTCCCCAGTCGTCGCCGAAGAAGATGCAGTCGACCGGGTAGCGGGCCACGATGTCGACGACCTTCAGGTTGTACTCGACGATCCGGTCGAGGAGACGGTCGACGAAGCCGGGGTTCAGGATGAAATCCACCATGAGCTCTTCCATGTTTCGCAGGGACCACGCCCGCTCGAACAGGGAAAAGCCGATGGTGTACATCGTGAACCGGGTCTTCCGGGCGGCGGCGAGGCGCTCGCACTTCGCCGCTATCTCCCCCTCGTCAGGTTCGGGAAAGCGGTAGGAATCGAGGTTCGGTTCCTTGAGGAGGTAGTCAGTGACCACGCCGAAATCCCCCTTCTGCTCGTGGGACCAGACGACGCCGAACATGTCCCGGCTCCTGTCGCCTCTTATGTCGGTGAGGAGCTCGTTCCTCTCCAGGGCCAGGGCGTTCCCGATCCCGTCCTCGAAATTCTCGTCGCGGAAGTAGGCGGCGAGGCGGTCGCGGACCAGGTCCGTCAGGTCCAGCTGGTAGGGAACGGTGGGAGGCTCGCGCTTGGCGAGGGCTTCGAAAACAAGCTCACGGGGCGTCATGGATTATCTCCGATGTTTCACCACGGTGGAAGAAGCAGGGGACAAGGGTGAAACGGAGAATAATAGGGTCGACAGTCCCGTTTTGTCAAATTGGGGCATTCGCCGCCCCTACGCCTACTTCAGGAAAGCGTCGAGGATCTTGAAGCGGTGGGAGAGTTCGTCGACATGGACGGCGATGAACACCGTGCAGTAGAGGACGAAAACGATCCCGAGAACGAGGAAGAGGGGAAGGTCGAAGCTCATGCCCCAGGTCTGGCGGACCCAGAGGTAGGATCTGCCGAGGGGCACGAGGGCGACCGAGAGGAGCAAGGTAATGCCGACGGCGAGCCAGCGCCCTGTCGATACCGTCTGCCGGTCGGGGCTGAGGCGCCTGATGTTCATCATGACCTCGTCGGCGAGGTCGCGATCCGATTCGGGGGGAAGCGACGTCATCTCCTCGCGGAGGGCCTCGAACCCCCTGATCTCGGTCATGCAGCGGTTGCACCCCGCCACATGGGCGCGGATGCCTCGGGGTAGAGCCTCGCCGTTGTCGAGGGAAAGGTAGCGGTCCATGCATTTCTCACACGTCATATCCAGCCTCCGCGGCCGTGCCAATCAGGCTTTTCCTGAGCAATTTCTTTGCCCGGAACACGTTCGATTTCACCGTATTGAGCGGAATGTCGGTAATGTCCCCGATATCCGCATACGGCACCCCATAAAAAAAATACAGGTCGAGACAGATCGCGTAGCGTTCGGGCAATCCCGCGACCGCCTCGTTCAGGGCCGCGCGGATCTCCCGTTTCAGATGGATCCGTTCGGGGCTCTCGGCGGTCGAGTCGATCTCGTCCTCCCCGAGGGGCTCGACGATCTTGGCCCTCTTGACCGAATTGACCCCCGTGTTGTAGGCGATCTTCATCAGCCAGGTACGGAAACTCGAACGCCCCCGGAACCCCGACAGGTTCGTGTAGGCCTTGATGAAGACCTCCTGGGCGAAATCGGCGGCGTCGTCGCCGTTCCGGAAGAAGCGACGTCCGATTCCATAGACGGCACGCTGATGACGCTCCACCAGGACACGGAACACATCCCCGTTTCCGTTGAGAACGGCCTTGATCAGAAGGTCGTCGGGAAGATCGGACCAGGCCGTGGAATCGGCGCCCCTTTCCCTCATCATTTCTGGGGATTGTTCTTTCGCACCGCGTAGTAGGTAAGGAAGCAGAGCCCGATCGCGAGCGGGATCAAACCTCCGAGCAGGTTGTAGGTCTTTCCCTCCATCATGAGGATAAAGACGGAAAGAACCAGTCCTATGCCGGTCAGCAGGAGGCCGGTGAGCAGGCTGAAGGCCGAGATGTTGAAACTGGCCGGCTTGTACAGCCCCTTTTCGATCAGGAGCTTGTTTTGCTTGTAATTCCATAAAAGGTAGAAGAATACGACGGCGCAGCCCATCACGATTCCGACGATGGGGATGATCGTGACGATGATCTGCGCGGCGACCGAAGGTGCGTTGTTCATTTTTTTTCCCTTATCAGACGGATGCGGTGCCGACGGTGAAGGACCTCCGGAATCCCTTGAGGAGATCCCGCGCGAAGTCGTGGAGGGCCTTGCGCGCCGGCGAGGGGTAGCGTTTTCCCTTTATCAATTCATACCGGGGGCCACGGACGCCCTCGGTGTTCTGGGCCTGGTGCGGAACGTAGAGGGGTTTCGCCGCCCCCCTGACGAAGTCCTCGGCGAAGTCGGCGATGGTCGCGACGCCCTCTTTCAGGATGGAAAAGGCCACGCCGATCCGGGAACCGGGATCCTTCTCGATGAGCTCTCCGCCCGCGGCGACGGGGATGCCGAGCCGGTTGCATGCCGAAACGAGCTTCACGAGGAGGCTTTTCTGGACGTCGTTCGCCGAGACGTAGACGAAGTCGACCTTGGCTATCCGCTTGTAGGAGAGCCGATCGAGGTTCAGATCCACGATGTCCAGGCTGTACTCGTCCGGGAAAAAGGCTGCGAGGGTGAGAAGATGCTCGGGAACCGTCACCGGACGTCGCGAACCTTCCGGAACTTCGGGCAATCTGATCAAAACGGCGTGTACCTTTTCCATGGATGCCTCACTTTCAGTATAGATGAGACACGGGGGTTCGAAAAAGGTTGCGCTTTTTTTTGTTTCTCGCGAGGATTGCCCGGTTCGCACGGGGCCGGCGGCATTTGCGGCGAGCCGTTCAGGGGATGACGGCGAATTCGGTGAAGAGTAATTCATGGAGCTTTCCGACGATGAGGCGCTTGTTGAGTTCGTCCCTGAGGGCGGTCTTGAGCGCGGCCTCCTTGGAGGGATGGAGGTCGGCCACGGTTTTCGAGGCGAAGAAGGAAACGGCGACGTCGTGGAGTTCGGTGCTTTTCTTGACGAGCTCCTCGGTGAAACGGGGATCGCTCGAATCGTAGGGCAGGCTGAGGCGCACGATGACGGCAGCCTGGGCCTTGTCGGCCGTCTTGCACCGCACTTCGCCAATGCCGGCGAAATAGGAGGGGCCGCCCTCGACGGCCGCCTGGGCTTCGGCGTGTTTCGGCTTCGGCCCCCGTAGGAGGGCGTAGCCCGTGCCCCCGGCGATGGCGAGAACGAGGATGATGGCGACGAGTTTCAGGACGCCGTAGAGCCGCTCTCCGGCCCTCGGCTCGATTTCCCCTTCGTAGTGGTTCATAACGCCTGAAGGGTACTATGGAGCCCTCCCTCGATGCAACCGGGTTCATGGCGGGCCTCGTCACTACCGGAAACGGGGCGACCGTGGTATCATGGGGACTTGGCGCAACGACGCCTCTCGGGAGGTTTGCATGGCGATAAAAATACATTCGGAAGGGGCGGCCCAGGAAGTGACCGGTTCCCGGCACGTGCTTTCGGTGAACGGGGACCGCGTCATGATTGACTGCGGGGCTTTCCAGGGCCGGCGGGACGAAGCGGACCGGAAGAACCGGGGCTTCACGACCGACGATATCGACCGGATCGACGCCCTCGTCCTGACCCACGCCCACTACGACCACTGCGGCCTCATCCCCCTCCTCGTCAAGAAGGGATTCGGCAAGAACATCTATGCGACGCCGGCGACCCGGGATCTCGCCTCCCTCATCATGATGGATACGGCGAACATTCAGAACCGCGACCGCGAGTACCTGAGCAAGCAGGCGGCGAAGCGGGGTGAGACCTTCCCCTGGGAGCCGCTTTTCGAGGAGGACGACGTCATCAAGGCGACAGGCCAGTTCGTCACGGTGTCCTACAACCGGCCCCTTCCCATCACCGGAAACATCGGGCTCGAGTTCTACGACGCCGGCCACATCCTCGGCTCGGCCCTCGCCGTGCTGACCATAGCCGATCCGGAATCGGGGAAGAGGATGGTCGTCGGTTACTCGGGCGACCTGGGAAGGAAGCACACGCCGATCATCCGGGACCCCGCCTCGATACCGGCGGTGGACTACCTCGTGCTCGAGAGCACCTACGGCGACCGCCTGCACGAGTCCCAGGAAGGGGCGCTCGAAAAGCTCGCGAGCGTCGTCAACGAAGCCGTGAGAAGGGGGGGCAGGATCATCATTCCCGCCTTCGCCGTCGAGAGGACCCAGGAACTCGTCTACTACTTCCACATCCTCACCGACCAGAAGAGGATCCCGGAGCTGCCGATCTACGTCGATTCGCCGATGGCGACCAACGCCACGAGCATCTTCCAGGTCCACCCCGAGTGCTACGACGAGGACATCCACCACGCCTTCATCCGGCACCATCAGAACCCCTTCGGCTTCAATTCGCTGCGCTTCGTCATGAGCGTCGACGAGTCCAAGCGCCTGAACGACGTGAAGGGGCCGATGGTCATCATCTCCGCCGACGGCATGTGCGAGGCCGGTCGCATCCAGCATCACTTGATCCACGCCGTCGAGGACCCTCGCAACGTCATCCTCCTCGTCGGCTACATGGCCGAGAACACCCTGGGCCGGCGGATCCAGGAAAAGCGTCCCGAGATCCGCATCATGGGGGACATCTACAAGCTCCGCGCCCGCGTCGAGGAGATCAACGCCTTCAGCGCCCACGCCGACTACCGCGAAATCTGGGACTACCTTTCCGGACTCGACCGCTCCCGCCTGAAAAGGATCTACCTCGTCCACGGCGAGCCGGCCGCCCAGGCCCACCTGAAGGCCTTCCTGCTCGAGAAGGGGATAGCCGACATCGAGATCGTGAAGTACGGCGAGGAGTACGAGCTGGCTTAGGGCGGTTTTTCGCTTGACAGAAAGGGACCGATTCTGTATCTTTCTGGTGTACTGGTAAAATAGAACACTAGGAAGGCACCATGGTAACTGTCGATTCACTGAGCTTCGGGTATGGAAAAACCAGGCTCTTCGACGGGCTCGACCTCGCCCTCGAACCGGGGAACATCTACGGACTCCTCGGCATGAACGGGGCGGGGAAGACGACCCTGTTGCGGCTTCTCGCCGGCCTGCTCTTTCCGACCGGGGGAAGCCTGTCGGTTCTCGGGAACGTTCCCGCCCGCCGGAGCCCCGAATTCCTTGCGGATATCTACTACGTTCCCGAGGAGTTCACCCTGCCCGCGATCACCCTGGGGCGGTACGAGAAACTCTACGCACCCTTCTATCCCCGATTCGACCACGCCCTCTTCGCCGACTGCGCGAGGGAGTTCGACCTCGACGGGAAAAAGCCGCTGAACGCCTTTTCCTACGGCCAGAAGAAGAAATTCATCGTTTCCTTCGCCCTCGCCTCCGGGGCGCGGCTCGTGCTGCTGGACGAACCGACGAACGGCCTCGACATCCCCTCGAAGAGCCTTTTCAGGCGGATCGTCGCCAGGTCCCTGTCGTCCGAGCGGATCTTCGTGATCTCGACCCACCAGGTCCGCGACATGGAAAGCCTGATCGACCCCATCATCATCCTGGATTCGGGTCTGATCGCCTTCAACCAGCCGCTGATGAGGGTCGCCGAACGCCTTTCGATTACGGAGGAGGCCGAGGACCCGGGCGAGGGGGCGATCTACGCCGAAAAGGGTGTCACCGGCTTCACCGTCGTCAGGGAGAATGTCGACGGATCCGATTCGACGATCAACCTCGAGGTGCTGTTCAACGCCGTCATCTCCAATCGTGAAAGGATGGGCCGGATGTTCGAGGAAGGAGCTTCCCGTGAAGATCAATGATTTTTTCAGCTTCAGGAGGCTCTGGCTTCTGGTCAAGCGCGATGTCCTCGGGGCCCACCGGGCGATCACCCTGACTTCCCTGACGGTCATGGGCGTCTACCTCGTCATCTCGGGCTTGCTCGCCTTCAGGGACGCCCACGTCGGATTTCCGAAATTCGCCTTCGAGCTGATCCTCACCCTGGGTGGCATGATCGTCACCTCGAGGTCATTCTCCGAGCTCTACCGCCCCGAGAGCGCCTCCCTCTACCTGACCCTGCCAGCCTCGACCCTCGAGAAATTCGTCGGGCGGTTCCTCTTGCTCACCGTCGGCTGGTCGGCCTTCGCCCTCGCCGGAATGATCGTGGTTTCCGCCCTCTCCCAGGTCCTTAACCTCTTCCTCTTCGGCCAGGGGACGGGACTTCTGAATCCCTTCGATGCCGAGATTTGGAGCAGGATCGGGATGTTCATCGTCATGGATACCCTGTTCCTCGCCGGTGCCCTGTACTTCCGGAAAAACCACCTGGTGAAGACCCTGCTTTCCGTGGTGTCCTTCTTCTTCGTCCTCGCCGCCGTGGCCATGTTCGGGTTCTTCCTTCTCTTCGGCCGGGGCGACGCGAACTACTGGGCGGGAGAGTACACGCAGCGGATAAGGCTCATGCCCTTTTTCGAATCCCTCAAGATCGCCGCCCAGGTTTTCTGCTGGAGCGTTTTTCCCGCCTTCTGGCTCGTCTTCTCCTTTTTCAGGCTGAAGGAGGCGCAGATCCGCAATGCAGTTCAATAATTCGAAGGCGATCTACCTCCAGATCGCCGACCATGTCTACGCCTCCGTCCTTTCGGGGGACTGGAAGCCCGGCGACCGGGTGCCCTCGGTGCGGGACCTCGCCGAGTCCCTCGAGGTGAATCCCAACACCGTCATGAGGACCTTTTCCTTCCTCCAGGATCAGGGGATACTCTACAATCAGCGCGGCATCGGGTTTTTTCTCGCCGAAGGGGCCTACGAAAAGATCAGGGCCCTCGAGCGCGAGGAGGTTTTCTCCAGGATGCTTCCGGTGCTCTTCGCCGCCATGGCGAGGCTCGACATCTCCATCGGGGACGTCGGGGAGCGCTGGGAGGCTTTCGCCGCGAGAAAGGGAGGTTCGCGTGAAAACGAGCAATAAGCTGCTGATCGGATTCGGCATCGTCGTTCTCGCCGCCGTGATCGCGGTGCTGATCACGACCCGTGTCATCATGGGCCCCGTGGTCAGGACGACGACGGGTTCCCGACCCTCGACGACATTTGGGTATCTCGAAAAACTCGGTTAGGTTTTTCGAGGTCCTCATTTGTTGTATAATGGGAAGGGTGTTCCCGTCGCGGGTCGCCGAAGGGTTCCCCGTTTCGGCGATCCGTCCCCGCGTCCCGGTGTTCGGGATGCGTAAATACTGGCATGAAGGAGAAAACCGTGACGATCGTAAAGCTTGAAAACGTCAGGAAGATATACCCCCTCGGCAAGACCGAGGTCGAGGCCCTCAAGGGGGTCGGTTTCGAGATCGAGAAGGGAGATTTCATCTCCATCGCCGGGCCCTCCGGCTCCGGCAAGTCGACCATCCTGAACATGATCGGCTGCATCGATACCCCGACCTCGGGGGCCGTCGAGATCGACGGCAGGGCGACGGGCGGGCTTTCCGACAAGGAGATCACCAAGCTCAGGCACGACGTGATCGGCTTCATTTTCCAGTCGTTCAACCTGATCCCGGTCCTCGACATCTACGAGAACATCGAATTCCCCCTGCTGCTGGGCAAGCAGACCCAGAACAAGAAAGAGAAGCAGGAGTGGATCGACTACCTGATCGCCGAGGTCGGCCTGACCCAGTGGAAGAACCACCGGCCCAACGAGCTCTCCGGCGGCCAGCGGCAGCGCGTCGCCATCGCCAGGGCCCTCGTGACCAAGCCCCGCATCGTCCTCGCCGACGAGCCCACGGCCAACCTCGACTCGAAGACCGGCGAGGCTATCATCGAGCTGATGAAGAAGATCAACCGCGAGATGGAGACCACCTTCATCTTCTCGACCCACGATTTCAAGATCGTCGGCATCGCCGACCACGTGATCCAGCTCAAGGACGGCGAGGTGATCGAGAACCGCCGAACCGAGAACGCGAGGTCCGACGGCGGGAAGAACGCCTGATGTCCGTCCTCTTCCGGATCGCGCTGAGGAACATCCTCGAGCACAAGTCGAAGAGTTTCATCATCGGCGCGATCATCGCCCTCGGGGTCGTCATCATCGTGGTGGGAAACTCCCTGATGGATTCGGCCGAGGCCGGGATCGAGCGGTCCTTCATCGCGAACTACACCGGCCAGGTCATGGTGACGGGGATCGCGAAGGGCACAATCTCCCTGTTCGGCGTCCAGTCCCCCGGCACCCGAGAGGAAACCCCGGTAATCCCTGAGTTCGACGCGCTGAGGGAGAAATTCGCCCAGGATCCCCAGGTGAGGGGATTCAGCCCCCTCGTGACGGGATTCTCCAGCCTCAGCGTCGAGAGCGACAGCGCCGATTCGGCCGACACCTCGGACGATTCGGCCATGGGGAAGTTCACCCTCCTGTTCGGGATCGAGGCCGAGGGCTACCACAAGCTCTTCGACAACATGAAGCTCGTCTCGGGCCGCTACCTCCGGAACGGCGAGGAGGGTATCCTCATCACCCGGAAACGGGCCGATTCCCTCAAGAAATCCTACAAGCGTGATTTCGTCGTCGGGACCAAGATCCTGCTCAACGGTTTCGGGGTCAACGGGATGAAGATCCGGGAGCTCCCGATCGTCGGGATCTTCGACTGGAAGCAGGAGAACGGCGGCACCGATTTCATCTCCTACGTCGACGTCCAGACCCTCCGAGCCCTGAACGGCATGACCGTCGGCTCGGGCGACGAGGTGAAGCTCGCCCCGTCCCAGACGGCCCTGCTCGCCGCCACGGATACCGACAGCCTCTTCGGGGGCGACATGGTCGACACCGGGGTGAAGCCGGGGGCCGCCATCACCGAAAGGAGCATCGGCACCCTGCTCGGCGACAAGGCGGCGAACGCGGCCTCCCGCCCGGCGATCGACACCGGGGCCTGGCACTACATCCTCCTCAGGCTCAAGCCCGGGGTGAGCGTTCCCCGCTACATCGCCTCCCTCAACCTCTGGTTCGCCCGCGAGGGCATCCAGGCGAGGGCGGGAGACTGGCAGGCGGCTGCCGGTCCCTACGGCCAGGCCATCGACGTGGTCCGCGTCGTTTTCGACGTCGCGATCCTCATCGTCGCCATCGTCGCCATCATCATCATGATGAACACCCTGATCATCTCGGTCATCGAGCGGACGAGCGAGATCGGGACGATGAGGGCGCTTGGCGCGCAGAAAAGCTTCGTCTGGCGGATGTTCCTGACGGAAACCCTCACGCTGACGATCGTGTTCGGACTGGTCGGCATGGTCCTCGCGGGGACCGTCGTCGGCATCCTCAACGTCATCGGCATCAAGGCCTCGAGTTCTTTCCTCGAGATCCTTTTCGGGGGGAAGGTGCTGAGGCCGGTTATCCAGGCGGGATCCCTCATCTGGACCCTCGTCATGGTGACCGTCGTCGGATTCCTGGCCCACCTCTATCCGGTCGCGGTCGCCATGAGGATACCCCCCGTCCGCGCCATCCAGACCGAGTAGGAGAACCGGATGAAAACAGTCATGACCATAGCCCTGCGGAACCTGAGCAGGCAGAAAAAACGGAGCTTCCTCCTCGGCGGGGCGATCGCCTTCGGCATCATGATCGTCACGATCATCAACGGTTTTTCCGGCTCCTTCGTCGAGAACGTCAGCGAGAATTTCTCCCAGCTCCTCGCCGGCCACATCTTCATCGACGGGGTGGAAAAGTCGGCGAGCGGGAAGGACGTCAGCATCATCAGGGACGACGCGGCCGTTTCGGCCCTGCTCCTCGACGCGAAGCTGCCGGTGAAGTACGTGAACCGCCGCTCTTCCTTCAACGGCACCCTGATCTTCGAGGGCAAGAAGGTGCTGCAGGACGTCGTCGGCGTCGACCTCGGGAACGAGAAATTCCTCAAGGACCGGCTCGTCCTCCAGTCGGGGAGCTTCGAGTCCCTGCCCAAGGACCGCCAGGGCGTCATCCTGAGCGCGGACATCGCGAGGAAACTCAACGTCCAGATCGGCGACCGGATGCTCGTCCAGCTCAAGACGGCCACGGGCCAGCAGAACGTCGGCGAGTTCACCCTCGAGGCGATGAGCGTCAATCCGGGGCTGCTCGGTTCGCTTTCGGCATACGCGAACAAGGACTACGTCAACGAGCTCCTGAATATCGCCCCGAACGAGTACCAGCAGATGGGGATCATTCTCGATTCGATAAACCAGATCGACCCGGCCGCCGACAGGCTCTACGCGGCGATGAAAACGAAGCTCAACACCTTCGAGCGGAAGAAGGCCGACTCGGGCCAGGGAAATCCCCTCGCGGCGATGATGAAGCAGTCGAAAACCGAGACCTGGCAGGGCACGAAGTACCGGCTCTACACCCTGAACGACATCCTCGCCCAGGTCCAGCAAATCGTGAACGCCCTCAACATCGCGAGCCTCGTGATCCTCGTCGTGCTCTTCCTGATCATCATGGTCGGGATCACCAACACCTTCCGGATGATCATGTTCGAGCGGATCAAGGAGATCGGGACGATGAGGGCCGTGGGGATGCAGAAGAACGAGGTGAGGGACCTGTTCCTGTGGGAGGCTCTCTTTCTCGCGATCGGCGGGGCCCTCGCCGGCCTCGTCGCGGCATCGATCATCATGGGGGCACTTTCCCTCATCAACATCGGGATGAACTCCCCGGTCTTCATCCTGCTGAAGAACGGCCACCTGACCTTCAAGCTGATTCCGTGGCAGGTTCTCGCCAACGTGGCGATCATCGCGCTTTTGACCCTGCTCGCGGCACTTTTTCCGGCGAGGAACGCGGCGAATTTGAGCCCGGCGGCCGCCCTCGGCACGACGAAGTAATGGGCTTTCCCAAGGAGTTTCCATGAAAGGAATTAGACGAGTCCTCTTCCTTGCCTCAGCCATCGTCCTCTCGGGGAGTTTTCTCTGGGCGGCCGATCCCGACTTCCATCAGATCCTGAGGACGATAGACGCGATGCAGGATTTCGGCGGCCTGGACTACTCGGCCGTCTATACGATCGTGACCCAGAAGCCGGGGGAGAAGGACTCGACCACTCAAGCACGCCTCTTCCGCCGCGACGAGCACAACCAGTTCGTCCTCCTCATCATGCTGCCCGAGGTCCAGAAGGGACAGGGTTACCTCAAGATCGACGAGAACGTCTGGTTCTACGATCCGGAGAGCCGTAAGTTCAACCATTCGACGATGAAGGAAAACATCTCCGACTCCAAGGCCAAGAATTCCGACCTCTCCAAGCGCCACCTCGAGGACGACTACGAGATCGCCTCGACCTCGGAGGGGACGATCGGGAAATTCCCCGTCTGGGTCATCGAACTCAAGGCGAAGACGAACGAGGTCTCCTACCCGAAGACGAGGCTCTTCGTCCGCAAGGACGAGACCATGGTTCTGAAGCAGGAGGACTACAGCGTTTCGGATCGCCTGATGAGGACGACCCTGATGCCGAAATACACGAGGGTCGGCGACAAGCTCCTTCCTTCGATGATCCTGATCAACGACGAGCTCAACAAGGGCGAGAAATCCCAGCTGACCATGACCGAGCCCTCGATCGCGAGGCTGCCGGACAAGGTTTTTTCCAAGGCCTTTCTCGAACAGGTAAGCCAGTAGGGGGAGGGATGAAAAAGACACCGGTCCTGATCGCCGTCGTTCTGGTTTTGGCCGCCTTCGCCGGGTTCGCTCAGAGCACCGGCGGCGTGAACGCCGAGGACGCCCTCTTCTCGGGCGACATGGTGGACACGGCACCGCAGGCGGGAAGCGCCGGGAACGGTGCACAGGCCATGTCGGGCACGGCCGGGAAGGCGACTGGGACGGCCGGCGGTTCGGCATCTTCCGAGAAGGCTTCCTCGACGGCGGCTTCCGCGTCCGAGGGAGACCTCTTCTCGGGCTCGACCATGGTCCAGGATTCATCCGCCGCCACGGCGACGGCCGCTTCCTCGACCGAGGGCTTCCTCAAGACGGCCGGGATGAGGTGGGGCGGGTCTGTCGACTCCGAGCTCGCCCTCTCCGGCACCTGGAACACCCTCGGGACGGGGGATTTCGGCATCGCCGATCCCAGTTCGAAGGCCCTCGAGCCGACGGTCGACGCGACCCTCTTCTTCGACGCCAGGCCAGACACGGACTTCCGGGTTTTCGGCAAGTTCAAGACGAGCTATCCCTTCGACGCGGCGAGCTCGACCTCGGGGACGGTCGCCGGCTATTCGAGCTTCGGGGCGACGACCACGACCTCGACCGTCCCGAACATCAAGATCTTCGAGCTTTTCAGCGACTTCACCTACAAAGACCTGGTCAACTTCCGGTTCGGCAAGCACACGATCAAGTGGGGGGTCGGCTACTTCTTCAGTCCGGCCGACGTGCTCAATCTGGGGACCATCGACCCCCAGAACCCGACGAACCAGCTCGAGGGGCCGATATCCCTGCGAACCCAGGTTCCCTTCGGCTCGACTACGAACGCCTACCTCTACCTGATCCTGCCGAAACCCAACGCCGATGGATCGCTGAACACCGATCCCGCGGCCGTCGCCGTCGCCCCGAAGTTCGAGACCCTCGTCGGCAACACCGAGATCGGGGTCGGCGGCTTCCTCCAGAAGGACCGCGTTCCCCGGGCGATGACCACGGTGACGACGCCCGTTTCCATCTTCGACGCCTTCGCCGAGGGGACGGTCGCCCGCGGATCAGACCGGACCTACGTGAAGCGGGCCTCGGCCGCCACGAGCTCGGCGCAGCAGTCCGCCTGGTCGGCCTCGGACGGACTCGTGACCTACCGGGACACGACGAGCCCCTACTATTCAGGCACGTTCGGCCTGAGCTACAGCCACGACTTCGATCACGCCACGATGACGGCCTACGGCCAGTACTACTACAACGGCGAGGGCTACTCGAATTCCCGGCTCTACGACGACGCGATCCGGTACACGATCTCCGCCTACGGCTACAACAACACGACGACGGGGAAGGCCAATCCCCTCGACCTGCCTACCATCGGTTCGACCTACTACTGGGGCCACCACTACGCGGCGGGAGCCTTGGGGCTTTCCAAGATCTGGAACACGGATTTCGGCGCGAACCTTTTCGCCATCATGAACCTGAGCGACGGCTCCGCCGTGGTGAACCCGTCGATCTCCTACAAGTTCTTCGACCACTGCACGGCGAGCCTCGGCGCCCAGTTCATGCTCGGCCCGGACGGCTCGGAGTACACGGCGAACCTGGATTCCGGCGCGTCCGGTCCCTCCGCCGTCACCTCGGCGAGGACGATGAAGCTGACCCTCAACCTTTCGATCGGCTCCGGCAACTTTTAGATTACCCCAGGTTATAGAAGAACGGCACGAGGACGGGCACGAGGAAGGAGAGCAGGACCCCGTGGACGACGGAGGCCGGGACGTACTCGGGCCCGCAGCACTGCTCGATCAGGGGCAGGGTCACGTCCATCGAGGTCGCCCCGGCGATGCCGATGGCGAGCCTGGGCGCCCCCGCCCTCGCGAGGAGGGGGATGCAGACGAGGGAGATGGTCTCCCGGATCATGTTGCAGAGGAACGCGATCGAGCCGAGGTAGGGGCTCCCCATGTTCGTGATCAGCACGCCCGAAAGCGAGTACCAGCCGAAACCCGCGGCGAGGGCGAGGGTCCTGCCGTGGGTTTCGTGCAGCAGTCCGAGCCCGTGCAGGGGGCCGCTCAGCGCGAGGGCCCCGGCGAGGGTGCCTGCGATCGTCAGCAGGGGGAGGATGACGGTCTGGGGCTTCATGGCCGCCTTGGCGAAGTCGACCCCGCTCTGCATCAGCTGGATGCCGATGAAGAAGAGGAGAAGGTAGAGCATCCAGCTCGTCGTCGCCTCGGCGACCGGAAGGATGGAGGCCGGCATCGGCCATCCCGCGGCGAAGCCGAGGCAGACGATGCCGAGGAGGGTGAGGGTTCCCCTCATGCTCTCGAGGCGCGAGGCGAGCCCCGCTGTGCGGCTCGGGTCGGGTCTGACGCCGGGGGATTCGGCCGGTCCGGTTCTCCCCGGCCTCCGGAAAAAGGCCCTGCCGGCCAAGGCGTAGAGGGCGAAGGCCAGGGCGGTGCCGAGAACGGCGAGCATGGCCACCGCGAGGCTCACCGCCCCGATCTCGGGGAGCCTCGAGCGGAGCTCGGCGTTGTTCCCGATCCTGAAGCCCATCGAGAAGAGCAGCAGCCAGAGGGAGAGCTTCACCGCGACGTTGACGAACCGGGGCGGGGGCGAGATCCTGGTCTTCCCGAGAATCATGCCGGCACCTATGCAGGCGATGAGGAGGAGGAGGGAGCCGAGTTGTTCCATGGGGGAACGATAGCGGAGCTGGTGTTTTTATGCAATATGAAAGCATAATTATACGGTTATTATTGACATGACTGTATGGATATGCTGTATAGTGAAAAATAATCCTATCCAAGGAGCCATCCATGAAACATCGGTTATTTGTCATTGCGACCGTTCTTGCCATTTTCGCCGTCCTTTCGACGACCGCCTTCGGCCAGGCCAAGGTCAAGCTCATCATCGCGAGCGACTGCACCTTCCCGCCCATGGAGTATGTCGATGCGAACAAGAACATCGTCGGATTCGACGTCGACGTGCTGAACGCGATCGCCGCCGCCTCGAACCTGGACATCACGATCAAGAATACTGCATGGGACGGCATCTTCGCCGGCCTCGCCAACAAGGAATACGACGCGGTCTGCTCGTCGGTGACCATCACCGATGAGCGCAAGGTCCAGATGGACTTCTCCAAGCCCTACGTGAACGCAGGCCAGATCCTGGTCGTCCAGACCGGCACGAACAACGTCACCACGGTGGCCGACCTCGCCGGCAAGAAGGTCGGAGCCCAGATCGGCACGACCGGCGCCATCGAGGTGAAGAAGGTCGCCGGCGTCACCCTCGCCACCTACGACGAGATTGGCCTCGCCTTCGAGGACCTCGTGCAGGGAAGGATAGCGGGAGCCGTCGTCGACGGACCCACCGCCACCCAGTTCGCCCTCCAGAGCGACAGCTACAAGGGCAAGCTCAAGATCGTCGGCAAGCCCTTCACCGACGAGTACTACGGCATCGCCGTCAACAAGGGAAACAAGAAGGTCCTCGACCTCCTCAACGCGGGCCTGGACAAGATCACCGCCTCCGGCAAGCTCGCGGATCTCGAAAAGAAGTGGCTTCGCTAGAACATGAACGGAAAGAATAAGGGGTCGGCCTCGCCCGACCATCGTACATCGGTACCGCCGATGATAAACATCACCGACGGTACCCTTATTCCATCGCAGGGGGAGCATTCCGTTCTCTCTGCCTGGAATATTGCGTTTTTCGGCGCGATCGCTGTCCTCGTCATCCTGCCGCTCGTCCATCCGTCACCCTACCGGGAAATCCTGGCATTCGTGCCGGATGGCGTCCTCGCAACCTTCGAGGTAACCCTCGTATCCATCGTCTTCGCCCTGCTGCTCGGCCTCCTCGCCGGCCTCGGCCGGATATCCAGGAACATCGTCGTCAACCGGATAGCCACCATCTACGTCGAGGTGGTCAGGGGGATTCCCCTTCTCGTCCAGCTCTTCTACATCTACTACGCCCTGGGCCCCCTGCTTCACCTCAAGGGTCCGACCTCGGCCATCGTGGCCATGTCGGTCTGCTACGGCGCCTACCTGGGCGAGATCTTCAGGGCCGGCATCCAGGCCGTCCCGAAAGGGCAGATGGAAGCGGCCCTCGCCCTCGGCATGTCCAGGACCCAGGCGATCTGGAGCATCGTGCTGCCCCAGACCATCAGGATCATCCTTCCGCCGATCGGCAACGAATTCATCGCGCTGTTGAAGGACTCGTCGCTGGTTTCCATCCTGGCGATCTCCGACCTGCTGCGCAGGGGACGGGAGTATGCCTCAACCTCGTTCCAGTACTTTCAAAGCTATACGGTCGTGGCCCTTATTTACCTGATCCTGACGCTCTTCTTTTCGAGGCTCGTCGGATTAATGGAAGCGAGGTTGAAAAGACGTGACACCTAGAGTACGCATCGAAAAAGCGGTTAAATTTTTCAACAAGGTCGAGGCCCTCCGCGGCGTCGACATGACGGTGCAGACGGGGGAGGTCGTCCTCATCATCGGGCCATCGGGCTCGGGGAAGAGCACCCTGCTCCGGAGCGTGAACCGTCTCGAGCACCTGAGTTCCGGCGACATCTGGATCGACGACGAGAAGGTCACTGATCCGAAGACCGATATCCGGAAGATCCGGGAGGAGGTGGGCATGGTTTTTCAGAGCTTCAACCTTTTCCCCCACCTTTCGGTGCTGAACAACATCACCATCGCGCCGATCAACGTGAAACGGATGAAGCGCGGCGAGGCCGAGGCGATCGGAAGGAAGCTTCTGGTCAAGGTCGGCCTTGCGGACAAGGAAAGGGCCTTCCCGGACCAGCTTTCGGGCGGTCAGCAGCAGCGGGTCGCCATCGCCCGCGCCCTCGCCATGGATCCCAAGATCATGCTCTTCGACGAACCGACGAGCGCCCTCGATCCGGAGATGATCAAGGAGGTCCTCGACGTCATGACCGACCTCGCGAAGGAGGGCATGACGATGCTGGTCGTTTCCCACGAAATGGGATTCGCCCGCGCGGCGGCCGATCGGGTCGTCTTTATGGACATGGGCGAGATCATCGAGCAGGCCCCTCCCGAGGTGCTCTTCGAGCATCCGAAGGAAGACAGGACCAAACGGTTCCTGGACAACATACTGTAGCGATTACCGGGCGTCCCGTTCGGGACGCCCCTTTTCCAAAAGGACGGCAGGGCTCTG
Organism: Spirochaetaceae bacterium UBA1318; assembly: GCA_002307015.1. GTDB lineage: Bacteria > Spirochaetota > Spirochaetia > Treponematales > UBA1318 > UBA1318. The sequence continues at coordinate 41,267 of DBTK01000143.1, forward strand.
AAATTCTCCGGGATTTCGACGCTCCGCGAAAGGAACGGGGATGCGTAAAATCGTCAAATTCGGCGGCACGTCCGTCGGCAGCGTTGAAAGCCTTCGAGCACTTGGAGCGATCGTCGTATCCTCGCCTCCCGTCGCCTGCGTCGTTTCGGCGCTGGGCGGCATCACCGACCAGCTGATCGACGCTGCTCGCCGCGCGGCCCAGCGGGACGAAGGCTACGCCGAGGTTCCCGCCGCCATCGGCGAGAGGCACCGCGGCATCGCCAAGGCCTTAGTCGGGGAAAAGCCGGCAGCGGCCTACGACGCACTCCTCGACTCGAGCCTCAGGGAGCTCTCCGACGTGCTCCGGGGCGTCTTCCTCACCAGGGAGCTTTCGCCCCGCGTCCTCGATTTCGTCATGAGCTTCGGGGAGAGGCTTTCCGCCCCCCTCGTGGCCGCCTACCTCACCTCCCTCGGGCTGGACTCGGACTGGACCGACTCGAGGGCCCTCGTCGTGACCGACGAGAATTTCGGCTCGGCCCGCATCGACCGCGCGGCCACGGACAAGGCCATAGCCGAGTATTTCGCCGCCAACGGCTCCACGTTCCACGTGGTGACCGGCTTCATCTCCGCGACGCCGAAGGGCGAGACGACGACCCTCGGCCGGGGCGGCTCGGATTACACGGCGGCCATCGTCGGCGCCGCCCTCGACGCCGACGAGATCGAGATCTGGACCGACGTCGACGGCATCATGACCGCCGACCCCCGCAAGGTCCGCAAGGCCTTCTCCCTCGCCCAGCTCTCCTACGAGGAGACGATGGAGCTCGCCCATTTCGGCGCCAAGGTCATCCATCCCCCGACGATACAGCCCGCCATGAGGAAGGGCATACCGATAAGCATCCGCAACACCTTCAATCCCTCCTTCCTGGGGACCCGGATCGAGAAGGGCACGGGCGACTCCACCCGCCAGGTCAAGGGCATCGCCTCGCTTTCCGACATCGCCCTGCTCAGGGTCCAGGGGACCGGCCTCGTCGGGGTCACCGGCATAGCCGGCCGGCTCTTCGGCGCCCTCGCCCGGAAAAAGGTCAACGTCGTCCTCATAACCCAGGCTTCATCGGAACACTCCATCTGTTGCGCCATCGCACCCGCCGACGCCCACGTCGCCGAGAGGGCGGTTTCCGAGGAGTTCTCGCTCGAGATCGGCGCAAAGCTCGTCGATCCGCCGAAGATCGAGAAGAATCTCTCCATCGTCGCGGTCGTCGGCGAGCGGATGAAACGGACGCCGGGGATTTCGGGCCGGCTGTTCCAGGCCCTGGGCATGAACGGGGTCAACGTCGTCGCCATCGCCCAGGGCTCCTCCGAGCTCAACATCTCCGTCGTCGTCTCGCGGGACGACGAGGCGAAGGCCCTGAACGCAATCCACGACAGCTTCTTTCTCTCCGACACCAACACGGTCAGGCTCTTCCTGATCGGCTACGGCCTGGTGGGCCGGACCCTCATCGAGCAGGTGCAGAAGGCCCGCGAGCGCCTCCTCCGCACGGCGGCCATCGACCTGAGGCTCTGCGGCATCGCCAATTCGAAGCACATGGCCTTCGACGAGGACGGGATTCCCCTCGAAAACTGCAAGGTCTTCCTCGAGGCGGGCCAGCCCTCCTCCCCCGCCGGTTTCGTCGACACGATCCAGAAGATGAACGAATCGAACTCGATCTTCGTCGACTGCACCGCGAGCGAGGCGGTCGCGAACCAGTACCTCACGGTCCTCAAGTCGAACCTCTCGATCGTCACCCCGAACAAGGTGGCGAACTCCGGAAGCTGGGCGTCCTACGAGGCCCTCCACCGGACGGCCGCCCAGCACGGGATCAAGTTCCTCTACGAGACGAACGTCGGCGCGGGGCTTCCGATCATCAACACCCTGCAGGACCTTCTCGCCTCCGGCGACACCGTCGTCCGCATCGAGGCCGTGCTCTCGGGCACCATCAGCTACATCTTCAACAACTTCAAGGGAACGAGGACGTTCTCGAGCCTGGTGAGGGAGGCGAAGGCGAAGGGCTTCACCGAGCCCGATCCCCGCACCGACCTCTCGGCCCTCGACGCCGCGAGGAAGACCCTGATCCTGGCCCGAGAGCTCGGGGTGAAGCTCGAGCTCAAGGATATCGCCATCCAGCCCCTGCTGCCCCCCGAGTGCTGCGACGCCCATTCCGTCGACGAGTTCCTCGCCCTCCTCGAGAAATTCGACGACCGCTTCGAGACGATGAAGAAGTCCGCGGAATCGAGCGGGAAGCTGATCCGCTACGTCTCCGTCGTCGAAGGCGGCAAGGCCTCGATCGAGATCCGCGAGGTCGATTCGCGCCACCCCTTCGCCTCCCTCGATTCGAGCGACAACATCGTGTCCTACACGACGGCCCGGTACGCCGAACGCCCCCTCGTGGTCAAGGGACCGGGTGCCGGCGCCGAGGTGACCGCCGCGGGGGTCTTCGCCGACATCCTTCGGATCGCGAACTACCTGGGCAGATAGCGCAGGACCCCGGGGATGGCCCCGGGGCTGTTTCGGCCGGGTTGCTGTCGTTTCTCCGCGAAGGAATCAAGGCTTTTCAATTCATTGCGGTATATTCGAAATCTCGGCAAATTCCCGAATTCGGCCTTCAAGGCTATTGCATAATTATACGGAGAATCGCAATAATTATAACACTACAGAAAAGGAGCGATATCGTGAAAAAAGCTACGACCCTTGCGGCGCTTGCCGTCGCCGTTCTCTTCGCCTTCTCCCTCGCCTCCTGCCAGAAGCAGGACACGAGCGCCCTCGGCCGGATCAAGAAAGCCGGCAAGATCATCGTCGGCACGAACGCCGGCTACCCGCCCTACGAGTTCCACAAGAACGTGGACGGAAAGGACCAGATCGTCGGTTTCGACATCGAGATCGGGAAGGAAATCGCCAAGGACCTCGGCGTCCAGCTCGAGATCAAGGACATGGCCTTTGACGGCCTCCTCGCCGCCCTCAACGCCGGAACGATCGACTTCGTCCTCGCGGGCATGACCCCGACCGACGAGCGGAAGAAATCCACCGACTTTTCCAATGTGTACTACACTGCCGTCCAGTCCGTCATCGTCCTCGCGGCCGACAAGGACAAGATCAAGGATTTCGCCTACTTCGAGGGGAAGGGAATCGGAGCCCAGAAGGGCACCATCCAGGTCGATCTCGCCAAGAAGTACATGCCCAAGGCCAAGGAACTGAAGGAACTCGGCAAGATCACCGACTTAGTCCTCGAGCTCCGCAGCAAGCGGGTAGCCGGCATCATTGTCGAAAAGCCGGTCGCCGACGCCTACGCGAGCAAGAACCCCGACCTCGCCGTCTCCGCCATCACCTTCCCCGCCGAAGAGGAATCCGGTTCGGCCGCCGCCGTCAAGCAGGGAAACAAGGACCTCGTCGACGCGATCAACAAAACCCTCGATCGGCTGACCGCCGCGAAGGCCGTCGAGGGCTACGTCGCCGCCGCCAACGACATGATCGAGTAGCCGTCCCGTCTTCGAATTCCTCGAAACTACCTCACGGCCATCCGTGGGGTAGTTTCGCTTTATTAGGCAGGCAAGCCGCGTGAAATTTACGTTTCTTTCCAAGTACTTCATGTACTACATTCTCGGCGCCAAGAACACCATCCTTCTCGCCGCCTTCGCCGTGCTCATCGGCACCGTCCTCGGGCTTTTTCTCGCTCTCGGACGCCTGTCCAGGAACAAGCCGCTCAGTTTCCTGTCGACGGCGTGGATCGAATTCATCCGCGGTACGCCCACCCTGGTGCAGCTCTTCATCATCTATTACGGCCTTCAGAGCATCGGCATCCGGTTCCCGGACATTCCGGCCCTGAAGCCCATCATCGGGATCAATTTCTCGGATTTCATGTCCGGGGTCATCACCCTCGGACTCAACTCCTCGGCCTACGTCGCCGAGATCTTCAGGGCCGGCATCCAGTCGGTCGACCGAGGCCAGGCCGAGGCCGCCCGCTCCCTCGGGCTTCCCGAGGGCAAGACGATGCGCTTCGTCATCATTCCCCAGGCGATACGGAACATCCTGCCGGCCCTCGGGAACGAGTTCGTCGTCGTCATCAAGGAATCCTCGATCGTTTCCATCATCGGGATCGCCGAGCTGATGTACAACGCGGATACCATCAGGAGCAACACCTTCCAGCCCTTCGAGCCCCTGCTCGTCGCGGCTCTCATCTACTTCCTGATGACCTTTCCGCTTTCGAAACTGATCGCCCATATCGAAAAGAGGATGCGAAGTGGAGCTTATTAGGACAGTCGACCTGCACAAGAGCTTCGGCAAGCTGCAGGTATTGAAAGGCATCAGCGTTTCGGTCGACAAGGGAGAGGTCGTCGTCATCGTGGGGCCCTCGGGATCGGGCAAGAGCACCTTCCTCCGCTGCCTCAACCTGCTCGAGCGGCCCAGCGCCGGGGACATCGTCTTCAAGGGCGTGTCGATCACGGCCAAGGCCCACGACATCGACGCTCAGCGGGAGAAGATGGGGATGGTCTTCCAGCACTTCAACCTCTTCCCCCACATGACGGTATTGCAGAACATAACCCTCGCCCCGATCCAGCTCAAGAAGCAGGGCGCTGACGAGGCCCGCGAGAGCGCCGTGAAGCTTCTCAAGCGGGTCGGATTGGTGGAGAAGGCAGACGCCTTTCCCGCCCAGCTTTCCGGCGGCCAGAAGCAGAGGATAGCCATCGTCCGGGCCCTGGCGATGAACCCGGACGTGATGCTCTTCGACGAGCCGACGAGCGCCCTCGATCCGGAGATGATCGGAGAGGTCCTCGACGTCATGAGGGACCTCGCGGCCGAAGGCATGACGATGCTCGTGGTGAGCCACGAGATGAGGTTCGCCCGCCACGTGGCGACGAGGGTCCTGTTCATGGACGAGGGCCTGATCCTGGAGGATTCGCCGCCGGAGAAGATGTTCTCGTCGCCGAGCCATCCCAGGACGGCGGAATTCCTGAAAAAGGTACTGTAGGGGGGACTCATGAGTATCCGGTTTGCGAAGCGCATGGACGCGATGCGTCCTTCATCCATACGGGAGATCCTCAAGGTCACCTCCCGTCCCGACATCATCTCCTTCGCCGGCGGGCTTCCCGCCCCCGAGCTTTTTCCCGTGAACGAGATCAGGGCGGCCTGCGACCGTGTCATCGCCGAATCGGGTCCCGAGGCCCTCCAGTACGCGACGACGGAAGGCTTTCCTCCGCTGCGGGCCCTCCTCGCCGCCGAGATGGCGAAGCGGGGCATAGCCGCCGAGGCCGACGACATCCTCGTCACGACGGGATCCCAGCAGGGGCTGGACCTGATCGCCAAGGTCCTCCTCGATCCGGGCGATTGCGTTCTCACCGAAAATCCGACCTACCTCGCCGCCATCCAGATATTCCAGAGCTACGAGGCGGCCTTCGCCCCCGTGCCCACCGACGACGAGGGCATTATCCCCGAGGCCCTGCCCGAGCTCGTCGCCCGGCATTCGCCGAAGTTCCTCTACCTCATCCCGAATTTCCAGAATCCGACGGGCCGGACCCTTTCGGCCTCCCGCCGGAAAAGCCTCTACGAAATCGCGGCGAGGATCGGCCTTCTCGTGGTTGAGGACGACCCCTACGGCAAGCTCAGGTATACGGGCACCGACATCCCCTCGATCAAGTCCCTGGACGCCGAGGGTCGGAACATCTACCTGAGCACGATTTCGAAGACCGTCGCGCCGGGGCTCAGAATCGGCTGGGTCGTCGCGCCGAAGTCCGTCATGGGAAAGCTCGTGACCGGAAAGCAGGCCTCCGACCTCCATTCCTCGAGCCTCGACCAGAGGGTCCTGCACCGGTATTTCTGCGATTACGATAACGCCGCCCACGTGGAGAAGATACGGAGGGCCTACGGCGAACGCTACGGGGTCATGGACGCAGCGCTCAAGGAGTGCATGCCCGACGGCTTCTCCTGGACCCACCCCGAGGGCGGCATGTTCCTCTGGGTTTCCGGCCCCGCCGGGGTGGATACCCTCGCGATGCTCGACAGGGCGATCGAACGGAAGGTCGTGTTCGTTCCCGGCCGGGATTTCTTTCCCGACGGCTCGGGCATGAGCTTCATGAGGCTCAACTTTTCCAATTCCTCGCCGGACAGGATACGCGAGGGGATTGCCCGTCTCGCCGAGCTCTGCGGCGAAGGGAAGAGGTGAGGGGATAGAAGTGAGCGGTGAGGGGATAGAAGTGAGCGGTGAGCGGTGAGGGGTGA